>NZ_JAGINT010000002.1:4210658-4511420 GCF_017876295.1 Kribbella aluminosa | reverse complement strand
ACGCCAACAGCAAACGTCAGCAGCAGCGACACCGAAATAATCAGTACTCATCACCCCCTCTCGATCTCCTCGAATATGAGAGAGAGGGCGACCCCGTTGACTGCCGGTCGTGAGGCTTACCGGCAACCGTTGGCACGGTCATTCCGCACGAAGCGGTAACGCCGTACACACTTCTCACAGCCAGCTCGGCCCTTGGCTTTCCGCGCACCACACGCGCAGCGAGTCGAGAACCACACACGCTGACTAAAACGCAAGTAACCACCTCCTCAAAGAGTCATTCGGTGGGGACCAGTTCCCCTTGACACCACCCAGTCCAGCACACCTGAGCAGACCGCGTCAGACACCCTGTGGATAACCTCCACCTGACGCCTTGGATGCTCTGGGCAACCACCTCCAATCTGCTGAACGGGGGAGCCATCCTTGCCCCAAGCAACGGAATAAATCAAGACCAACCAGTCTCGGTTGCAGGAAGTTGCAATTCCCGTACACCTGCCTGTCAACCCCTTAACGCTTGAATGCCATAGCCATCTGCACCCGCGCTTGCACGTGCATCTGCACGGCCATTGCCCGGAGCAACAAGTAACCCGCGACCGCCACGGAGTACCTACCTCTCGGGGGAAAGGTAGGTACTCCGTGAGTTGCGGTCACGGGTTACGAGATCAGGTGTTGCTATTCAGTTAGGCAATCCCCCGCTCGCTGTGAAGTGCCATACGCAGGGGTCAGGCGCGAGCGGAGGATTGCGTCTTGGAAACGGCGGGGCGGGCGTGGCTCTCTTTCCCGTCGGGCGGAATGGTCACACCACACCGCGCCCCGCCGAAGTCAGGGTGACCGGGTAACAATCGGGAAGGCTCGCCCCTTCCCCTTGCACACCAACCACCCTGACGGGTCTATTCGACGTGTCCGGCAATCAACACCTCTACGCCGTAGCTATGGAAGGCTTTCAGTACGTCCAGCGGGTTATCTCCGAGTCCCGCTAGGTGATGCACGCCAGGCATGATAAGGACGTTTCCCGTAGACGCTTGGAACTTCGCATTCATAGCCGCAAAAGCGTTCGGCACCGTCTCCGGTTTCTCCTCAAAAATCTCGTTTACCACTAGCCCCCGCGACCTAGCGAAGCTAATCAGTCCGTCGCGAGCACGGCGCATTTCCGTTGCGCTCATCAGCGGAAATTCGCGTATGTAAACAGCGACGAACGGCTCTTTCTTTTCCACTATCTCCATGATTTCCCCGTGAACTAGCTTCATTCGCCTACCCCGATGCATTCGCGTCGATTCAGGATCGGCCAACCTTTGCTGTCGCGCTCCGGTTGCTTCGGTTGCTTGAGAGACGACGCCGAGATATCCGGCCCGTCATCGATCCACTCAATTTCTGTTGCGCCATCGTGGCCATGAGCGGCAATCAAGTCCAAGATGCCCGACCAAACCGAGGTGGCGGAGGGATGGCCTGGCCAGTGCAAAGCCACTGCGCCCGATGACCACAATGTCCCCTCCGCAACTAAGCCGGTTCCTGAGACGCCCGAAATGTCTTTATGCCGGACCAGCAGGAAACGGCGCGGCAGGCTCCGGCCGGACTCGATGAGTGCGCCCACTTCCTGACTGCCGGTCAACATCACCACTCCACACCGCGAGACATCCAAGACCTCCTATGTGTGGCTGTTCGGCGGATGCCCCGTCCGACTCACCGGCCCGACAGGGGTATTGCTCAATCACCGTGACAGTCAGTGAGGCCGCTTGACACCTGTGTGATGGGGGGAGTCTGGACGGGCTCGTGGGCAGGTGTCGCTGCAGTTGCCCATCCAGATGGGTAGAGTGGAGGAATCAGGCATAGAAGCGTGAAAGGTCAACAAAGTCATGGGAATCTCGACATCATCGGATGTGTCAGCCCAAAGTCCGCAGAAGCGCGGTAGGGAATTAGCTTCACAGGGAAAGAAGCTTTGGGCGCAGATGGGTTCTGTAAAGGCTGCGGCCACGGAGCTGATGTCGCGATACCCTGAGGTTCCGAGTCTTCAGGCTTTCAGGTACGCCGCAGGTCTATCTCAAGATCATGCGGCCGCGCGCTATAACGAAGTCACCGGGAATCAAACTTCCCTAGGTGGCACGACAATCAATGCCTGGGAATCATGGGCGAGAGTGCGTGGCAATGGGTCGCCGCCGTCGATTTCTAGCCTGTTGATCTTGTGTTCTGCTTATGGCAGGGGTCCGATGGGTATCTCGGATGAGGAAATCACTCCCGCAGATCTTATCGCGGAGTCGTACGAAAGGTTGCCGATTGAGGATCAATTGGCGTTGAAGGCTTACAAGCCGACTGAACCTAGGCCAGTCGGTGGCCAATCCACTGAGACTGAAGTTCGCGGTCTTGAGAGCCCCAATGCGAGTTCGATTGATCACTATGAGCAGGTCGGAACGGATTTCATCATCTCGGCCCCCACGGTCGAGTACGGGAACTCTGAAATCAACCTATTCACGCTGCCGAACCCTCGCCCGGGACGCCTACTGGACCTCACGTGGACAACCTTTGGGTATGGCGTAGAGCGCCTATCGCAGCAGATCAAGAATCTCGGCAAGCGCTTAGACGTGGACGCATGCTTTGGGATCAATGAGGCCGGACTCGTCATGGCTACGTTTCTGTCCTCGTCAAGGTTTTCGCGGTGCCCAATTGGGTACCTGCGGTGCAATAAAGTCCGCGACGGGATAGAGCTTGACAAGTCTTCATTCTTTCCAGAGACGGAGGATGCGCCGACGATAGTGATTTGTGATTTTGAGGTCAAGCATGCTGATGTGATTGGGCAGATCGCTCGCGAGATTCGTCAGAGGTACCCGCGTGCAGAACTCTACTTCGCGGTGTTCGGCGCTATGACGAAAGACCTCACGCTTGCGGTTACCAACTTCGACGACCTGACGGGCGCACAGATCGTGCGGGCTGCTGACTTCGAAGCCGTATTCATTGCCGCTACCATGAGTCCTCCCGGCATTGAGCCTCCCCTAGAGCTTCGATAAATCGAGAATGGGTGAATTTCACGTGGACAAGAACCAAGTTCCCGAGCTTGCCGAGAACATAGTAGGCGTGGTCAGGGTTCTGCTGTCCGACCTGCGACCTAAGCTCGTGAACGCCGCTCTCACTGGTCGGCGTGCGGAGAACGAGAATCCACGCCACGAGGACAACTTTCTGTCCGACTACGACTTGTTGATGCACGAGCGCTACAAAGAACTTTTGGCCGAGTTCATGCCATCCTTTATTTACGCTTCAGAGGAATCCGACCCTGAGGTTGTTGGGTCCGATGCGAATCCCGATCTTTGCGTGCTCGTGGATCCGCTGGATACCAGCGAGCTAGCCGTTCGGGCGCTGCTGGGATATACCCACATCATGGTCTACTCGCTGTCTCTTAAGCGGCCAATCGTGTCTGTCGTGGGCGACATCTTCCATAGCGTTCAGCTCTATGTGGGTGCGCACTACGAGGACGGGAGCGACCGCGCTTTTGCGGTTACGGCCGACGACGAATGGCACCTCCTGGATCGGCCGTCTGATGTAGCAATGAATCAGGCATTGGTGACGAACTATTTGATGCGTCCCGAAGAGAGATTCCTGCCGCTAGCCGAGCAGCGCCAGTTCATGGAAGCGCTCGGCGCCGTAGGTGAAGACGGCAAGCGGAAAGGTCGGATCGGTCAAGGGCATGGCTCCGTATGCCTTGCGCACGTGGCCGCCGGGTTCACCGACGCCACCATTGAGATCCAAAAGGGCTTCGCCGCTTGGGATTTCCTGCCGGGGCATTTCATACTGCATGCTGCGGGAGGCGTCGCTATCGACCTCACCGGCGAGCCGATCGGACTCGACTATGGATTTAATAGCCTGCCCGAGATCAATAAGGCTATGGGTGTGAAGCGTAAGTTTGTTGCTGCGGGTAGCCGCGCGCTCGCGGAAGAGATTCGCGCGACGCTTCGGCCGTAGCCTCCCGACCTCCGCCGGGTGGGCTGTAGCCCGCTCGGCGGGCCCGCTTTGGAGGGAGCAGGGCCCGCCTGCTGACGCCAGATGTGGTCTCTGATGCGATGAAGGAGCGGGGCCTCCGCTCCTCGTGGGTTTCCCCCGGCGGATGCTGGGGTTGCTCGCGTTTCACGACGAAGGAGGCCCCTGATGGAAGGCTACGCGGGACGGCAGTTTGTGGGTATGGATCTGCATCGGCGCCGGTCGGTGCTGGTGCGGATGACGGCCGAGGGTGAGGTGCTCGAGCGGGTCCGGATCGTGAACGGTGTCGATCGGTTGGCGGCGGTGATCGCCCGGGCCGGGGAGAGCCCGGAGGTGGTGTTGGAGGCCACCTATGGCTGGTACTGGGCGGTGGATGCGTTGCGGGAGCAGGGCGCGGTGGTGCATCTGGCGCATCCGTTGGGGGTGAAGGCGTTCGAGTACCGGCGGGTGAAGAACGACGAGCGTGATGCAGCCGATCTGGCCGATCTGTTGCGGATGGGGCGGCTGCCGGAGGCGTGGATCGCGCCGCCGGCGGTCCGGGAGTTGCGGGAGCTGGTCCGGCACCGGGCGAAGCTGGTCGGGCTGCGCAGCCATTGCAAGGCCGAGGTGCATGCGGTGCTGGCCAAGTGCGGGGTCCAGGTGGCGATGAGTGACCTGTTCGGGATCGACGGAACCGCGCTGCTGGACCGGCTGCGGGACTCCTCGCAGCTCGCGGCTCCGTATGCGGCCCGGATCGGGTCGCTGCGCCGGGTGATGGACGGGCTCGACTTCGAGATCGACCACGTCGCCGGCATGGTGCGCGGGCGGCTGGCGACCGACCCGGGCTATGCCGCGGTGCAGACGATCCCGGGGATCGGTCCGACCCTGGCTGCGGTGCTGGTGGCCGAGATCGGCGACATCAACCGGTTCGCCCGGCCGGAGCAGCTGTCCTGCTGGGCCGGGCTGACCCCGACCCACCACGAGTCCGATACCCACGTGCACCGCGGCCGGATCACCAAGCAGGGGTCCCGACTGGTCCGCTGGGCGGTGGTCGAGTCGGTGCAGATCCTGCCCGGCACGACGTTGGTCGGGCAGTTCCGCGATCGGGTCGCTGCCCGGCGCGGCCACAACATCGGTGTCGTCGCGGCCGGGCGCCGCCAACTGGAGTATGTCTTCTACGCGCTGCGCGACCATCACGTCCGCGCCCTGAATCTGAGCCAGCCAACGAAACCTCTCGCGAGCACGGCGGCATGAACCGCCGGTCTCGCCCCGAACCGGTCAGCGCAGGTCGTGCAGGTCAAGACCCCCCAGCTTCGTCAGCAACGGCGCGGTCGCCCCTCTGATTGACCCCGCTGACCAGCAACACCGCGAACCCCATCATGCCGGCCACCAGGCGGCGAAGGGATGACAGCAGCCCTCAACCGGGCCTGCCACCAACCGGGACCACCCGGCCATGACGAGCGCAACGCACACCCAGACATCAACCAAAGGAAGCCGCCGAAGACTCTTCTCCGCAGCCCACAGCATGCGCCAATCGGCGCCGTCCTCAAGGCCCGACGGCCGCTACGCGGTCGGGCTCCGCCCGAGCCTTGACCACGACGCCTCCTCGGCGCGTCTCCAACCCAGCGGACAAGAACAAGGGGCCGGTCAAAGCACCTCTTGACCGGCCCCGCTCCTTCAGGGATGACCTGCGGAAACGTCAATGGTGTCTGTCCCGCCACTTGACTACCTTGCGAATGCTGCTGGGCTTGGTCCGACCCGATGCTGGAGACGCGACGATCGGCGGCGTCGCCTATCGCGACATCCCCGCCCCGGCCACAGTTGTGGGGGCGGCGCTCGATGCGGGCGGCTTCCATCCTGCCCGGTCGGGACGCGGGCACCTGCGCGTCTATTGCGCAGTCAATGATCTTCCCGGACAGCGGGCTGACGAGGTGCTGGAACTGGTGGGCCTGTCCACCGCGGGTGGCCGCAAGATCGGCGGCTACTCGCTGGGGATGCGTCAGCGTCTGGCCTTGGCCGTAGCGATGCTCGGCGATCCGCAGGTCCTCGTGCTGGACGAACCCGCCAACGGGCTCGATCCCGAAGGGATTGTGTGGATGCGCCGGCTACTGAGGGGCCTGGCGGCTGAGGGTCGGACCGTTCTGGTCTCCAGCCATGTCCTCACCGAGATGCAGCAACTCGTGGACCATGTCGTGATCATCGCCGACGGTCGCCTGCTCTACCAGGGAGCCGTCAACGAGCTGACCGGCCAGCAGCGCGGCGTCGTCGAGGTGCGCGCTGAGCAGAGCGGGCCGCTTCGTGCCGCGTTGACCGAGCACGCCGGCGTCACCGTCGAATCGAACGGCGATAGCCAACTGTTGGTCACTGGCCTGGATGCCTCGGCCGTTGGGCGAATCGCCTACCTGGCTGGGGTGGAGCTGCACTGGCTCGCCGAACGCGACGGCGATCTGGAACAACTGTTCTTCACCCTGACCGACGCGGAGACGCGGCAAGGAACCAGCGCCTCGGAGGTAGGAGTCTGATGGTTGCCTTGATCCGAGGCGAGTTCGCCAAGCTGTTGTCGACCCGCCTGTGGCTTTGGTTGCTTCTGGCCACCATGGCACTCACCGCGCTGTTCGCCAGCCTGAACATTGCGTTCAACGATGATCCCGACACCCTGGCGCCGCCGCTGGCGACTGCGGCCGGTCAACGGCTGCTGTTCGGGACCAGTGCGGGTGGCGCACAGACCCTGGTTGCAGTACTGGCGGCTATCGGTATCACCGGTGAGTACCGGCACCGCACCGCGACAACCACCTTCCTCGCCACTCCACATCGCAGCCGCGTGCTGCTCGCCAAGCTCGTCACCTACGCGGCAGTCGGCGCGGCGTACGCCGCTGCCTGCATCGCGGTGGTCACCGCGATCGCCTGGCCGTGGCTGAAGGCACGAGGCATCGACCCGACCCTGACCGGCAACGGAGTACCGGCAACTCTCGCCGGCGTTGTCGCCGCTGTGGCTCTGTTCGCACTCCTCGGGATCGGGCTCGGAGCGTGGCTTCGCGACCAGGTCGCGGCCGTCGTCGGTCTGCTGGTGTATCTGTTCGTGGCCGAACCGATCGTCACCCGGATCCCCGCACTGCAGGACTGGACCGTCTACCTGCCAGGTCCGTCGGCCAGTGCCCTGACCCAGATCACGTTGACCGACCAGGACTTCCTGCAACCCTGGCAAGGCGGGGTCGTGCTCGCGCTCTACGCGCTGGTCGCCGCGGCCGCCGGGGTGTGGCACACCAACCGGGTAGACCTCACCTAGCCTTGCTGGAGGGCTGTCAGCCGGTCGGGGTCGCGCTCGGCGGCGTGCGGCCTTCGCCGGGCCGAACAATCGGCAGGCCGGCCGCTCGCCAGGCGTTGAAGCCGCCGACGATATCGGTGCTGCGGTGGAGCCCGATCTGCCGTAGGGAATCGGCTGCGAGGCTGGAGGAGTACCCGCCTTCGCACAGGACGATCCAACGAATGCCCGTGTGCGCGGCTTCGGGGATCCGCGCGTCACTGCTCGGGTCCAGCCGCCATTCGAGGTGATTGCGCTCGATGACGATCGCCCCGGCGATTTCGCCGGCTTCACGCCGCTGGAACTCCGGTCGCGTGTCGACGAGGTACGTGTCTTCGTCCTTGCTGGCCGCGTAGACCTCAGCGGGGTTCAGCCGCGGGAGGCGTGAGCGCACCTGGCTCAGGGTCTCTTCGATCCCCACGATGCCTCCATGCAACTTGTCGGGGTGGCGCTCAGCTGGCGACCGGGAGATCGGCCAGCCGCCATTCGAGCATCCCGTCGCTGAGCCGAACCGCCTGCAGTCCTTCGGCGTTGAGGGTCCGCACGGCCTCGTGGGCCATCACGCAGTACGAGCCGCGGCAGTACGCCACGATGGTCGTACCGGCGGGCAGCTCGGCCAGCCGGTCGGCGAGCTCGTCGACCGGGATCGACACCGCGCCCGGGATATGGCCCGCGCTGTATTCCTCACCAGGGCGGACATCGACGACCGTCACATCACCGGCCTTTAACCTGCGCAGCAACTCGTCACGGGTGACCTCGGCGATGTCATCGTCGCCCAGGTAGGCGCGGCGGGCCCGATCGACCTCGGCCACATGCTCCGAGGCGACGTCGCGCAACTGCGCCCACAGCGCAGCCACATCGCTTCCAGTGAGCCGGTAGTAGACCTTCGTGCCGTCCTTGCGAGCAGTCACCAGCCCGGCCTGACGCAGCAGTTGCAGATGGTTGGAGGCAGTCGTCAACCCCAGGTCCGCGCGGCCGGCGAGCACCTCGACCGAACGCTCGCCCTGGGCCAGCAGGTCCAGCAACTCCAGCCTCTTGGCGCTGCCGAGCGTTTTGCCGACCTGCGCGAACTGCTCGAACAGTGCTGCCTTGGCCACCGGGTCACCCATTGACATTCCTCCAAAGATTCATGGAATAGTGTAGGAGTGAATGATGAACTGAGCAAGATGATCGCCGCGGTGGTCGACGAAGGGCTGGGCAACTCGTCCTACCTGGTCGACCTGGGCGATGGACGCGCGCTGGCCGTCGACCCGTCGCTGGATCTACGGGCGCTGCGGATGGAGGCCGAGCGGCGGAATCTGACGGTGGCGTTCGCGGCCGATACCCATTTGCATGCCGACTTTCTGTCCGGTGCGGTCCAGCTCGCTGCGGTGGACGGAGCGCGGCTGCTGGCATCCGCCGCGGGCGGCCGTGAGTACGCGCACGAAGGCCTGGCCGATGGTGACGAGATCGACCTGGGTGGCCTGACCTTGCGGACCCTCGCGACGCCGGGCCATACCGGCGAGCATCTGTCCTTCGAGCTCCTCGACGGACCGGCGCAGCTGGGGGTGTTCACCGGCGGGTCATTGATCGTCGGCGGCGCCGCTCGCACCGATCTGGCCGGCACTGATCAGACCGAGCAGCTGACCCGGTTGCAGTACCGGTCGCTGCAACGGCTGGCCGCGTTGCCGGACGCAACAGCAGTCCTACCGACTCATGGTGCGGGATCGTTCTGCTCAGCTCCTCAAGGCGGTGAACGAGTCTCCACCATCGGCCAGGAGAAGCGAGCGAACCCGCTGCTGCAGGTGCGAGACGAGGACGAGTTCGTCGGGCGCTTGCTCGCTGGGCTGGGGACCTTCCCGCCCTACTTCCTGCAGTTGCCGGAAGCCAATCGCCGGGGTCCTGCCCTGATCGAGGAAGACCAGCAGGTGCCGGCGCTTCCCGCCGAAAGCTTCACAGCTGCGGTCTCGTCGGGCGCCGTGGTGATCGATGTGCGCCCGGTCCGCGACTTCGCCGCCGGCCACGTCGCCGGTGCGATCTCCATCCCGCTACGGGCACAGTTCGCTTCCTGGCTCGGGTGGTTGCTGCAGGCCACCACGCCCTACCTGGTGATCCGCAACCGCGACCAAGACCTCGGCGACCTGGCCTGGCAGGCGGCAAAGATCGGCTTCCGACTTCCCCTCGGCGAACTCGCCGGTGGAATGCCCGGATGGAACGGCGCGACCGCCACCACGCCCTTGCTGAAACCCGACCAGGTCGGCGACAGCCACGTCCTCGACGTCCGCCAGGACAGCGAGTTCCATGCCGGGCATCTCCCGGGAGCCGAGCACCTCGAACTCGGCGCGTTACGTGACCGCGCAGGGGATGTCGATGCCGGGCCGGTGGTGGTGATGTGCGGGCACGGCGAGCGAGCAATGACCGGCGCCAGCATCCTGCAACGCGCGGGCCACCGCGGCGTACAGGTGCTAGACGGCGGCCCGGACGATTGGTCCGTCGCCACCGGCCGGACCCTGAAATGACTACCGAAGCCAAAGCCCCGCGACTGGGGCTGCGCGCCAACCTTGCCCAGTTCGTGTTACTGGTCGCGGTCAACGCCCTGGTCGGCGGGATGCTCGGCCAGGAACGCATCGTGTTGCCGCTGCTGGCCGACCAGACGTTCGGACTCACCAAGTACACCGGGGCATTGACCTTCATCCTCGCCTTCGGTGCCGTGAAGGCCGCCACCAACTTCTTCGCCGGCACCTGGTCCGACCGCTACGGCCGCAAACCGGTTCTGGTCGCCGGGTGGCTGATCGGGCTACCCGTGCCGCTGTTGCTGATCTGGGCCCCGAACTGGGGTTGGGTGATCGCCGCCAACGTGCTCCTCGGGATCAACCAGGGACTGACCTGGTCGACGACCGTGATCATGAAGATCGACCTCGTCGGCCCAGCCCGGCGGGGCCTGGCGATGGGGCTCAACGAAGCCGCCGGCTACCTCGCCGTCGCGGCCACCGCGATGGCCACCGGCTACCTGGCCGACGCCTACGGTCTGCGACCCGCGCCGTTCCTTCTCGGCGCCGCGTTCGCCGCGCTCGGCCTCGGCCTGTCCACCCTGGCCGTGCGTGAGACCCGCGGCCACGCGCACCACGAAGCGGCACGCGGCACTCCGACCCCGGGTGGCGATCTGACGACCGCGCAGGTCTTCACGCTGACCAGCTTCAAGGAACCAGCGCTGTCCTCGGCGTCGCAGGCCGGGCTGGTGAACAACCTGAACGACGGCATGGCCTGGGGTCTGTTCCCGATCCTGTTCGCCGCCCATCACCTGTCACTGGCCCGGATCGGTCTGCTCGGTGCGCTCTACCCGGCCGTTTGGGGGTTCGGGCAACTTGCGACCGGCGCACTGTCCGACCGGTGGGGGCGCAAAGGGCTGATCACGGCCGGGATGCTGCTGCAGGCGGGCGCGCTGGCCCTCGTCGCAGCAGGCGACACCTTCGGGCAATGGCTCGTCGCGGTCACATTCCTTGGTCTTGGTACGGCGATGGTCTATCCCACGCTGCTGGCCACGATCGGCGACGTCGCGCACCCCGCCTGGCGGGCACGTGCCGTCGGTGTGTACCGGTTGTGGCGCGACGGAGGCTTCGCCGTCGGTGCGCTGCTCGCCGGCATCATCGCCGACCTGTGGGGCATCCCCGCGGCCGTGTGGACCGTGGCCGCCCTGACCGCACTGTCCGGCCTCGTCGTGGCAGCGCGCATGTACGAAACCCACCCGAGGAGAAACCGGTGACTCATCCGGCTCTAGCCGACGGTCCGATCTACCTGGACTACAACGCCACCACCCCCGTCGACCCGCGGGTGACCGAGGCGATGACGCCGTACCTGACCACCTTCTTCGGCAACCCCTCCAGTAGCCACGCGTACGGTGCTGATCCCCAGGCCGCACTGGCCGCCGCCCGCGCGCAAGTCGCCGCCCTGATCGGCGCCCGACCCAGCGAGGTCGTGTTCACCGGCTCAGGGTCCGAAGCGAACCTCCTGGCGCTGCGCGGAGTCGTTCTCGCCTCCGGGCGGCCGCGGCCTCATGTGATCACCCAGGCCACCGAACACCCAGCGATCCTCGAGACCTGCCGAGCACTCCAGCGGCTGCACGGCGTACGGGTAACCGTGCTGCCGGTCGACGCCGACGGCCTGGTCGACCCCGCCGCACTGGTCGACGCTCTGGACGACGACACCGTCCTGGTCTCGATCATGGCCGCGAACAACGAAACCGGCGCGCTGCAGCCGATCGCCGAACTCACCGAACTCGCTCACCGGCACGGTGCCTTGTTTCACAGCGATGCCGCCCAAGCCGCCGGCAAGGTCCCGGTCGCCGTCGATCAACTCGGGGTGGATCTGCTCACTGTCGTCGGCCACAAGATGTACGCACCGAAAAGCACCGCGGCCCTGTACGTGCGTGGCGGCGTTCAACTGGAACCGGTCGTCTACGGCGGCGGCCAAGAACGCGGCCTCCGGGCCGGCACCGAGAACGTCGCCCTCGCCGTGGCCCTCGGCACCGCCGCCGAACTGGCCGTGGACGAACTCGCCGGCGGCCGCGCCGATGAACTGGCACAGCTACGCGACCTCCTGCGCGAGCGCCTCTCCGACGCCCTGCCCGGACGGGTGCACCTCAACGGCCCCGAAAGCGCAAGGTTGCCCAACACCCTCAACGTCAGCATCGATCGGACCCGGGGGCATGAGCTCCTCGCTGCCGCGACCGGCGTCGCCGCCTCCAACGGCTCGGCCTGCCACAGCGGCACCCACACCCCATCGCCCGTACTGAGCGCCATGGGCCTCGACCACGAACGTGCTCTCGCCGCCGTCCGGCTCTCGCTGGGCCGGTGGAGCAGACGCGAGGAAATCGAGACAGCGGCAGCTGCAATCACCAAAGCGGCCACCGCGCTGCAGCGGCCGCACAACGCCCAACCGTGATCGACGAAAACCAGGAGAGGCATGACCGACACCAACGAGCAGGGACTGTCCACCCGAAGCGTGCACGCCGGCGAAACCCGCGATCCGCAAGGAGCCATCCACACCCCGCTCTACACGCATTCCACGTTCGCGTTCGACTCCACCGCCGACCTCCTCGACGTCGTCGAAGGCCGCAAACCGGGCAACCTCTACACCCGCTACGGCCTCAACCCCACCATCCGCTCAGTCGAAGCCAAACTCGCCGACCTCGAAGGCGGCGAACAAGCTCTAGGCTTCTCCTCCGGTATGGCCGCCGAAGCCGCGACATTCCTCGCCCACACCCGCACCGGCGAACACATCGTGTGCATCGGAGACGTCTACGGAGGCACCTTCGAACTCCTCGGGGACAACCTGCCCCAGCTCGGCATCACCACCACGTTCCTGCGCGCCGACGAAGTCGACCGACTGCCCGACGTACTGACCGCCAGCACCCGGATCGTGTTCTTCGAGACACCGTCCAACCCCACCCTGGACCTCTTCGACATCGCCGCGATCACCACCCACGCCCATGCAGCCGGTGCGCTGACCGTTGTCGACAACACCTTCGCCACTCCCGTCAACCAGAACCCGCTCCACCACGGCGCAGACCTCGTCATCCACTCCGCCACCAAGTACCTCGGCGGCCACTCAGACCTGACCGCCGGCGCACTCATCGGACCAGCGGAACTGCTGGCGCCGGTCGCCATGTGGCGCAAGAACCTCGGCCAAATGATCGCGGCCGAAACCGCCTCCCTCCTCGCCCGCTCCGTCCGCTCGCTGCCTGTTCGGGTCCGCGCACAAAACGACACCGCCGCAGCCGTCGCCGCGTTCCTCGCGACCCACCCGCGCGTGAGCCGAGTCAACTACCCAGGACTGGCCACGGGCGACGCCAAACAGATCTACGACACGCAGATGCGCGGCGGCGGTGGAATGCTCAGCGCCGTCCTCGACGCCACGGCCGATGAAACCGCCGCCGTCGTAGACCGGCTCCGGCTGTTCGCCATCGCCCCAAGCCTTGGCGGGGTAGAAAGCCTCATCACTCAACCGATCACCACCACCCACCACGGCCTGGCCCCGGACGAACGCGCCAAACGCGGCATCGCCGACAGCATGATCCGCCTATCCGTCGGCCTCGAAGACGCCGACGACCTCATCCAAGACCTGACCCACGCACTCGCTGACAACTAACCCACTACCGCCTGGTCGTGCACCAGTCCGGTGAACGGCCAGGCTCACGGCCCAGATGGCCACGATCGGCCCGAGTAGGTGCCGGCCGGTCAGGTGCTCGGCTCGAGGCGCGCCTTCAGCCGGGCCATGTTGCGCACCATCTCTTTGCGGGACTGCGGCCGCACAAGCAGCGGTACAAGAATCTTCCCGATGCCGTGTCCCTCGAAGTCCAGATCGATCGTGACCCGCGAGGCGTTCCGGCCGGCCAGTGGCTCGACAGTGACGTGCACCCTCGAACGGATCGGACCGTCGACACCGTGCACCGCCCACGCGCCAGGCGGATCGAGCACGGTGACCTCGGACGTCACCTTCCGCTCACCGCCACCGATCTTGCGGGTGGTGACACATATCGATCCGACGGATGTCGGGCCGCCGTCCATGTACCCGTCGACCAAGTTCTCCTGCCACTCGGCGAACCGAGCCGGGTCGGTGACATAGGCGAACACCTCCTCCGGCGCACCGGCGACCTCCACTTGCGACACGATCGATCCCATTTTCATCCTCACTTCTGTTCGGGTCGGCTGCGGGCGGAAGGGCCATTGCTTGTATGACGAACGGCGGGCCTTCGATATCGACACCGTGCCCCCAACCGCTGCCGCTGGTCTACAAGCGCTGTCATGCCTGGTCGGTCGCCCCAGCCCTCATCGCGGTACGGCCGCATCGACCAGACCCCCTCGACCACCGGCTCCTGACCGCCAGCCACAGCTTGACGAGTTCAGCGAAGAAACCCGTCCCCACTTCAACTCGTATCTAGCTCCGCCGCGCCTGCCGTGCTGGCCGGGCAGCTGTTCGACAGCCCGGGACAGCTCCAACCCGACCGGCCGGAGCAGCTCGGGCGCCACCTTGCCCACTCCGCCAGTGTTGCCCTAGGCAACGCTGTACGCCAGCCCAGTCAGGCCGCAAGTACGTTGCTGGATCGCCTCAACTGAACAGCTGAACGGCATACAGGCCGCCGAGCACCATCGCGAGACCACCCGGCAACAGACGCAGAATCGTTTCGGGCAGGCGGGGCCGGAAGTGGGCGCCGAGGTAGCCGCCGATCAGGCCACCGAGTCCGCACGCCAGACCGAGAGTCCAGATCGGCGCAATGTTCCCGCTGGTGGTGAGCGCCAGCAGCGAGTAGGTGACCGCGCCCACGGCCGAGGTCAGGAACGTCGAGGCGAGAGCGGCTGGTGCGACTTTCGCGATCGGTACGCCGCGGCCGACCAGGAGCGGACCGAGCAGTGATCCGCCACCGATGCCGTAGATGCCACCGACCACTCCGACAGCTAGGGCGAGGAGGGTGACCGAGCGCGGTGACGGCTCGGCACCTGACCGCTCGGGCGAAGGGCGCACAGCGCGGATACAAAGCCAACTGCCCAGCGGCAAGAGCAAGGCGGCGACCAAGAGCCGGAACGCCCCGGGGCCGGGGATGGCGAAGACCCTGATGATCGCGCCGACCACCACGCCTGGCAGTGTTCCGAGGATCAGCCGCCGCGTGAGCGTTCCGCCGAGCTCCCCGCGTCGGCGGTATCGCAGCAGGGCGCCCGGGCCGGCACAACGTTGAACAACAGATTGGTCGGTGTCACCGCCGGGCTGGGTACCCCCAGGACGCTGAGCTGCACCGGCAGCAGGAAGACCGCACCCGACACTCCAACCGGGGCGGTGACGACCGCGATCAGCAGACCCATCGCGAAGCCGAGCAGGCCCGTGGACCAGGTCACTACCCGTTCCCCAGCGTCATCGGGCCAGTATCGAGCTCGCGGCGGCCAAGCCGCGGACCGTCCGCCAATTGGCACAGACCGACGAGAGGACTTGCATCTGGTACGTAGGTACGGATTTACCGTCGAAGCATGAGCACCGAACCTCGAGTAGGGCAGCGGCCAGCTGGGAGCGACCGGCACGCTCGACGGCTCTCGCAGCTGGGAACCTTGACTCTGTAGCTGGGTCCAGGGTTGAGGATGAAGATATGCGAACCAGCGAGCTGGCCGGCCGGGCTGGAGTGAATACGGAGACGTTGCGCTACTACGAGCGCCGCGGGCTGCTCACCGAGCCGCCGAGGACTCCCGGCGGCTACCGCGACTACCCACCAAGCACGGTCGAACTGCTGCGGTTCATCAAACGCGCCCAAGAACTCGGCTTCACTTTGGACGCGGTCGAGGAACTACTCCACCTCGACAACGGCGGCCCGGAGGCCTGCGACGGGGCCCGCGCCCTGGCCGAACACCGACGCGCGGATCTGGCGGTGCGGATCCGCGACCTGCAACGGATGCACGACTCGCTCGCCCGGCTGGTCGCGACCTGTGACCTGCCCCGCGCCGACCGCAGTTGCGCGCTGCTGGAAGCGATCGACCACCGCCCGGAGGCGACCAGATGAAACTCGAAGTGCTGCACGTCCGCGACTGCCCCAACCTGCCGCTGATGCTGCAACGGCTCGCCGAGGTCACCGACCTGCCGGTCACGACCAGGCTGATCGAGTCCGACGACGACGCCGCCCGATTCGGCATGGCCGGCTCGCCGACCCTGCTGATCGACGGCACCGACCCCTTCACCACAGCCGACGACTGCGCATGCGGAGTGTCGTGCCGCCTCTACCGCGACGAGCACGGCCGGATCGTTCCCGCCCTGTCGATCGACCAGCTACGTGCGGCGATCACGGCAGCCGGCCGCATAGACGACTCAGCGCCCAGGGAGGTACTGAGCGCCTGGCGCACCCGCGCGCTCCCGCTGGATCCAGTCGAGAAGGCGGTACACCAGACGATCCTGCGCGCCTTCGCTACCAACGGCGCCCCACCCACGGCCGCAGACCTGGCCCTGGTCGCGGCCGACGGCGCCAAGACCACGGCCGAAGTGCTGACCGCGCTGCACGAGGCCGACGCCATCCGGCTCGCTCCCGACGGCCAGGTCGCAGTCGCCTACCCGTTCTCCGCCACGCCGACCCGGCACCGCGTCCGCATCGTCGACCCCGGCGGCGGCGGGGTCGACGTCTACGCGATGTGCGCGATCGATGCCCTCGGCATGGCACCCATGCTTGGCCGAGACACCCGGATCGAGTCCGTCGACGTAATCACCGGCCAGCCGATCACGGTCACCACCACCGACGGGCGCACCACCTGGCAGCCCGCGGCGGCGGTCGTGTTCATCGGCGCCGATGCCGGCGGCGGCCCGTCAGCTGACTGCTGCTGCGACTACCTCAACTTCTTCGCAGACCACAGCGCAGCACAGGCCTGGACCAGCAGCCACCCCGGCATCCCCGGACAGATCCTCAACCAGCCCGACGCCGAAGAACTCGCAGTCCGCCTTTTCCAGCCGCTCCTCGCGACCTGACACGGCCCCGGCTAGGGCAGGTGACGGTCGATGCGCCGCAGCAGCACCAACACACCGGCGCCGACGGCTGAAACGTCTCCTCCGCAACGGTCATACCGCCATCATCAGTCCAACCACGCCCAGCAACACTGGAACATGGCCGGAGTCCTCGCCGGTGCGACTCCTCGCAAGCACTTCACCATTACACTGATTCGTGTAATAGTGGTGTCATGAGTGATCAAGTGGCGGCGGCCGTGCGGCGGCCGGTGTTGGCTGAGCGTGCGTTGATCGACCCGGTGGATGCGTCGCGGTTGGAGGGTCTGTTCAAGGTGTTGGCCAATGACACTCGTCTGCGCTTGCTGCATGCGCTGGTCCGCGATGGGGAGTTGTCGGTGAGTCAGCTGGCCGAGGCTGTGGAGTTGAAGCCGCAAGCGGTGTCCAACCAGCTGCAGCGTCTGGTCGACAAGGGAATTTTGGCGTCGCGCCGCGACGGTAACCGGATCTGGTACCGCATCGATGACCGGTGCGTGGTGGGCCTGATCGATCTCGCTTGGTGCCTCACCGACTCGACCGCTTGACCCCGCGCGGCACCCGGGGTCACCGCATTTCAACCACACCAGCGACATCGAAGGGTTCCGTCATGCCTGTTTCAGAAATTCACCAAGCCGAGGTCGCCGAACTGATCGCTGCCGGCGACGCCGTCCTGGTCGAGGCGCTACCTGAAGATGTCTACGCGCAGGGTCATCTGCCGGGAGCGGTGAACATCCGGCCCCGGCGTGTTGTCGAGCTGGCCAAGACACTGCTGCCCGACCTGGACCGACGCGTCGTTGTCTACTGCGGCAGCGCCGACTGCGACGCGTCGCTGCGGGTCGCCCAGCGGCTGGCGGAGCTCGGTTACCGCGACGTGCACCGCTACACCGGCGGAAAACAGGACTGGATCGACGCCGGCCTGCCGATCGAGAAGCCCGCCCGGCGATCGCTCGACCAATGCTGCTGACTACTTCCGCACCCGGGCGGCCTCTCATCGCTGAGCCGATGGGCGAGATCGAGGCGGCCGGGGCGGCGGCCTCGTTCAGGGCACTTGGCGACCCGGTACGGCTGCGGCTGCTGTCGGTGATCGCCTCGTGTGAGACCGACCCGCTGTGCGTGTGCGAGCTGGCCAGCGGGTTCACCGTCACCGGCCCCACCATCAGTCACCACCTGAAGGTCCTTCGCCAAGGCGGACTGATCCACAGCGACCGTCACGGCAACCGGATCAACTACCGTGCCGATCTGATCGCGCTGAACCGCCTCGGCGCCCTCCTCACGACCTGCGACGAACAGCACGAGGGTGAGGCATCGTGATCGAGTCCGCGCTGGACCTACTGGGCCGTGTCATCGGCGACGTGTGGACAACCTTCACCAACGTGTGGCCGTTCCTGGCCGCGAGCATCATCGTTGCCTCGGTCCTGGTCGTGTATGTCGGCACCGACCGGCTGGCGACCTGGCTGCGCAAAAGCACCCCAATCGCCGTTGTCGGCGCGGTGGCGCTGGCGACACTGACACCGTTTTGTTCGTGCGGAACCACCGCAGTCGTGCTCGGCGCGATGGCCTCCCACGTTCCATGGGCACCGGTGGTCGCGTTCATGGTGTCCTCGCCGCTGACCAGCCCCGAAGAACTCGTTCTGTCGACCGGCCTGTTCGGGGCGCCGTTCGCGCTGACGTTCTTCGTCGCCGCCATCGCTCTCGGCCTCGTCGCCGGCGTCGTCACCTTCCTCATCGAGCGCACCGGCTGGCTTGCCGGCCAGGCCCGGATGAGCAGCGGGCAGAGCGACACAGCCTGCAACAGCAGGTGCGAAGCCCCGTCGCAGGAAGCCGGCCCGGAGCCGTCATGCTGTGCAGTCGAGGCACCAGCGGGTGAGGCTGGACCGGTGCAGACGCTGGCGACTCCAGTCCGGCGTGCCCCGGCACTTGCCCGGTACAAGATCGACGTGCTGGTACGGGAAATTCTCATCACGGGCCGGCGTCTCGCCTTGTTCTTCTTCGGTTTCGCGACCTTGGGCTACCTCCTGATCGAAGCCATCCCAACCCGGTGGCTCACCGACTACCTGGGCGGAGACTCCGTCCTGGCCGTTCCGCTGGCTGCGCTGATCGGCATCCCGGTCTACCTGAACACCGACGGATCCCTCCCGCTGGTGGCGACCCTGATGGACGGCGGCATGGGCGCCGGCCCAGCGCTGGCGTTCCTGATCACCGGTGCCGGCACCAGCATCGGCGCGATCAGCGGCATGCTCCTCATCGCCCGCCGCCGCGTCGTCGCCCTGGTCGTCGGACTCCTCTACCTCGGCGCCGTCACGCTGGGCTGGCTGGCGCCCCTGTGGCTCTGAACCAGCCGCCCGCGTTAACGAAGCCGGTCAACCGGCGTTGGTACGACGGTAGCGGAGCACCGCGGCCGGAACGGTGACCACCAGCAGCACGGCGATCCAGGCCAGCGCCCGCCACACATGCTCAGCCGTCGGGCCACCAAGCACCAGGGCGCGCAACGCGTCGACCGTGACGGTGATCGGGTTGACGTCGGCGAAGGCCTGCAGCCAGCCCGGCATCGTGGCGACCGGGACGAACGTGGAACTGGTGAACACCAACACGATGACCGGCATCAGCCCAGCCAGCCCCGCCGTCTCCGCGTCGTGAACCAGCAAACCCACCAGCGCGTTGATCCACGAGAAGGCGACACCGATCAGCAGCGCCAGGCCGATCGCGCCCGCCGCGGCCGCGGCTCCGGCGTGGAAGCGGAACCCGATCGCGTATCCCACACCGGTCATCAGCAGCAGCACGAACAGGTTGCGCACTGCGTCGGCCACCGTCCGCCCGGCCAGCACCGCCGACCGGGTCATCGGCAGCGCACGGAACCGGTCGATCATTCCGGTGGCCAGATCGTCCGCGATCGCGACCCCGGTCTGGGAGGCACCGAACGCGATTGCTAGCACGAAGATCCCCGGCAGCAGGAAGTCGACGTAGTTCTCGACACCGGGCGGGTGGATCGCGCCGCCGAACACGTAGGTGAACAGCAACACGAACAGCACCGGCTGCACGGTGGCGAACGCGATCAACGTCGGCACCCGCATCAGCCGCCGCAGGTTCCGGCCCGTGATCACCGACACGTCGCCCAGAAACCACCGCAGCCCCCGTGCTCTCGCGGCGTCTGTGGCAGTTGCGGGATCAACTGATTGCGGGACAGGCGTCGCCGCGTCGGTCGTCATCACAGGCTCCGGGTCTCGGCAAGATCCGTGGCTGGTCCAGCTGTGGCTGACTGGCCGGTCAAGGCCAGGAAGACATCATCGAGTGACGGCCGGCGCAACGCCACGTCGGTTACCCGCAACTCGGCCGCCGCCAGCCGGGCCACCGCGTCGCCGAGCACACCTGGGCCGTCGGCAACCGGAAGCACCACCGTGCCTTCGCCGCAGTCGACGGCCGGTGGGCCGGAACCGAGGTCCGCGACGGTCGCCGCCAAGGCGGCCGGCTCGACGCCCGGTGCCGCCCGCAGCTCGAGCCGGTCGCCACCCACCTGCGCTTTCAGTTCGTTCGAAGTTCCGGTGGCGATCACCCGGCCGGTGTCAATGACCGCGATGGTGTCAGCGAGGTGGTCGGCCTCCTCCATGTACTGGGTGGTGAGCAGGACCGTCGTGCCCTGTGCGGTCAGTGCGGCGATCGTGTGCCACAACCCGATCCGGCCACGCGGATCCAGGCCGGTTGTCGGCTCGTCCAGGAACAACACCGACGGCCTGGCCACCAGGCTGGCCGCGACATCCAGCCGCCGGCGCATCCCGCCGGAATAGCTACGAAGGACCCGATCCGCCGCCGCGCCAAGGTCGAACGTGTCGAGCAGTTCGTCGGCCCGTCTGCGGGCACTGGCGCGGGTAAGGCCTGACAGCCGGCCGATCATCTGCAGGTTCTCCCGGCCGGTCAGATACGGATCGACCGCCGCGTACTGACCCGCCAACCCGATCCGCCGCCGCACCGCAGCGGCCTGCCTGACCACGTCCAATCCCGCGACCCGCGCGCGACCGGCATCGGGGCGCAGCAGCGTCGCGAGAACCCGGACTGCGGTGGTCTTTCCTGCCCCGTTCGGTCCGAGCAGCCCCAGGATCGACCCGGTCGGCACCTGCAGATCGACACCCGAAAGCGCCTCGACGGCCCCGAACTGTTTCACCAAGCCTTCGGCCACGATCGCCAGCTCGCCCATCACGCCCACCACCCATAGCTAGGATTACTACCTATCCGCTTGTTGTAGGATAACTACTCATGAGGGCGGATGCGCAAGCCTTGAAAGGTCACCTCGATGTCCTCCTGCTCGCCACCTTGAGCGACGGGCCTCAGCACGGCTACGCGATCAAGGAGGCGCTGCGAGACGGCAGCGGCGGCCGGTTCGACCTGCCCACCGGCACCGTCTACCCGGCACTGCACCGGCTCGAACGAGCCGGGCTGATCGCCGGATCCTGGTCCGTGGTCGACGGGCGTCGACGGCGCAGCTACCAGCTGACCGACGACGGCCATAAGAAGCTGGCGGGCGACCGCGCCAACTGGCGCGAGTTCGCCACCGCGGTCACGACACTGCTGGAGCCAGGCCCATGGCCGACCGCGACCTGATCCACAACTACCTGAACGAACTCGCTCAACGCCTCCCGGCCGGGACCGTCGAGGAACTCGCCGACGGCCTCGAAGAGACCTTCCAACACCACCTGCGAAGCGGCCTGTCCCCAGCCGACGCCGCGCACGCGGCTATCGCCGAGTTCGGCCCGCCAGCACAGGTCACAACCGCGTTCGCCCTCCAATCCCCAGGCCGACGCACCGCGATCGCCCTCCTAGCCACCGCCCCTGTGTTCGCGGCTCTGTGGGGAACGACGCTGATCACTACACAGGCCTGGCACTGGCCGGTTCCTCCTGCTGCGGCAGCCGTGTTCGGCACGACTCTGCTCATCGTCGCTGTCACGCTCCTGTCCGTTGCCAGAAGCAAAGACCCAAGGACAGCCCGGCTCGCCGGCCCTGCCAGCGTCGCCTTGATCCTGCTCGACCTCGGCATGCTCGCGATCGCAACCGCTACCCCAGCCGTCACATGGCCCATGGCCCTCGCCATCGCAGCCAGCCTGGCCCGGACCGCGCTGGCCGCGCGCAATCTCCCACGCGTTTTCGCATAGCCGCCTGCCCACCGCATCAGGTGTGCCGCCGTGGGCAGGTTGGCTAGTTCAGTGAAGAAACCAGCAGTTGTACGGCACTCAGTTCCGGATGGCAGACGACGGCACGTGGGAACCGCAGCCACTCGCCGCTCCCGACCAGGTCGATGAGCGGCGCCGCCAGGTCGGGCTCGAACCACTTGACGACTACCGCAAACGATTTCTGCCCTCACCTGATCGGCGGTTGGGGTAGGTCTGCTTGGATCAGCCGGGCGACCGTCAGCGCGGTTCCATCGGCGCCGTGTGGCGCGACCACCTGAGCACCCACCGGCAGCCCAGCCGACAGACCGACCGGCACACTCACCGCGGGATGGCCGGTCACGTTGAAGACCCAGCACGGGTCGCCGGTGACGATGCTGTGCTCGTGCTGGTCGTAGCCGTGGGCAACAGTCAGCGTCGTCGGGGTCACCAGTACGTCGACGTCGGCGAACAGGTCGGCCAACGCGGTGTTGTTGTGGTCCCGCACCCCCTCGCCCGCTGCACCTCCGCGGCCGTGACCCCACGCCCGTTGTCCAAGGCCGACAGCACAGGCCAAGCCTCGTCGGTCGGCTCGAGCGCCAGCGGTACGTCGATCACGTCCACCCCACACACCGCCAACCGCTCACGAATCACCCGATCCACACCAGCATCGGCCGCACAAACCCCCAACGTCGACCGATAGGCAATCCGCCAAGGTCGTCTTTGTGCACCCACCAACCACGAATCCCCGCCGACGATGGTTGGTGGGTTCTCAAGGTCGAGGACCGGCCAGGCGGGTAACGCGGTCGGGTCGAGGCGGTGCGGACCGGAGGTGACGCTGGTGGCGAGGATGACGTCGTCGAGGTCGGCGCCGATCACGCCGGCGGTGGTCAGCTCGCCCAGGCCGCGCCCGGTCGGGCGCGGGATGCGGCCGTACGTACCTTTGAAGCCGACGATGCCGCAGAACGAGGCCGGGATCCGGAGCGAGCCGCCGCTGTCGCCGCCGGTCGCCAGTGGTACGACGCCTGCCGCCACCGCGGCCGCTCCGCCCGCGGTCGAGCCGCCGGGCGAGCGCGTGAGGTCCCACGGGTTCCGCGTGTACTCGTGCCCGTTCCACCCGAACGTCAACGACACCGCCCCAGGCCGCGCCCGGGTCGCCCACCCGATCGGGATTGCCCCGGCCGCGACCAACCGACTCAGGATCGGCGACTCCGGCGGCGTCCGCGCCTTGATCAGGAACGGCACGCCGGCGAGCGGGCCTGTCGGCTCCAATCGCTCGGCCGCCGCGAGCGCCCGTGCCGCATCGAGACCATCGAGGAAGTGCAGGACGGGGTCGAGGCACCGCGCGGCGTCGAGTGCAGCCTCGACCACCTCCACCGCGGAGGTGATGCCCGATCGGACGTGCCCCGCGATGCCCCGGGCTGTCATCCGGCCCGATTCCGACTCGCTCATCCCGCCATCCAACACTGAAGTGGCAGGTCGACAGTACGTGTACGCCCACTCGATGTGATTGCGGGTGCGGGTGGCTGGTTGTTCGGCGTTGCTGAGGGTGAAGTCACGGGCGCTCTCCCGGCCGGGCACCGGCGGGTTCTGCGTGCGGCTGTACCCGGATCGCGGCCCACAGCACCAGGGCCGCGAACAGTACGCCGACCACGACACACGCGACCGGGATACTCGACAGGCTGATCAGCGCACCGAACCCGGTCATCGCGAGCGGCATCAGCGCCTCGTCGGACAGGTTCACGATGCTGTAGCTCCGGCCCAGGTACTGCGGATCCACGCTCTGCTGGAACGCCGCCGACAGCTGGGCCGACGCGAGCCCCGCCGTACAGCTGATCATCGCCATCGCGACGAACACCGCCAACCGGGGCACCACCCCGATCATCGCGCATCCGGCCGCCTGGACGACGAGGGCGAGCAGCCCGGACCGCGCCAGATCCGTGGGCTTCCACCGCATGGCCACCACGGCACCGGCGGCCGCCGTGACCCCGGAGGCCGCCTGGAACCACCCGTACCAGGCCGGGCCCCAGCCCTCGGTGTGCGTCCGCTGCACCAGCCCGACCGCCAGGATCGGCCCGACGCACAGGTTCAGCCCGGAGAACGCGATGACCAGCGTCCGCGCCCGTACGTCCTGCTTCAGATAGGCGAACCCGGCCCGCAGATCGGCCCGGATCGAGTGCCCCTCCGACGCCGGCTGCGGTAACCGCGGCTTCACCACGAACGCGAGCGCCAGCGCGATCACCACGAACGACGCCGCATCGACGAGCATCACTGTGACCAGTCCGCCGTGCGCGACCAGCAAACCGCCCAGCGGGGCTCCCGCGAACGCCGCCATCCGCGTTGCCAGCTGCGTGCCGGCCGACAGCTTCACGAGGTCCTCGGACCGCACCATCCGCCGCGGCAGCGTCCCGGAGGCGGGCGCGTACAGCGCGTCGACCGCCCCGAACACGACCGCCACCGTGATCAGCAGCGCGAGCGACAACCCCCACACCAGCACCGCGATGGCGGCGACGACGAGTACGGCGATCCGTGCCAGGTTCGCCAGGATCATCGTCCGCCGCCCGTCGAGCCGGTCCGCGAGCGCCCCGCCGTACAGCAGGATCAGCGCCTTCGGCAGCGCGCCGGCGCCCATCACCAGCCCGGCCCCGGCGGGGGTCGTGATCTGGGCCGCGCTCCACGCGAGACCGACGTACCAGGCCGTGTCACCGGCCCACGAGATCCCGGCCGACAGGATCCACCCGTGGACCCGACGGTCCCTCCGGAGCGGCGGAAAGACCGTGGTGCTCATGGGCGGGCCGGTACCGCGTGCGCGAAGAAGAACACGCGGTGCGCGTCCTCCCCCTCGGCCGGCTGGTCGTGGTACTCGCGGACCAGGTCCGCGATCCGCTCGCTCAGCTCGACCAGCTGCGCCGGCGTCAATGTGAGCCATCTCTCGGTCGCGTACGCCGCCCGCACCCAGGACTCGTCGAACTCGTACCGGATGTCGAACCACTCCCGCACCTTGCCGACGTGGTGGGCGAGGTTCACGTCCTCGGCCGACGCCGCCACCAGCTCCCCCGCGGGGTCGCCCTTGGCGTCGGCGATCGACCACGAGTACTCCGACGTGTCGCCGAGTTTCCACCACCGTTCGCGCCGGGTCTTCGCGAGCTCAGGCGCTTCGACGATCACGCCCGCGGACGCGAGAACCTTCAGGTGATGGCTGACGTTGCCGACAAGTTCTCCGGTCGCCCCGGCCAGCCGGGAGGCGGTCGCGGGACCGTCGACGTTCAGCAGGTCGAGCAGCCGGCGGCGCAGCGGATGATGCATCGCGGCCAGTACGGACGGGGTCACGGCCCGCCGGTTCGGAGGTGTCATGAACGCCACCGTAGCTTCCACAAGAACTCTTGCACAAGAGTTCTTGTGGAGCCTGGAAGTCGCCCGAATCAATCTCCACCAGACTGCTGCACATAGCCACATCGTGAGATCGGGTCTCAGGATGTAGGAATGGGAGTTGATTTGTCAGGCTCTGGAGCCGACGCTTGTGGACATGCTCGCTGCCCGTTCCACCCACCTCGTAGGTCGGATTCATGTCGACCTCGGGCGGATGCGCAGCGCCATCTGTTGTCCTTCGATGTTCTGACAGCCACCCTGCCAGGGCCCACCGCGGCCCCCTGATCATCCCCGATCACCGCTGGGTGCGCACCGCGCGGAACGCATCGAACCGACGACGCTTCGATCTCCCCGCCGCTGGTGAGCACCTGTCACGAGGACAAGGACACGCCCCGATGACTGCCGGCGTCACCACTCCTGCCCGCAAGCCCGCCCGCCCCCGCAAGGGCAAGGGCGAAGGCCAGTGGGCACTCGGATACCGCGAGCCGCTGAACAAGAACGAAGAGAACAAGAAGAACGACGACGGCCTGAACGTCCGGGCCCGGATCGAGAACGTGTATGCGCACCGGGGCTTCGACTCGATCGACCCCGCCGACCTCCGCGGCCGGTTCCGCTGGTGGGGCCTGTACACGCAGCGCAAGCCCGGGATCGACGGCGGCAAGACGGCGACGCTGGAGCCGGAGGAGCTGGACGACCGCTACTTCATGATGCGGATCCGGGTCGAGGGCGGGCAGCTGACCACCGAGCAGCTCCGGGTGATCGCCGAGATCTCGACGGAGTACGCGCGCGACACGGCGGACATCACCGACCGGCAGAACATCCAGCTGCACTGGATCGCGATCGAGGACGTGCCGGCCATCTGGCAGAAGCTCGAGGCGGTCGGGCTCTACACCACCGAGGCCTGCGGCGACGTACCGCGGGTGGTGATTGCCAGCCCGGTCGCAGGGATCGCGGCGGACGAGATCATCGACCCGACCCCGGCCATCACCGAGATCGTCGACAAGTACATCGGCTCGGACGAGTTCTCCAACCTGCCGCGGAAGTTCAAGACCGCGCTGACCGGGCACCCGTCGCACGACGTCGTACCGGAGGTGAACGACATCGCGTTCGTCGGTGTCGTGCACCCGGAGCACGGCCCCGGCTTCGACCTCTGGGTCGGCGGCGGCCTGTCGACGAACCCGATGCTCGCGCAGCGGCTCGGGACCTGGATCCCGCTGGACGAGGTCGCCGAGGCCTGGTGGGGCGTCACCAGCATCTTCCGCGACTACGGCTACCGGCGGCTGCGGACCCGGGCCCGGCTGAAGTTCCTGCTCGCGGACTGGGGCACCGAGAAGTTCCGCGACGTTCTCGAAACGAAGTACCTCAAGCGGAAGCTGATCGACGGGCCCGCGCCGGAGGTTCCCGCCGTACAGGGTGATCACGTCGGCGTGCACAAGCAGAAGGACGGCAAGTACTTCGTCGGCGTCGCGCCGGTCGTCGGACGGGTGTCGGGCGCCAAGCTCGCCCAGGTCGCGGACGTGGTCGCGAAGCACGGGTCGAACCGGATCCGGACCACCGCGCAGCAGAAGCTGCTCGTGCTGGACGTCGAGGAGGCGCAGGTCGAGTCGCTGGTGGCCGAACTCGCCGCGCTCGGGTTCCAGGCGCGGCCCTCGGCCTGGCGGCGGAACACGATGGCCTGCACCGGGATCGAGTTCTGCAAGCTGGCGATCGTCGAGACCAAGGCGAAGGCCGCCCAGCTGATCGACGAGCTCGAGGAGCGGATCCCGGAGCTGGACGTGCCGATCACCGTGAACGTGAACGGCTGCCCGAACTCGTGCGCCCGGATCCAGGTCGCCGATATCGGCCTGAAGGGTCAGCTGGTGATGGATGCCGACGGCAACCAGGTGCCGGGCTACCAGGTGCACCTCGGCGGCGGGCTCGGCCTGGACGCGGGCTTCGGCCGGAAGCTCCGCGGTCACAAGGTCACCGCCGACGACCTGACCGACTACGTCGAGCGCGTCACCCAGAACTACCTGAAGGAGCGCAACGACGGCGAGCGCTTCGCCCAGTGGGTCACCCGAGCGGACCAGGAGGCACTTACGTGAGCGAGCGAAGCGAGTTCACCAAAGAGCACCGCAGCCAATCGCTCGTCGCCGCCGCAGCGAAGCGAGGACGGCGATGAGCGAGCGTGCGGCACCTCTTTATTGCCCGTACTGCGGGGACGAGGACCTCAGGCCCTCCGAAGAAGGCCATGGCGCGTGGGAGTGCCGGCCGTGTGCACGGGTGTTCCAGCTGAAGATGATCGGGTTGCGGGTGACGGTGGAATGAGTGACTTGAAGACGATCGCCGAGGAGGCGAACGAACGTCTTGCCGACGCGTCGGCGGTCGAGGTACTCGCCTGGGCCCGGGAGACGTTCGGCGACGACCTGGTGGTGACCGCCTCGATGGCCGACGGCGCGCTCCCCCACCTGGCGGCGCAGGCGGCGCCGGGTGTCGACGTACTGTTCCTCGACACCGGCTACCACTTCGCGGAGACGATCGGGACCCGGGACGCGGTGGCCGCGACGCTGCCGATCCACCTGATCAACGCGCTTCCGAAGCAGACGGTCGCCGAGCAGGACGCGGAGTACGGCGAGAAGCTGCACGACCGCGACCCGAACAAGTGCTGCGCGCTGCGCAAGGTCGAGCCCCTGAACCGGTACCTGTCCGGGTACAAGGCGTGGGTCACCGGGATCCGTCGCGAGGAGGCGCCGACCCGCGCGAACACGCCGGTCGTCGAGTACGACGAGAAGCGCGACATGGTGAAGCTGAACCCGATCGCCCCGTGGTCGCAGGACGACCTCGACCAGTACATCCAGGACAACGGCGTACTGGTGAACCTCCTGCAGTACGACGGTTACCCGTCGATCGGCTGCGAGCCGTGCACGCAGCGCGTCGCGCCGGGCGAGGACGCGCGCAGCGGCCGCTGGGCAGGCACCGGCAAGGTGGAATGCGGGCTCCACACATGACCGCTGTGCTTTTGGCCGGGCCTTCGGCGCCGGCGTGGTCACGGGGCCTTGGCTCCCGGTCTTCCCTCGTCGCTCCGGTCACTTCGCTCCCTCCGCTCCTCAGTCCAGACCGGGAGGCCCCGTGACCACGCCAACTCGTACACCTGGGGCAACTGTTACCGAGCTGGACGCCCTCGAGAGCGAGTCGATCTTCGTGTTCCGCGAGGTGGCGGCGGAGTTCGAGCGGCCGGTGATTCTGTTCTCCGGCGGCAAGGACTCGATCGTGATGCTGCACCTGGCGCGGAAGGCGTTCGCGCCGGCAGGGGTGCCGTTCACGTTGCTGCACGTCGACACCGGGCACAACTTCCCGGAGGTGCTGGCGTACCGCGACGCTGTCGTGAAGCAGCTCGGCCTGCGGCTCGAGGTGGCCGGGGTCGAGGAGTACATCGCCGACGGCCGGCTGCGCGAGCGCAGCGACGGGACACGGAACCAGCTGCAGACGGTTCCGTTGCTCGACGCCATCAACGCGCACCGCTTCGACGCTGTCTTCGGCGGCGGCCGGCGGGACGAGGAGCGGGCCCGGGCGAAGGAGCGGATCTTCAGCCTGCGCGACGAGTTCGGCCAGTGGGACCCGCGGAACCAGCGCCCGGAGCTGTGGTCGCTGTACAACGGCAAGCACCGGCCGGGCGAGCACGTCCGGGTGTTCCCGCTGTCCAACTGGACCGAGCTGGACATCTGGAACTACATCGAGCGCGAGCAGATCCCGCTGCCTTCGATCTACTACGCCCACGAGCGGGACGTGTTCGAGCGCGACGGCATGCTGCTTGCCGTCGGCCCCTATTCGCAGCCGCGGGACGGCGAGACCGTTGCCCAGCGCACCGTCCGGTACCGCACGGTCGGCGACATGTCCTGCACCGGAGCGGTGGCCAGCGATGCGACGTCGGCGGCCGAGGTCGTGATCGAGGTCGCGGCCAGCGAGATCACCGAGCGCGGCGCCACCCGCGCCGACGACCGGGCCAGCGAGGCCGCCATGGAAGACCGCAAACGAGAGGGGTACTTCTGATGAGCACTCTTCTCAGGCTGGCCACGGCCGGCTCCGTGGACGACGGCAAGTCGACGCTGGTCGGGCGGCTGCTGCACGACTGCAAGGCGATCCTCGCCGACCAGATCGCGCACGTGAAGACCGTCTCCGAAGCCCGCGGCGGCGACTTCGACTTCGCACTGCTCACCGACGGCCTCCGCGCCGAACGCGAGCAGGGCATCACGATCGACGTCGCCTACCGGTACTTCGCCACCGACAAGCGCTCGTTCATCCTGGCCGACTGCCCCGGGCACGTGCAGTACACCCGGAACACCGTCACCGGCGCCTCGACCGCGGACGTGGTGATCATCCTGGTCGACGCCCGGCACGGCGTCCTCGAGCAGACCCGCCGGCACCTCGCTGTCGCCGGCCTGCTCCGGGTGCCGCACGTCGTACTGGCGGTCAACAAGATCGACCTGGTCGGGTACGACGAGGCCGTGTTCACCAAGATCGCCAAAGAGGTCAACGACGTCGCCGACCAGCTCGGCATCGCCGACGTCCAGGCCATCCCGGTCTCCGCACTCGTCGGCGACAACGTCGTCGAGCGCTCCCCGCGGACCGAGTGGTACGACGGGCCGACACTGCTCGAGCTGCTGGAGAACGCCGACGGCCGCACCGACACGTCCCAGCAGCCGCTGCGGTTCCCGGTGCAGTACGTGATCCGGCCGCAGACCGACGACGAGTACCGCGACTACCGCGGCTACACCGGAACCGTTGCCTCCGGCACCGTCACGGTCGGCGACCCGGTGATCGTGCTACCGGCCGGCCGGCGTACGTCGATCGCCGGCATCGACCGCCCGGTCGTGACCGCGACCGGCACCGCGGTGGCCGAGCGCCAGTCCGCGATCGCGGGCGAGGCGGTCACGGTCCGGCTCGCGGACGACCTCGACGTCGCCCGCGGCTCGGTGATCGTCGCCGCCGACGCCTCCCCCGGCACCCGCCGGGAGCTGGCCGCCACCGTGAGCTGGCTGTCCGACCGGCCACTGACCGTCGGGGCCCGGGTGCTGATCAAGCACACCACCACCACCGCACAGGCGATCGTCACCAAGATCGCCGGCGCGCTGGACCTCGACACCCTCGGCGTCATCGACGCCGCCGAGCTCAACCTCAACGACATCGGCAAGGTGCAGCTCAAGATCGCCGCACCGCTGGCCGCCGACCCGTACTCCCGCAACACCATCACCGGATCGTTCCTGCTGATCGACGCCCACGACGGGTGGACCCTCGCAGCCGGAATGATCGACGACGAAGAAGGGGAACTGCTGTGACTGCTCCAGCGCTCGTGATCCTCGCCCACGGCAGCCGCGACCCGCGCTCGGCCGCCACCGTCCACGCGCTCGTCAAGTGCCTGCGCGAGGTGCGTGACGACCTGCGGATCGAAGCCTCCTTCCTCGACCACTGCCCGCCGACGCCGTACCAGGTGCTCGGGAAGCTCGCCGCCGAGGGTGTCGAGGAGGTCGTCGTCCTGCCGCTGCTGCTGTCCGCGGCGTACCACGCACGGATCGACGTACCGGCCGTCATCGACGAGGCGCGCAGCCGGTTCCCGCACCTGCGGGTGATCGCGTCCGACGTCCTCGGGTACGACGACACCCTGCTCGACGTACTGGACCGCCGGATGCGCGCCGAGCTGAAGGGCGGCCGGGTGCGTGAGCTGGACGCGCTGGTGCTGGCCTGCGCCGGATCCAGCGACTCACACGCGAACGCGAGCGTCACCCGCCTCGCGCGGCTCTGGGGTCAGCGGCACAAGCTGCCCGTCACGGCTGCCTTCGTGTGCGCCGCGTCGCCGTCGCCCGCCGAGGCCGTCCTACAGTGGCGGCTGGAGGGCCGGCGCCACGTGGCGGTCGGCTCGCTCTTCCTCGCGCCGGGCGTCCTCCCGGACCGTGCCGAGTCCACGTCCCGCCGGGCCGGCGCCGTCGCGGTGTCCCGCCCCTTGGGCGTCAGCGCCGAGGTGGGCCGGCTGGTCATGCTCCGCTACGGCGTCGCCGGCCTCGACCTCCTGACGCTGGACCCCGCTCCGCGCCCGGTCATCGCACGCCCGGAGCTCGTCCGTACCGCGTGAACCTGCGCGCACGCAGAACCCCCGATCTGGGCCTCAAGCGGCCCACTTCCGGGGGATCTGCCTGCGTGTACGTCCGCCCAGGACAGCCGCCAACGCCTCACCGACCCATCCCTCGTCCAGGATCACGTCCTCCCAGGAGAATCGCAGCAAGGTCCAACCGCGGATCGCAAGGTTGACGTAACGACGGCAGTCGCGACGCAGCGCCTCGCGCGACGCGTGGTACGCGAACGAGTCGGCCTCGAGCACGAGACGCAGATCAGGTCTCTGGTCACCAGGCCCGTGCGCAATGCCGAGTCGACCACCGCCAGAGCCTCGCAGAACGGGAGCGTCCGTGCGCAGTCGAGGACGGTACGCACCGGCGTCGTCGCGCCGTCGAGGTCAGGCACGTCGGCCCAGTGCAGTGTGCAGGCGAGCTTGGTCGCCCTCCTGCGCTGGGTCCGCCGTACCGTGACGTGCGGCTTGAGAGGAGCTGTGACGACGTCCAGGCCGTGATGCTCAGCGGCGCTCTCATGCGACAGCACGCCGCCATGGGCCCGCGCGACCGTCAGGGCCGACACGTCGAGCGGCAACGCATACATGCCACGTGCGACTCGCTTGATCCGCCCCTCGACCAGAGCCAGCCGCAGGTCCCGGCCGTGAACGTACGCCCGGAGCTGCCGGTAGGTCGCGCTACCACCCGCCCTCTGCAGGACGTCGACGACATCGGCCATGGGCCAAGCGTCGCAAAATCCGGCGCGCTGCCGCAGGAGTTGTCCACAGGTGGTCCTGCGTGCACGCAAAACCGCCGAAACCAGCCTCTCCCAGGTCCCACGGGCGGGTTATGTAGGCACCCACGTCCAGCCAACCAGTCGAAGCGAGTCGGATCACCGAAGGAGGCGTCCGTGTAGGGCGAGTCGTCGCCGATCCCGGCGCAGCGCTTGACCCCGTGCCCGCTCTCCCCGCCGGCGATCAGCACGCGGTCGGATCGTCGCCCTGTTCGCGCAGCTTCTCCGCAGCGGCGTCCGCGCGATCTCGATCAGCCCCGGGTGCCGCCGAGCCGAACGCACCCAGCCCGACGACCACGACATCCGCCATCCGCGATGCGGCCAACCTACGAGGCGGGTAGCTGTCAGAGGCCGACCATCGCCATACCGGCAGGGTTGTAGCGGTCGCCCTGGACTCCGACGCGAGCAGCGAGGGCATCGAGATCGGCGATCTCGTCGGCCGACAGCGCGACCCGGGTGGCAGCGGTGTTCTCGTCGATCCGGCCGCGGCGGCGGGTGCCGGGGATCGGCACGATCCACGGCTGCTGGGCGAGCAGCCAGGCGAGCGCCACCTGCCCCGGGGTGCACCCCTTCGGCTCGGCGAGGGACCGGACGTAGCGCACCAGCGCCTCGTTGGCCGTCAGGTTGCCCGCCTCGAAGCGCGGGACCCTGGTCCGGATGTCGCCGGCATCGAACTCGGTCGTCGTGCCGACCGTGCCGGTCAGGAAGCCCTTGCCCAGTGGGCTGAACGGCACGAACCCGATGCCGAGCTCGGCACAGGTGGGCAGCACCTCCGGCTCGGGATCGCGGGTCCACAGCGAGTACTCGCTCTGCACCGCGGTGACAGGGTGTACGCCGTGCGCCCGGCGGATGGTCTCCGCGCCGGCCTCGGACAGTCCGAAGTGCCGCACCTTCCCGGCCTGTACGAGTTCGGCCACCGTCCCGGCGACATCCTCGATCGGCACCTCGGGATCCACCCGGTGCTGGTAGAACAGATCGATCACGTCGATCCCGAGCCGCCGCAGCGACTCCGCGACCCGCCGGATCTGCTCCGGGCGTGAGTTCGTCCCGAGCATCTTGCCGTCCTGGATGTTCCACCCGAACTTCGTCGCGATCACCACCTGGTCCCGCAGCGGCGCCAGGGCCTCGCCCACGAGTTCCTCGTTGACGTACGGCCCGTACACCTCGGCGGTGTCGAAGAAGGTGACGCCCGCCTGCTCGACGGCGTACCGGATCACGCCGATCATGTCGTCGCGGTCACCGGGGTTGGGACCGTAACTCTGCGACATACCCATGCAGCCGAGACCGACCGCGGACACCTGCAGACCTTGACCGAGCGTTCGTGTGTGCATGGCCTGACAGTAGATCCAGTGCGGCGCCGGCAGGGAGACTCTGCCGTTCCAGGTACTGCCAGTACCTCCTTGGATAGCGTGATATCTTGATATCCATGGCGAAGGACCTGACCAAGAACATCCTGTTGCGGCTCGATCCGGAGTTGGCGGATCGGCTGCAGACGGTGGCGTCGGTGGAGGGACGGTCGGTGTCGGACGTGGCGCGGGAGGCGATCGCGGCGCTGGTGGACCAGCGCCGCGAGGACGCGCAGTTCAGCCGTCTGCTGGAGGAGAACCTGACCCGCCACGAGCAGTCGCTGCGCCGGCTGCGTGGCGACGACTGATGCGTTACCTCGAGCGGTACGACGTTCTCGCCGTCGCCGCGCGGGTGCTACGTTGCGGGTCCGACGACGTCGTACGCCGGGCCGACCTGGACGCGATCGACCGGGTGCTGACCGACGTACGGCGGACAGGCGGGCTGGCCGAAGCGGCCGGCGTACTGCTCGCGGGGCTGGTGCGGGCGCGTCCGTTCGACGGGGCGAACCGGGTCGTCGCGGTCGCGGTGGTGCTGCAGTTCGTCTCGCTGAACCGGGCCGACCTGCAACTCGAGCCGGTCGCGGACGTCGACGACCTGCTCGACCGGATCGCGGCCGGCACCGCCGGGCAGACCGAGGCCGTCGCGTTCGTCCGGAGCCGGCTCGACCACCGGCCGGTGACCGCCGAGGACCTGCAGGAACACCTGAAGATCGAGCTACTCGTCGACGACGTCATCGAGGACTGGTGGAGGGGTGAGCCGATGTACGAACAGTTCAGCGATCAGGCCAGGCAGGTCATCGCACTGGCGCAGGAGGAGGCCCGGAACCTCGACCACGTGTACGTCGGCACCGAGCATCTGCTGCTCGGCGTGATCGTCCAGGGCTCGGGCACGGCGGGCAAGGTGCTCACCGACCTCGGCATCACCGCCCCGGGGGTGCGGGACCTCGTGGTGGAGATCATCGGCCGGGGCAAGAGCGGTGCGAACGCGGGGGCGATCCCGTTCACGCCGCGCGCGAAGAGCACGTTCGAGTTCGCGTGGGGCGAGGCGCGGGCGCGGGGCGCGGAGCAGGTCGGCCCGGAGCACCTGCTGCTCGGCGTACTGCACGACGGCGACGGTGTCGGCGGCCAGATCCTCACCAAGCTCGCCGAGGACGTCGATCTGGTACGGCGGAAGCTCGAGCAGCGGATGAACTGGCGACAGCGGTCCGAGGACCTGGCCACCGGAATGCTCGCCGAAGACCCGGCCAAGGACTGGACGACGTACGGCCGACGCCATCACCTGCTCGCCGAGCTGAACGCCGTACTCGACGAGAACGAGCGGCTCCACGAGCAGGTCGCACACCTCCGCGACCTGCTCCGCCGGCACGGCATCGACCCGGACGGCTGAGGTCAGGTCGCGGCCAGGCGCTTCTTCTCCTTCTCGACGTCGAAGTCGGCGGCCGGCCACTGCGGGTTCAGCTCCTTGAGGGTCTCGAGCAGGATCGTGGTGACCGCCCAGTTCCGGTACCACTTGCGGTCGCTCGGGATCACGTACCAGGGTGCGTCCGGGGTGTTACAGCGCTCGATCGCGGCGTGGTACGCGTCCATGTAGTCCGGCCACAGCTGCCGCTCGTCGACGTCGCCCGGGTTGTACTTCCAGTACTTGGTCGGGTCGTCGAGGCGCGCCTCGAGCCGGGTCCGCTGTTCCTCGGGCGAGATGTGCAGGTAGCACTTCACGATCTTGACGCCGCTCGCGGTCAGCTCGGCCTCGAAATCGTTGATCTGGTCGTAGCGCCGGGTCCAGACGTTCGGCGTGACGAGCTCCCGGACGCGGGCGATCAGGACGTCCTCGTAGTGCGACCGGTCGAAGATGCCGATCATCCCGCCGCCCGGTACGGCCTGCCGGATCCGCCACAGGAACCCGCGGCGCTTCTCGGCCGGCGTCGGCGCCTTGAACGAGGTGATCTTCAGGCCCTGCGGGTCCATCAGCCCCGCGCCGTGCCGGATCACGCCGCCCTTGCCGGAGGTGTCCATCCCCTGCAGCACCAGCAGGACGCTCCGCTCCCCGCCGCTGCGCCCCTCGGCGAACAGCCGCTCCTGCCAGTCCGACACCTCGGCCCCGAGACTCGCCAGCGCGTCCTTGCCGTCGTCCTTCGTGCCGCTGAACCCGGCCGTCGACCGCGTGTCGTACGTCGTCAGGTCGATCTCGCCGGCCGGCACCCGCAACAGCTCCCGCAGTCCCCCACCAGCCACCGACTCCTGCGCCTTCGTACCAGCGGCCTTCGCAGCCTTCACGACCGGCTTCTTGGACGCCTTGTCGCCCTTCTTCTGCTTCGCCATCCACTCATCCTGCCTCATCCACCCGCGACTTCGCCGTCACGCAGCGCGGGCCAGCGCGACCAAGCGGGAAAGGGCGCGCAGGTACTTCTTGCGGTAGCCGCCCTTGAGCATGTCCTTGGAGAACAGCTCGTCCAGAGGTACGCCGCTTGCCAGCAGGGGCAGGTTGCGGTCGTACATGCGGTCCGCGAGGACGACCATCCGGAGCGCCACGTTCTCGTCGGTCAGCGGGCGGATGTCGGTGATCGCCACGGTCTCGACGCCGTCGAGGAGGGCGCCGTACTTGCTCGGGTGCAGCTCCGCGAGGTGGCGGTGCAGGTCGACGAAGTGGTCGCACGAAGCGTTCCGGCGTACGGCGGCCTCCTGCTCGACCTTCTCGTCCGGCCAGGGGCCGGGCGCTACCGGGAGGCCGCGGTGGCGGTAGTCGGGGCCGTCCACCCGGCGTACGTCGAAGCGGGCGGCGAGGCCCTGGATCTCGCGGAGGAACTCGACAGCCTGGAAACGGCCCTCGCCGAGTTTGCCGGGGAGGGTGTTGGAGGTCGCGGCGAACTCGACGCCGGCGTCGACCAACTGGCCGAGCAGGCGGGAGATCAGCATGGTGTCGCCAGGGTCGTCGAGCTCGAACTCGTCGATGCAGATCAGGCGATAGGACGAGAGGGCATCGACTGCGGTTCGTAGACCGAGGGCACCGACCAGATTGGTCAGTTCCACGAAGGTGCAGTACATCTTCGGGGCGGCCGACTCGTGCCAGAGGGAGGCGAGGAGGTGCGTCTTTCCGACGCCGAATCCTCCGTCCAGGTAGATAGCCGGTTTGCCCCCGTCCGTGGGGGTGGAGCGGAGGCGGGACCAGAGCGACCTGGTGCGTCTCGGCGCGGCCAGGTGAGTGCCTCGTTCCGTCAAGGCAGCCAGGGCTTCTGACTGGGTGGGCTCGTCGGGGTCGGGGCGGTACGTCGAGAACCGGACGTCCGCGAAGCGCGGTGGGGGGACGCACTCCGACAGCAAGCGGTCGGGGCTGACCTCTGGCCACTGCTCGCTCAACCGCACCACCATGCGCACCACCCTAAGCGTCGTGGATTCGCGGACGCCCTCAGGTCCTGTCTGGATTACCGGACAGGACCTAGGCTCCCGCGCATGACCAACAACTGGCTCCGCCCGCTCGGCTCCACCGGGCTGACCGTCTCGGCCGTCTGCGCCGGCGGCAGCGGTATCGCGGGCATGCCCGCCGTCTTCGGGTACGACGTGACCTCGCAGGAGGCCGTCGACCTGGTACTGCGGGTCTTCGACAGTCCGCTCAGCTGGATCGACACCTCCAACGGGTACGGCGACGGGACCAGCGAGACGCGGATCGGCCAGGCGATCCGGGAGTACGGCGGGCTGCCCGACGGGTTCCTGGTCGCGACCAAGGTGGACGCGAAGGACGGCGACTACTCCGGCGCCCGGGTCCGCGCGAGTGTTGCCGAGAGCAAGGAACGGCTCGGGCTGGACGACCTGCCGCTGGTCTACCTGCACGACCCGGAGGCCCACGACTTCGAGACGATGCGGGACGCCGTCGACACCCTCATGCAGCTCCGCGCGGACGGCGAGATCGGTCACGTCGGGCTGGCGGGCGGGGACACCCGCGAGCTGACGCGGTACCTCGACCTCGGCGGGTTCGAAGTACTGCTCGTGCACAACCGGTGGAGCCTGGCCGACCACTCGGCCGGCGGCATCTTCCAGCGCGCCCGCACCGACGGCATCGCGGTGGTGAACGCGGCGGTGTACGGCGGTGGCATCCTGGCGAACCCGGCGGGCGCGACCAAGTACGCGTACCGCGAGGCGCCGGCCGCCGTGCTCGAGGCCGTCACCGCGATGGACGAGGCCTGCCGCGAGTGCGGCGTCGACCTCGCCACCGCCGCGCTCCGGCACTCGGTGGACGACCCCGGGATCGCCGGGACGGTCGTCGGGATCACCAAACCCACCCGGGTCGATGCACTGGCCGAGGCGTTCGCCGCCGACCTCCCCGACGAGCTGCTTAACCGGTTAGGTAGCCTGCTGCCGGACAAGCGGTACTGGGTCGAGAAGGAGACGACGTGACGAACGGCTTCCCGAGCGGGTTCACCTGGGGCGCGGCCACCGCGTCGTACCAGGTCGAGGGTGCGGTCTCCGCGGACGGGCGCGGCCCGAGCATCTGGGACACGTTCGCGAACACCCCGGGCGCGATCGCGGACGGCACTACCGGCGAGGTGGCCGACGACCACTACCACCGGTTCGCCGACGACATCCGGCTGCTCGCCGACCTCGGGCTCACGGCGTACCGGTTCTCGATCGCCTGGCCGCGGGTCATGCCTGCCGGGGCCGTGAACGCGGCCGGTCTGGACTTCTACCGACGGCTCGCCGAGACCTGCCTGGCGAACGGCGTCACGCCGTACGCGACGCTGTACCACTGGGACCTGCCGCAGCCGCTCGAGGACGCCGGCGGGTGGCTGGTGCGTGACACCGCTGAGCGGTTCCGCGACTACGCCGCCGTCACCCACGACGCGCTGTCCGACGTGATCAAGCACTGGATCACGCTGAACGAGCCGTGGTGCTCGGCGTTCCTCGGGTACGGCAGCGGCGAGCACGCGCCGGGACGGACCGAGGGCACCGACGCACTGAAGGCCGTCCACCACCTGCTGCTCGGGCACGGTCTCGCGCTGGACGCGATCCGCACCGAGGATGGGACGTACGGCATCGCGCTGAACCCGGCGCCGATCCACGCCGCCACCGACTCCCCCGCCGACCGCGACGCCGCGCGCCGGGTCGACGGTCTGCGGAACCGGCTCTTCCTGGAGCCGTTGCTGTCCGGGCAGTACCCGGCGGACGTATTGGAGGACACCCGCACGACCGAGTGGTTCGCGGCGCAGGAGGCCGACCTGCCGCTGATCGGGGCGCCGCTGGACTTCCTCGGCGTGAACTACTACTGCCCGACCACGGTCGCCGCACCGGACGGGCCGATCTCCACGCCCGGTCCCAGCACCCAGCCGGGCAGCGAGAACGTCGGCACCGTCGACCCGGGGCTCCCGAAGACCCAGATGGGCTGGTCGATCCAGGCGTCCGGGCTGCGCGACCTCCTGGTCTCGATCAACAAGCTGGCGCCGGAGCTGCCGTTGTACGTGACCGAGAACGGGTCGGCGTACCCGGACGTGGTGACCGCGGACGGTCAGGTCGAGGACGACGAGCGGCTCGACTACCTGCGGCAACACGTTGCCGTGTGCAAGGACCTGGTGACCGAAGGGTTCCCGCTGAAGGGGTACTTCGCCTGGTCGCTGCTCGACAACTTCGAGTGGGCCTGGGGTTACAGCAGGCGCTTCGGGATCGTGTACGTCGACTACGCGACCCAGCAGCGGATCGTGAAGAAGAGCGGCCGCTGGCTGCAGGAGTTCATCGCTTGACCTCAACTAATGTTGAGGTCCTAGCGTTGGCGCTGTGAAAGCGATCAGACTGCATGCATTCGGCCCGGCGGAGAACCTGGTGTACGAGGAGGTCCCGGAGCCGGTGCCGCCGGCCGGTGCCGTTCTCGTCGAGGTCGAGGCCGCCGGGGTCCATCTCGTCGACACGATGATCCGGGCCGGGGCCACCGGCGGCAGCCCGATCCCGGTGCCGGAGCTGCCGACCGTCCCCGGCCGCGAGGTCGCCGGACGCGTCAGCGCGGCCGGGCCGGACGTCGACCCCTCCTGGATCGGGAAGCGCGTCGTCGTCCACCTCGGCATGGTCCCCGGCGGGTACGCCGAACGTGCGGTGGCGAAGGTGGAGTCGCTGTACGAGCTCCCCGGCCACGTCGACGCCGCGCAGGCGGTCGCCGCGATCGGCACCGGGCGTACGACGGCCGGAATCCTCCAGCAGGCCCGCCTCACGATGGAGGACGTCGTCCTGGTGACGTCCGCGGCCGGCGGGATCGGCAGCTACCTGATCCAGGCGGCGCGGAACGTCGGCGCGATCGCGGTCGGCCTGGCCGGCGGCCCGGAGAAGGCCGAACTCGTCCGCTCGCTCGGAGCGCAGTACGCGATCGACTACCGGGATCCGGACTGGGCGCAGACCCTGAAGGACGCGCTGGACGGCCAGGAGATCACGGTCCTCCTCGACGGCGTTGGCGGCACCAACGGTCAGCAGGCGTTCGACCTCCTCGGCACCGGCGGCCGCGCGTTCCTGTTCGGCTGGTCCGGCGGCGGCCCGATCGAGTTCACCCACCAGGACCTGATGACCCGCAACCTCACCGTCGGCTGGTCCCTGGGCGCCAAAATGGCAAGCCGCCTCCGCGAGCTCGAATCAACCGCCCTCGAAGAAACCTTCGAGGGCCGCTGGCAGGCAGTCACCACAGCCTTCCCACTGTCCGACGCCGCCACCGCCCACAAGTCCCTCGAAACCCGGGCCACCACGGGCAAGGTCGTCCTGATCCCCTGAGCTATCCGCGGGGCGCGTACATGATGACGGCTACGCCGAGGAGGCAGATGGCGGCGCCGGTGAGGTCGTAGCGGTCGGGTTTGAAGTGGTCGACGAGCATGCCCCAGGCCAGGGAGCCGGCCACGAAGATGCCGCCGTACGCGGCGAGGATGCGGCCGAAGTTGGCGTCCGGCTGGAAGGTGGCGACGAAGCCGTAGGCGCCTAGGGCAACTATTCCGCCGGCGATCCAGAGGATGCCGCGGTGGTCGCGCCAGCCTTGCCAGATCAGCCAGGCGCCGCCGATCTCCGCGATCGCCGCCAGTACGAACAGCAGGATGGAACGCAGTACGGTCACGCTCGGCCGCCGCGCGCGCTGAGCTCGGCGAACGGGAGCGGGCAGGCGGGGTCGCCCGCGCAGGTCTCCAGGTCGTCGCAGCCGGCGGCGATACCGGCGCGCAGGGTCTCGGCGATGACCGTCAGGTCGGCGATCTTGGCTTCCACGTCCGCCAGTTTCTCCCGGGCGCGCGTCTGGAGCCCGGTTCCCTCGCCGCGGCGGTGCCGATGTCTCGCGGCGGCCAGCAGTTCGGAGACCTCGGCGAGGGTGAAGCCGAGGCGTTGGGCGGCTTTGATGACGCGCAGGGTGGTGACGGCCTCGGCCGGGTACATGCGGTGGCCGCCGAGGCTGCGGTCTGGTTCGTCGAGGAGGCCGCGGCGTTCGTAGTACCGGAGGGTCTGGAGGTTCACGCCGGCGGCGGCCGCGAGTTCGCTGGATCTCATCGTGGCAGGCGGTCGGTGAGGCCGTCGAGTACGGCGGTGTAGGCCGGCGGGACCGTGATGCGGAGGGTGGTCGCGCCGGTGAGGGTGAAGGTGAAGAACGAGCAGCAGCCGGATTCGCGGGCGATCAGGTCCGCGGTTGGTGTCCGGGCGGCCGGGGCGAGGGTGAGCACGAGGGTGTGGGCGTCGACGCGGTCCGCGTGCCGGAGGTGGTCGGCGAACAGCTGGTCGAACTCGGCGACCCGGAGCGGCTGCTCCGCGGTCGGCAGGGTGCAGGCTTCCGGGATCCAGGTGTCGTCCATGTGTTCGACGGTAAACCTGTACCCAAGTACGGGATGCAAGTCCTACGGCTGGTGCGTCAACGTGAAGCTGACCGCTCCGAAGCTGACCCGGTCACCCGGTCGCACGCGGACGGTGGTGGTGATCCGCAGGTCGTTCACGAGGGTCCCGTTCATCGAGCCGAGATCCCGGAGCAGCCAGCCCTCCCCGACGTACCGCAACTCGGCGTGAAACCGCGAAACAGTCACATCCCCCAGCCGAAGTGTCGCTCCCGGCCCCCGCCCGATCCGCACGGTAGGAGATCCGGGCGCGGGCAAAGCAAGTGCAGCCGGCGGAACAGCCGCCTCCCGACGCACCAGCACAACCCGAGGCAACAGCTCACGCCACGGCCCACGACGCCGGCGACCGCCGGCCGACGCCCCGAGAGGGCTCGGCGCTCCACCACCGCCCACCAGGCGGCCAAGTGTGAGGCGCGGGAGCTTCTTTCGCAGGTTGCGGGTGACGGTGGTGAAGCGGGATTCGCGGCGCGGCAGGTCGCGGAGGACGTCGGCGAGTTCGCCGTGGGTCTGGGCTCTGAGGACGACGTTCATGCGGCGGATGAAGGTGTCGTGAGAGAGACGGCCGGAGCCGGCACCGTCGCGGAGGACGGCCAGGGCGCGGTCGCGTTCGGCGTCCGAGGGACGCGTCCACTCCACCTGGGCCGACGTCATGAGGCCATTGTCCGAGGCAACTCGGCTCCCGTCCACCTGGGAAGTACCGAGGAGGTGTCCAGGAGGTGCCTAGGAAGTGTCGGTGCAGTGGGACAGAATGACAGGATGCGACTGCCAGTGATGCCGCCGGTCAAGCCGATGCTCGCCAAGCCGGTCAAGGAGATCCCCCGCGGAGACCTGTCCTACGAGCCGAAGTGGGACGGGTTCCGGTCGATCATCTTCCGCGACGGCGACGAGGTGGAGATCGGCAGCCGGAACGAGAAGCCGATGACGCGGTACTTCCCGGAGCTGGTCGAGGCGGTGTTGGCCAACCTCCCGGAGCGCTGCGCGATCGACGGCGAGATCATCGTGATCGGCGAGTCCGGCGACCGGCTCGACTTCGAGGTGCTGCAGCAGCGCATCCACCCGGCCGCGAGCCGGGTGAACATGCTGTCCGAGAAGACCCCGGCCAGGTTCGTCGCGTTCGACCTGCTGGCGCTCGGTGACGACGACTACACGGAGCGCCCGTTCGCCGAACGGCGTACGGCGCTGCTCGACGCGCTGGCCGGCGTCAAGGAGCCGATCCACGTCACTCCGGCGACCGCCGACCACGACACCGCCGCGCGGTGGTTCGAGCAGTTCGAGGGCGCCGGCCTGGACGGGCTGATCGCCAAGCCCCTCGACGGCACGTACCAGCCCGACAAGCGGGTGATGTTCAAGATCAAGCCGGAGCGTACGGCGGACTGCGTCGTCGCCGGGTACCGCCTGCACAAGAGCGGCCCGGACCGGATCGGCTCGCTGCTGCTCGGCCTCTACAACGACGACGGCACCCTGGCCAGCGTCGGCGTGATCGGGGCGTTCCCGATGGAGCGCCGCAAGGAGCTGTTCACGGAAATGCAGCCGCTGGTCACGACGTTCGACGACCACCCGTGGGCCTGGGCCAAGCAGGAGGAAGGCGTTCGTACGCCGCGGAACGCCGAGGGCTCCCGGTGGCAGGCGGGCAAGGACCTGTCGTTCACGCCGCTGCGGCCGGAGCGCGTCGTCGAGGTGCGGTACGACCACATGGAAGGTATCCGGTTCCGGCACACCGCACAGTTCGTCCGCTGGCGCCCGGACCGGACGCCGGAGTCCTGCACCTACGAGCAGCTCGAGGAGCCGTTGAAGTTCGACCTGGCCGACGTACTCTCGAGCGCCCAGCGCTGATGCTGTGATGATTCTGTACGGCCTCTACGCGCGCCGCCTGCGCGACCAGCTCAAAGGCCTTCCCAAGCCGCAGCACGTCGCGATCGTGATGGACGGCAATCGTCGCTGGGCGCGCGGCGCCGGGTACGACGACGTACGCGTCGGTCATCGGTTCGGGGCGAAGCACCTGGAGCAGTTCCTGCAGTGGTGCGCGGACGCGGGGATCACCTGTGTCACCGCGTGGGTCGCGTCGGCGGACAACATGCGCAAGCGAGACTCCTCCGAGGTCGGCTACCTGATGGAGCTGACCGAGAGCGTGCTGGCCGAGCATGTACGCCGGGACCACCGCTGGCGGCTGCACGTCGCGGGCCGGCTGGATCTGTTGCCGGACTCAACGGCCCGGGCGCTGAAGGAGGCGGTCGAGCTGAGCGGCGACCGGCGCGCCGGGGACCTGACGCTGGCGATCGGCTACTCCGGGCGGCTCGAGGTGCTGGACGCGGTCAGGTCGGCGCTGGACGAGGCGGCCGCCGCCGGGCGTTCGCTCGAGGACGTCGCGGACGGGCTGACCGAGGAGGAGATCGGCCGGCACCTGTACGTTCCCGGTCTGCCGGACCCGGATCTTGTCATCCGGACGAGCGGCGAGCTGCGGATGTCGGACTTCCTGCTCTGGCAGGCGACCGGCTCGGACATCGAGTTCTGCGACCTGTACTGGCCCGCGTTCCGTGAGGTCGACCTGCTCCGCGCACTGCGAACCTACGGAACGCGAAGACTGCAACGATCCAGTTGAATACTCTGCCGATGCCGCGCCTCCGGTGCGGCGAGTCACGGTGCTGTTACTCCCGGTCTTCCCTCGTCGCTCTGGTCGCTTCGCTCCCGCCGCTCCTCAGTCCAGACCGGGAGGCCCCGTGACTAACCACCGCCGACCGGGCACTATGGAGGCATACCGACTGGTAAGCACCGGAGGTGGCACGATGTACGACGTCGTACTGCTTGTCGAACAGGAACTGTCCGAGCCCGACGCGAAACGCGTCGTCGAACTCCATCAGGACATGCCCGAGCCGATCATGTACCACGTGCTCGTGCCGTGCCACAACGCCGAGGCAGGCGTCGAGGCGTCGATCAGCGCGCTCGGTACGGCGGACCTCTACGGGCCGGGCCTCGCGGGTCAGCGGGACGACCTCGTCGAGGCGCAACGGGCGATCGACTCCGAGGCCAAGGGCTGCAGCGGCCGCAGCGTCCAACGGCTCCGCGATCTCGGGCAGAACGCCGAGGGCGGCATCTCCCACGACCGGCCGATCGACGCGCTGGTCGCGACCGTCCAGCACAGCCAAGGCCAGGAGGTCATTATCCTGACCCGGCCGCACATCGTGGCCGAGTTCTTCCATCTGGACTGGACCAACTCCGCCCGCCGGCATCTCGGCGTACCCGTGCTGCATCTGCTGGAGCACGACTCGCGGCCGGCTGGTGCCGGAGCAGAACCGGGTCAGTGAGTCCGGCTGTCAGACACCTGCCGCTGTGCCGGACTCCTTGAACTGTGTGTGATACAGATCCGCGTACTCGCCGCCGGCCGCGAGCAACTGCTCGTGCGTGCCGCGCTCGATGACGTTGCCGTGGTCAACGACCAGGATCTGGTCCGCGTTCCGGACCGTCGACAGCCGGTGCGCGATCACCAGCGACGTACGGCCTTCGAGCGCGGTGTCCAGGGCCCGCTGGACGGCGACCTCGGACTCGGAGTCCAGGTGGGCGGTCGCCTCGTCGAGTACGACGACCTTCGGTGCCTTGAGCAACAACCGGGCGATTGCGAGTCGTTGCCGCTCGCCACCGGAGAGCCGGTGGCCGCGGTCGCCGACGACCGTGTCCAGGCCGTCCGGGAGCCCGGACACCAGCTCCCAGATCTGGGCCGCCTGCAACGCCGCCACCATCTCGTCCTCGGCGGCCTCCGGCTTCGCGTACAGCAGGTTCGCGCGGATCGTGTCGTGGAACATGTGGGCGTCCTGGGTGACGTACCCGATGGTGTCGTGGAGCGATTGGAGCGTGACGTCACGGACGTCCCGCCCGCCGACCCGTACCGCTCCCCCGGTCACGTCGTACAGCCGAGCGACCAGGTTCGTGATGGTGGTCTTGCCGGCGCCTGACGGGCCGACCAGGGCGATCATCTGGCCGGGTCGTACGACGAAGCTCACGTCCTCCAGGACCTGCGCCGACGCCCGCTTGTCCAGGACGGCCACCGACTCGAGGCTCGCGAGCGAGACCTGCTCGGCGGTCGGGTACGAGAACGCGACATGGTCGAACTCGACGCTGGCCGCATCGGCGGGCAGGTCGGTGGCATCCGGGGCGTTCTTGATCATCGGCTCCAGGTCGAGCACCTCGAAGACGCGCTCGAACGACACCAGTGCGGTCATCACGTCGACGCGCACGTTGGACAACGCGGTCAGCGGACCGTACAGCCGGCCCAGCAGCGCGACGAGGGCGAGCAGCGTCCCGACCGTCAGAGTCTGGCGGACGGCCAGGTTGCCGCCCACGCCGTACACCAATGCCGTCGCGAGCGCCGCGACCAGCGTCAGCGCGGTGAAGAACACCCGGCCGAGCATCGCGATCCGGATGCCCAGGTCGCGGACCCGCCCGGCGCGTTCACCGAAGTCGCGCTCCTCCAGCGCCGGGTGCCCGAACAGCGTCACCAGCAGCGCGCCGCCGACGCTGAACCGCTCGGTCATCGCGGTCGACATCTCGGCGTTCAGGTTCATCTGCTCGCGCGTCATCGCGGCCAGCCGGCGGCCGAGGACCCGCGCCGGGATCAGGAAGATCGGCAGCAGCACGATCGCGACCAGGGTCAGCTGCCAGCTCAGCACCAGCATCGCACCCACCACGAGGATCAGGCTGATGATGTTCGAGACCACGCCGGACAGCGTCGTGGTGAAGGCCTGCTGGGCGCCGATGACGTCGTTGTTCAGCCGCGAGACCAGCGCGCCGGTCTGGGTCCGGGTGAAGAACGCGACCGGCATCCGCTGCACGTGCCCGAACACCTTGGTGCGCAGGTCGTAGATCAGCCCCTCGCCGATCCGCGCCGAGAACGAACGCTGCACCAGGCCGAGCACGGCCTCCACGACCGCGAGCAGCGCGACCACCAGGGCCAGCGCGGTGACGAGACCGGCGTTCCCCTTGGTGATCCCGTCGTCGACGATCTTCTTGAACAGCAGCGGCGACGCGATCACCAGGAACGCGGACGCGATCACCAGCACCAGGAACGCCGTGATCTGCCACCGGAACGGCTTCGCGAACCGGAGGATCCGCCGTACCGTGCCCTTCGCCAGTTTGCGCCCGACGACGGACGCGTCCTGCCGCCGCCAGCCCGCCGCGGCCATCCCGCCCATCATCGACATCGCGCCGCCTCCCTTTTCACTGATCATCTCAACAGCCGGGGCCTGGGAACGCTTCCCGCAACCTTTGGTTGCACTTCCAGTCCGGGTGGTCTACAGTCATGAGCAACCAAAGGTTGCGAAAGGATCAGGGGCATGAGCAGGAGCATCGAGCGGGAGATTCGGATCGAGGCCGCGCCGGAGGTGGTCTACGAGGTGGTCAGTTCGCCGGAGCACCTGCGCGAGTGGTGGCCGGAAGAGGCCGACTTCACGGTGGTTCCCGGCGGCACCGGCACGATCGGCTTCCGGCAGGGCGAAGACGTCATGCAGGTCCCGTTGACCGTGCTCGAGGCCGAGCCGCCGCGCCGGTTCGTGTTCCGCTGGGACTACGACGGCGAGACCGCGACCGCACAGAACTCGGTGCTCGTCACCTTCGAGCTCGTCCCGGACGCCGGCGGCACGCTGCTCCGGTTCGCCGAGACCGGGTTCGACGAGGCCGCCAAGTCCGACGAACTGTTCGCCGACCACACCAACGGCTGGGACTACTTCCTGCCGCGGATCGCGCCGTACGTCGCCCGGCTGGTCGCCAGGCCGTGATCGACGACGAGCTCTGGTCCGCGATCGGCGACCCGACCCGGCGGCGGATGCTCGACCTGCTGCTCGCGGACGGCGGCGGCACGGCGACCGGGCTCAGCGAGCGGCTGCCCGTCACCCGGCAGGCGGTGGCGAAACATCTCGGCGTCCTGGACCGGGCCGGCCTGGTGCACTCCGCGCCGTACGGCCGGGAGCGCCGCTACACCGTGGACGAGGACCGCCTCACCCACGCCATCCATCAGCTGGCCGACGTGACCCATGCCTGGGACCGGCGGCTGCAGCGCATCAAGACGATCGCCGAGGCGATCGAACGGAAGGAAAGGTAGTTCCGATGAGCGAACGCAGCGAGCGAACAAGAAGCAGAGCCGATCACATCGCTCAGGCCAGAGCCGAGCGCAGCGAGGTGGAGGCGTGAGCGATATCCTGCACCGCGTGGGCATCGTTGCCCCGAGCAAGGACGTTTACGACGCGCTGACCACGATCGACGGCCTGGCCGGCTGGTGGACCGAGGACACCACCGGTGACGTCGACGGCGTGATCGCGTTCCGCTTCGCCAGTGCGGGCGGCGACGGGTTCGACATGAAGGTCCTGGAGACCACCCCGGAGCTGATCCGCTGGGAGGTCGTTGGTGGCCCCGACGAATGGATCGGCACCCAGGTCAGCTTCACGCTGTCCCGGGCCGACGACTTCACGATCGTCCTGTTCAAGCACGAGGGCTGGCGGGAGCCGGTCGAGTTCATGTACCACTGCAGCACCAAGTGGGCCACGTTCCTGATGAGCCTCAAGCGGTACGTCGAAACCGGCAAGGGCGAGCCGGCCCCGAACGACGTACTCGTCAGCAACTGGCACTAGCTCCCTGAGCCGAAGGCGGCGAGGAGTTCCTTCAGGCGGCGCTCCTGGGCCTCACGCTCGGCCTTGAGCTGGTCGTCGTACGTGCGGTCCGCGGCGCCGAGGAGCAATGCCTTGGTCTCGCGGATCGCGCCCGGCAGCGGGCCGAGCACGGCGTCGGACAAGTCCTTGACCGTCGCCTCCAGCTCGTCCGCCGGTACGACGATGTTCGCGAGGCCGAGCTCCTTCGCCTCGGCCGCCTCGACCCAGCGGGTGGTGGCGCAGATCTCGAGGGCCCGGGAGTACCCGACGAGCTCGACGAGCGGCTTCGTGCCGCCGAGGTCCGGGACCAGGCCGAGCGACGGCTCGCGCATGCTGAACCGCGCGTCGGGGGTCACCACCCGCAGGTCGCAGGCCAGCGCGAGCTGGAAGCCGGCGCCGACCGCGTGCCCCTGGACGGCCGCGATGCTGACGATCTCCGGCCGCCGCAGCCAGGAGAAGCCGGACTGGAAGTGCGCGATCAGCTCCAGGACCTCGGCGGTCGGCTTGGCGCCGAGGTTCAGCAGCGGCTCTTCGCCGAGGTCGTTCTCGCCCATGATCAGCCGCCGGTCGAGCCCGGCCGAGAACGACGGCCCCTCCCCCGACACGATCACCACGCGGACGCCGTCCGGCAGCGACGTACCGAAGTCCGCCAGCTCGCTCCACATCCGGGGCGTCTGGGCGTTCCGCACCTCGGGCCGATCCAGCACCACCCGGGCCACCGCACCGTCGACACTCAGTCGCAGACCAGTCATAGGACGGATATTACTCAGAAGTAGAGGGTGTCCGGGAAATCTGCGCCGTAGCGATCAGGTGCCCGCCGAGTGCCGCGCAGTAGGCGCAGATCTCCCGGACACCCTCCGTCAGGCAAGCGAGACCAGGTCGGCGTACTCGTTCGTCCACAGGTCCTCGACGCCATCGGGGAGCAGGACGACGCGTTCGGGCTCGAGGGCCTCGACCGCGCCCTCGTCGTGGGTGACGAGCACGATCGCGCCGGTGTACGAGCGGATCGCGTTCAGCACCTCTGCCCGGGACGCCGGGTCGAGGTTGTTGGTCGGCTCGTCGAGGAGCAGGACGTTCGCCGCGGAGACGACCAGGGTCGCGAGGGCGAGACGGGTCTTCTCACCACCGGAGAGCACGCTGGCGGGCTTGTCGGAGTCGTCGCCGGTGAACAGGAACGAGCCGAGCACACTGCGCGCCTGCGTCTCGTTCAGATCCGGGGCCGCGGACTTCATGTTCTCCAGCACGGTCCGGTTCACGTCGAGCGTCTCGTGCTCCTGGGCGTAGTACCCGAGCTTGAGGCCGTGGCCGTCGATGACCTCGCCGGTGTCGGCCTTCTCGATCCCGCCGAGGATGCGCAGCAGTGTGGTCTTGCCGGCACCGTTCAGCCCGAGGACCACGACCCGGGAACCCTTGTCGATCGCCAGGTCGACGTCGGTGAAGATCTCCAGCGAGCCGTACGACTTCGACAGCTCGCGCGCCATCAACGGCGTCTTGCCGCACGGCGCCGGCGTCGGGAACGAGATCTTCGCGACCCGGTCGGTCTGGCGCTCGTCCTCCAGCGAGGACATCAACCGCTCGGCGCGGCGCAGCATCTGCTGGGCGGCCGCCGCCTTGGTCGCCTTGGCGCGCATCTTGTTCGCCTGGTCGACCAGCTGGGTGGCCTTCTTCTCGGCGTTCGCGCGCTCGCGCTTGCGGCGCCGCTCGTCGGTCTCGCGCTGGCTCAGGTACGCCTTCCAGCCGACGTTGTAGACGTCGATCTCGGCGCGGTTCGCGTCCAGGTGGAAGACCCGGGTGACGGTCTCCTCCAGCAGATTCACGTCGTGGCTGATCATGATCACGCCACCGGCGTACGACTTGAGGAAGTCCCGCAGCCAGATGATCGAGTCCGCGTCCAGGTGGTTGGTCGGCTCGTCGAGCAGCAGCGTCCCGGCCTGCGCGAACAGGATCCGGGCCAGCTCGACGCGCCGCCGCTGACCGCCGGACAGGGTGGACAGCGGCTGGCCGAGGACCCGGTCCGGGAGGCCGAGGTTGGCCGCGATCCGGGCCGCCTCGGACTCGGCGGCGTACCCACCGGCGGCGTGCAGGTCCGCCTCGGCACGCTCGTACCGCCGCATGCCCTTGGCGCGGGTCTTCTCGTCGTCGCTGGCCATCGACTTCTCGGCGCTGCGCAACCGCCGTACGACATCGTCCAGCCCGCGGGCGGACAGGATCCGGTCCCGGGCCAGCATGTCGAGGTCGCCGGTGCGCGGATCCTGCGGCAGGTAGCCGATCTCGCCCGACGAGGTCACCGACCCGGAGGCCGGCAGCCCTTCGCCGGCGAGGATCTTGGTCAACGTGGTCTTGCCGGCACCGTTACGGCCGACCAGCCCGACCTTGTCACCCGGGCCGACCCGGAACGACGCGGGCGCCAGCAACTGCCGGGCACCGACGCGAACCTCGAGATTGGAAACAGTGATCATCGGGGGTACGCAGGGGTCCTTACGCTGGGGTCCGGCCGGGTTGGCTGCTCTAGTGTATGTGCCGTGAAATTCAATCCGGATGCGGATCTCGACACCAGCGGTGTCGAGGACACCCGCGGTAGCGGTGGCGGGGGTCGCGGCGGGCTGCCGGGCGGGGTGATCCCGGTCGGCGGCGGCATCGGCGGCCTGATCCTGCTGGTCGTCATCCTGCTCCTGAGCGGCGGTCTGCCAGGCGGAGGTGGCAGTGACGAGCCGGTCACGCAGAACACGGCAGCGGGCAACCTCAGCTCCTGCACGAAGGGCACCGACCTGCAGTCGAACTCGGACTGCCGGTTCGTCTTCTACCAGAACTCGATCGAGAACTTCTGGGCCGCGGAGCTCCCCCGGCACGGGAAGAAGTACACCCGCGCCCCGCTGCGGGTCTTCGACGGCTCGGTGAACACCGGCTGCGGCCCGGCGACCAGCGCGGTCGGCCCGTTCTACTGCCCGCCCGACCAGCGCGTGTACCTGGACCTCGGCTTCTTCCAGACGCTGCAGACCGATCTCGGCGCGAAGGGCGGCGAGTTCGCGGAGGCGTACGTCGTCGCGCACGAGTACGGCCACCACATCCAGAACCTGTACGGCATCCTGGACCGGATCAAGACCCGGAACGGCCCGACGTCGGACTCGGTCCGCTCCGAACTCCAGGCCGACTGCTTTGCCGGCATCTGGACCAACCACGCCACCACGGTCCCCGGCAAGAACGGCAAGCCGCTGATCATCGGCCTCACCCAGGACGACATCGAACGCGGCCTGGACGCCGCCGCATCCGTCGGCGACGACCGCATCCAGCAGAAGACCCAGGGCCAGGTCACCCCGGAAAGCTTCAGCCACGGCACCGCCGCCCAACGCATGCGCTGGTTCAAGGCCGGCATGGACTCCGGCGACCTAACCGCCTGCGACACCTGGTCGGCCCGCTCCCTCTGAAGCGGCCCGCCCACTCAGGCGGAGGGTTGCCCGCTCAAGTGGAGGGTTGTCTGCCGCCATTTTCAGTGGGCAAGCCTCCAGTTCAGGGGATATCCCCTGAACTGGAGGGTTGTGCGACAGGGGATCAGGCGACCTGGGCGGGGCGGTGGTAGCCGGGGAGGAGCTCGTCGACGAGGGCGTCGGTTTCGGCTTCGGGGCCGCGGGGGGCGCCGTGTTTGGTGAGGGCGGCGTACATCTGGCCGGCGACGTTGGTGACGTCTTCGGTGGTGCCGAAGTGGGCCGCGAGCCGGAGGGTGGCCCGCCACAGTTCCTCGGAGGCCGGCGAAAAGCTCAGGCCGGTCTGCAGGGCGGTGCGGGCCAGGTTGCCGTCGTTGTGGCCGAGGGACGCCTCGGCGAGCCGCAGGGCGGCGTCGACGACGGCCTCGACCATCCGGCGCTCGATGCCGGACGCGGCCAGCCACGAGTAGCGGCCGCCGGGCAGGTTCGACCAGGCGGCGCCGTGCACCAGGCTGAGCGCCGTCGACAGCGGGCCACGCGGGTCGTCGACCATCGACGCCTGCTTCGCCAGCGTCCGGAACACGTCCCAGTCGACCCGGACCACGCTGCGGTTCAGCATCCAGCGGCCGGACTCGTCGGCGTACATCGCGTCCACACCGACCCAGCGGCGGGTGTGCTCGAGCGCCGAGTCGCGCAGCTCCTGGCTGATGCCGCGCGGCCAGATCGCACCGGCCAGCACGTTCGGGTGTACGCCGTAGTCCTGGCTGGCCAGGAACGCGATGATCTCGGTCGCGAGCGCGATCCGGCCCTCGTCGATCACGCCGCGTGCATCCACCTCGACCGGGCCGAGCAGGTCCACCTCGACCGGGGCCGGCTGGCTCAGGTCGGTGGCCGAGAACTCGTACGCCGGCATGTCCTGCTCCGACCGGCGCTTGTCGCGAGCATCCGCCTCGGCCGCGTCGAACAGCTGGACCAGGTCCGCGAACTGCTCCGGGTCGATGCTGTGGGCATCGACCTCGAGGCCGAGCAGCCGGCAGACCGCCTGGTCCTTCTCGTCCACGACGAACCGCCACGGCGCGTTCAGCACGTCACCGACCACGACCACCGAGATGCTGCGCTTGGTGTCCGCGGCCACCCGGTTCAGCTGGTCCTGCTCCTCCGGTGACGGCGGCGCCGACACGAAGATGATCTCCGCGCCCCACAGCGCCGCGTCCGGGTGCGTCATCCGGGCCTCGGCGACCGAGCCGGCGTTCCGCCGCTGGCAGGCCTGGACCTGCGCCTCGGTACGACGGACCACCTCGCCCATCGCGTCGTCCAGCCGCACCCAGTAGCTCAGCCTGCTCGGCGACAGCGACGACAGGTCGTCACCGAATCCGACCATGCTGATGTGCGCGCCCTCCGACCACAGGTTGGTGGCCAGCTCGACGGCCAGCGAACCGACCACGTCGCGGGACGCGTTGGTCACGCCGCCGAACGCGACGATCCCGTTCGCGGTGTCGAGGTCGATCAGGACCGTGGCACCGTCGGCGTTCTGGCCGACCGTGACCAGCGTCGGGTACGGCGCGGGCGCATTCACCTCGCCGGACGGTCCGTAGCCGCGCCGCAGCGTCCAGCGGGTGCCCTCGGCGATCGCCTGCCACGGACCGGGCGGGGCGGGCTGCGCCTCGTACGGGTCCAGGACCAGGGTCAGCGCGCGGCCGGTCACCAGCGCGGCGACCACGTTCGGCATCGGGCGCCCGAGCTGGGTCATGTCCGCGCCGAGCTTGCGAAGCGAGTTGTCCACGAACTGCGCGGTCGGTACGTCGGCCGCCAGCCGCAGGTCGATCTCGGTCTGCCGCTGACCGGCGGCCTTCGGCCCCGGTCCCTGCGCCCAGCCGCGGCGGCGCTTCAGCGCCAGCGCCAGGCCGGCCGCGAGCAATGTCGCGCCGAAGCCGAAGATGCCGGCCTCCTGCAGGCTGATGCCGCCGCTGTGCGCGGCGATCGGTGCCGCCACCGGCACCTGGGTACCGCCGCCGGCCGGCTCGCCCTGCGTGTTCGTCCCGGTGCCCGGGATGTGCGGCTCGGCCGTCACGTTCGGGCCGCCCGGCTTGACGTTCTTCGCGCCCGGGTCGGTCGTCGAGCTGACGATCCCCAGCGAGGACCCCTTCTCGATGCCCTGCTCCGCGTAGCGCCCCGGACCGCTGGTCCCGGTCTCGGTCCTGTGGTCGACCGCGACCTTCGGCTTGGCCGTCGTCTTGGTCCCGGTCGTTTTCGTCCGGGCCTGAGTGGTGTGGGTCTTGGTCTCGGTGGTCGACGTGTGGTCGCCGATGCTCACCCGGACCGTGTGCACCCCCGGGCCCTTCGCGTCGGCCGGCAGCCGTACCTGCCAGCCCGGCATGATCAGGTCCGGGTTGGTCAGCCGGCGGCCGTCCGGCTGCAGCTTGTCCTTGTTGAGGTCGTAGATCTCCTTGTATCGGCGACCGTCGCCGAGATGCCGCTCCGCGATGTCCCACAGGCAGTCGTAGTTGCGGCCGTGCGGCGGGCGCACCTCGGTGTACTTGATCACCTGACCCTTGTGGTCATGGTTCGTCCGGACGCCGGTGGTGGTCTTGTTCGCCTGCTGGTTGCTGCCGCTGAGGATCGTGCTGGACGCCTCGGTCTGGCGGAACTGCGACGACGTCGAATCCTGCGTGCTGTGCCGCGCCGTGACCGCGGTCGGGGCGACCGGGCCGCTCGTCGTGGCGGCGCTCGCCACCGGCAGGCTCACGCCCGCGCCGGCCGCGATCAGTACGACGGTGCCGATCAGCCGCCGGGCCAGCGCCTGCGAGCCGCCGCCGAGCGGGACCCGTGGGGACAGGCCGTGGCCGCGGACCTCCGCGACCGCCTCCGCGATCAGGCAGACCACGAAGTGCAGCCAGGCGATCCAGACGAAGAACGCGATGATGCCCAGCACGGTCCGGACGTTCAGCTCGCTGAACAGCATGCTCTTGGTGGGCATGCTGTCCGGCCACGGCGTACCGAAGAATCGCAGCAGCACGTACGGCACACCGCCGACGATCGCGAGGATCGCGAGCAGCGCGAGGAAGCCCTTCAGCCGGTCCGCGCCCGGACTCGTCGACCGCCGCTGCGGCAGCCGCGCCGCGCGCACCGGATCATTCGTCCTTACCATCGCTCCTCCATACCCCCGCCATCAGCCACCGGATCAACCACCGATGGCCTCGACTTCCTGCACCGGCAACCGCTGTACGGCGTGAACGCTCGCCTTCCCGATCGGCTTCCAGCCACCCGCGTCCTTGCCGATCCAATAGGACACTTCCCAGGTGATCGTCAGCTTCACGGTGTACATCCCGTCCGGCTGACTCGCACTCGACTTCGCGTACTTGTGAAAACACGGGTTGAGCTGGTGGTACGGGTCTTTCGTCTGGTCGTATCCCGTCGGGTCGTCCAGCGGCGTCGTCCCGGTCAGGCAGGTGAACTCACCGGTGCCGTCACCCGGATCGATCGCCAGCTCCACGACCATGCCGCGCATGGTCAGGTTGTGCCCCGGGCTGAAGTAGCTGCTCGTCGTCCCGTCGGTCTCGTACACCTCGGCGGTCTGCGGCGTCAGCGTGAAGTAGGCCGGGACGTTCACCCGCGGCGTGAACGTCGGCATGACCTGCAAGGCCGGGTCCGGGTAGTTGGTCTGGAACCGGTACCAGAACTGCTTCATGTAGTCCGGGAACGGGCACTGGGCTTCCTCGGCCGCGTCGACCGGCATGTACGCGCGCTCCAGGTGCGCCTTGTCCCCGCCGTTGTAGGTGTCCAGGTTGTAATCCGTGATGGTCACCCGGAGCACCCACTTCTTGCCGTCCGGAGCCTTCGGCAGCCGGATGCCCGGCGGGATCTCGAAGTTCCGGCAGGGCACGAACGGCTTGCCCTCGAGCCGCGTCTTCCAGGTCGGCGGCGGAGGCCCGTCACCGAGGTACGGCTGGCCGGAGCTGCAGTAGGAGCCGAAGCCGACCGAGTTGACGTACATGCTGCAGACCGAGTTGCCGGTGGTGATGGTCTCGGCGGAGGCGGTCGTGGCGGGGACTGCCACCAGCAGTGCGAGAACTGCGCTCAAGGCGAGCAGCGCGCGGCCTACCCGGTTGTGCATCCTCACTCCCCAGACTCGTCTTCCCGCAGATTATCTTCGACCAGGGGCATCATGCCCGTTGCCCAGTGCCCCGTCACCTCTTCGCAACCTGAAAATCGGCGTTCTGATCTAGGCCGGATAGCGGATGCCCGCACAGTTCACGCCCTTGCTCGTGACCAGCCGGTACGGCAGCCAGCCCATCCCGGTCTTCACCATCTCGATCACCTCGGCCGATCCGTGCGGTGCCGCGACGGTCCAGTTCTGTGCCTTCGGGTCCCAGTACTGCGTGCTCTGCGAGCGGCAGGTCTGCACCGTCACGGTGCCTTGCGGCGTACTGCGGGCGCCGACCACGACCACGCTGCCCGGCGGCTTCATCACCCAGCCGTTGCGTTTGGCATCCACGATGCCCTGCGCGACGTCGGCGTAGAAGAACGACGGGAACCGCTGCTTCAGGATCGTGTCGTCGCGGTCGACGAGCGCCTTGAAGTACAGCGGGTAACTGGTCACGAGCCCTTGGACGGCGGGGTTCGACCCGAAGTTCCCGGCCTGGACGATCACCTGCTTGGCGGCCGGCTTCTCGCTGGTCGCGGGCTGGGTCGGGGCGCTCGTGGCCGTCTCGCTCGGCCCGGACGACGGCCCACCGGTCGGCGTGTTCGACGTCGACGTACCGGAGTCGCCGCCGGCCGGGACCGGGTGGCCGCCGTCGTTCGAGTCCTTGCCGCAGGCACTCAGCAGCAGTACTCCGCAGAGCACCGCGGCGGGGATGGCAAACGTATGCACGAAGAACGATCCTCCGTTGTCTAGCGCCGAGGCGTCTTAGAGGGCTTGGGGCGGCCGGTAGGCACGGACTTGGGCGGGGTGGTCGGCGTCGTGGTCGGTGTCCCGGACGGACCCGGCGTCGGCGTCGGGGTCACGTTCGGAGAGCAGGTGGCCGGGAACGGGAACGGGGTCAGCGTCCAGGTCGGGCGTGGGGAGCCGACGGTCCAGGTCGGGCACGGCAGGTCGATGGTCGGCGGGACCGCGGTGGTGATCGGGATGTTGCCCGGGCCGTCGGGGCTCGTGTTCACCACGATCGACGGGATGGTCGGGCTGTCGTCGGCCTTGTTGACGCCCTGTTCGGCGTGCGCCTGGCCGGTGCCGACCGCCTTCAGGGACTGTTTGCCGATCAGGCCGAGGAAGGTCGTCCGGTTCTGGATGTCGACCTGGATGTCGACCTCCTTGTCGGTCAGCGTGGTCGGGCCGCAGGAGGTCACGGCCGGATCGTTGGACTGCACCTGGCCGCAGAACCCGGCGATCGCGGTGGCGGCCTTGGCGGTGTCGATCTTCGCCTCGGCCGAGTTCAGCTGGATGGCGGCGGCGCCGACCCGGGCGGCCTCCTGCGCGTAGCCGACCGCGCGGGACCGGGCGCCGAGTTGCCGGCCGCCGTCGATCACCAGGCCGGCCAGCGTGAAGATCATCACCGCGAGGATCGCCACGGCGGGGCTCAGTGCGCCGCGCGCGAACCGCCGGTGCGGCCGCGGTGCGTCGATCCGCAGGAACTCGACGAGCCGCGACCTCAGGTGGTCAGGAGCCGGCACCGCGCACCCCCCGGTACGGGTCGAGCGACGACGTGAAGCGCTTGGTGATCTTGGTGTCGCCACCGAGCCCGAGCAGGCCCAGGTCGCGGTAGTTGATCGTGCACGTGACCTCGACGGACAACGGCGACCCGGCAACGAACCCGGTGGTGATCGAGCCGCTCGCGGTCTCCTTGCAGGACTTCACCGCTTGGCCCAGCGCGTCGCTGACGGCCTGGTCGACCCGGCCCTGCGCCTCCTGGACCGACCGCGACTGGCTGGCGCCGCGAGCACCGTCGCGGGCTGCACCCTCCAGCAGTGAGGAGGTCTGGAAGTACCGGCCGCAGGCGAGCAGGAACATGAACAGCGCCAGCAGCACCGGCGCGAGGATCACCATCTCCAGCGCCATCGTGCCGCGCTCACGGCGCCGCCGAAGCTGCATCGTGGGAATCCTCACTTGTCGGCTTGGAACTGCTCGATCGGGCCGGTGGCGGTCCGGCTCACCGTCAGCTTCAGGCCGGGCACCAGCGAGACGGTGTCACCGGTGACGGTGAACGAGACCATGCCCTGCGGGCTGTTGTACGACGGGAACGGCACGGCGGTGTTCTGCAACGTCGTACCGCCCAGCTGCTGGGCGTAGGACTGGATGTCCGAACGCACCTTCTCCCCCACCGCGTCGGTGTAGACCGTCGGCTGCACGAGCCGCAGGCGGGACACGCCTTCCTGTGCGGCGTTCAGCGCGACGGACCGTCCGTACAGCCAGAGGGCGGTCTGGATCGAGATGAAGATCAGCGCGAGGATGGCCGGCGCGAGGATGGCCAGCTCCAGCGTGCTGACTCCCCGCTCGGACCGTTTCCGCCGCCTGCCGCGCCCCAGCCGCATCGGTGTGGCCGTCAGCCCTGGTCGATCTCGGACGTGCGCTTGCTGATCACGCGCTTCACGACCACGCCGATCGCCAGCGCGGCCGCGACCAGGATCGCCGAGATGATCGCCCACTCCAGTGCGGAGGCGCCAAGCTCGGTCTGTCCGGCGCGCTGACGGGCGCGCTGCGCCTGGGCTCGCGCCACCGCGTAGCCGGCCATCGCCCGCCAGAACATCAACTCCGAGGTCATCCGCATGCCTTCCGATTCGTGGGGCCGAAACCGGCCCCAGTATGTCAACTGCCTAGGATCGCCACGCCTGCCGGGAAGGCCAGGAACAGGAAGAAGGCCGCGATCATCACCAGCTGCGCGACCAGCATCGACTGGGACCGTTCGCCGGCCTTGCCTTCGACGTCGGCCAGCTCCTTGCGGCGCAGCGACGCCGCCCGGGCGAGCAGCGACGACCGGATCTTCGCGCCCTCGTCGCCGGCCAGTGCGAGCGCCGACGCCAGGTCCCGCAGTTCCTCGACGCCCAGGTCCTCGCCGAGCCGGGCCATCGCGTCCCACGGCGTGATGCCGATCAGCCGCGCGTTCGCCAGCGCCTGCCGGATCCGGGCCATCGCCCAGTGCTCACCGATCGTGGATGCGGTCATCAGCGCCTCCGGCAGGCCGCGGCCGCCGGCCAGGTTCATCGCGACCAGGTCCAGGAAGCTGCCGACCACGTGCCGGAAGTCCCGCCGCCGCTTCTCCGCCTCCTGGCGCAGGGCCAGGTCCGGCAGGAAGAACGCCACGCCCATGAAGGCGAGCGTCACGATCGCCGGTGTCGCGCTGGGAGCGGTCAGGCCGATCGCGGAGAACAGGAACAGCACGATCGGGATGAAGACCATCGCGCCGAGCGCGAAGAACACCTTGGTGGCGAGCATCGCGGCGAACGGCTGGTTCATCACCGCGAGGTCCCGGCGGAGCTTGCCGAACGCCCAGCCGCGGGCGTTCGCCTCGGCCTCCAGCCGGCGGCCGAGCGTCTCCCGGGCCCGGTCGACGCCGCCGAGCACCCGCTCGCCGGCCGCACTCGTGGTGGCCCCGCCGGCGAAGCCGCCGCGGCCGGCGTCGATCCGGGCGATCGTGGACAGCACGTTGGCCCGTGGCCTGATGAACATCCGCACCAGCACGTACACGCCGAGCCCGGCGATCGCGCCGGTGATGAAGGCCCACGTCATCCGTTCACCACCTCCATCCGCTCGTCACCCGGGCGGTGATATCCGTGGTCCTTGGAGACGCCGATCAGGAACCGCTCCGGTACCTCGATCTTCGCCAGCCGCCGCAGCCAGATCAGGCCGAGCGCGTACAGGCCGATCACCACGGCCAGCACGACCTGCCCGATGAAGCTCGTGTACGGCGCCATGTACGTCGGGTTGAACAGCACCAGGCCGGCCGCCATGATCAGCGTGATCGCGACCACCACCTGCACGCTGCGCCGGGTGGACCGGCGTTCGGCCGCGACCTTCCGGCGGACGTCGAGCTCCTCGCGGGCCGAGTCCGCCAGCGCGCTGAGCACCTCCCGCAGGCCGGGTCCGCGGAGCCGGGCGTTCAGTACCAGGGCCGCGACGATCAGGTCCGCGGACGGGTCGTCGAGGTCGTCGGCGAACCGCATCAGTGCTGACGGCAACGGTTCCCGGATCCGCAGCCGGTCGACCAGCAGGTTCAGGCCGGGCTTGATCGCGGGGGCGGCGTTCACCGCGGTGGCCGGGATGGCCTGCTCCAGGCCGACCGCACCGGCGATGGTGTCGCGGAGCGCCTCGGTCCAGGTGGCCAGCGCCTCCAGCCGGTCGATCGCCCGGCGCTCCTCGCCGCTGCCGCCGAAGAACCGGTCCGCCATCCCGGCCAGCAGGCCCAGGGCGACCGCGAGCACCAGCCAGCGGGTCACCACCAGCACCAGCAGGCCGGTCGCGACACCGGCGCCCAGCCGGATCATGTTCTTGCGGTTCTCGGCGCTCCGGTTCCGGAACAGCGAGGGCGTCTCGTCCTTCGGCTCGGTACCGCGGATCGCGACGATCAGCAGCAGTACGGCGCCGCCCACCACCGCGCCGCAGACCAGCGCCGCCAAGGTCTCGTTGGTCATCGCATCACGCCCAGGTTCCGTGCACGAGCGGCTGGTACCCGAAGTGCTCGAGCTCGTTCATGCACGCGATCGGCGCGTGCGCCGCGGCCCGGCCGTCCGGTCCCGGCGCGAACACCTCGCCGGACAGCACCCGCCCGTCCCAGCCGGTCACCTCGCGGATGCTCTCGATGTACCGGCTGACGCCGCCGCCGCGCTGGTAGTCGTTGTGCCGGCGGACGAACACCACGAAGTCGAGCGCTCCGGAGATCAGCATCTGGGTGGCGTCCATCGGCAGCCGCTCGCTCGCCTGGATGGCGTACGTGCTGATCCGGTTGAACACCTCCATCGAGCTGTTCGAGTGGATCGTCGACAGCGAGCCGTCGTTCCCCTGGCTCATCGCGTTCAGCATCGTGACGATCTCGTCGCCGAGCACCTCACCGACGATGACGCGACTCGGGTTCATGCGCAGCGATCGCCGGACCAGATCGGCCATCGTCACCTCGCCGACGCCTTCGGAGTTCGGCAGCCGTTCCTCGAACGCGACCACGTTCGGGTGCAGGTCCTTGAACTCCCCGAGCCCGAGCTCGAGCGAGCGCTCGACGGTGACCAGCCGCTCGTGCGGCTGGATCTCGTTGGCCAGCGCCCGCAGCATCGTGGTCTTCCCGGAGTTCGTCGCGCCGGCGATCATGATGTTCTTCCGGGCCGCGACCGCCGCCCGGAGGAACGAGCCGACGTCGTCGGTCATGGTGCCGTTGGCAACCAGGTCCTTGAGGAACACCCGGCCGAGCCGGGCCCGGCGGATCGACACCGCGGGCCGCGACGTCACGCCCATCACGGCCGACAGCCGGGAGCCGTCCGGCAGCCGCAGGTCCAGCTGCGGGTTCGCGGAGTCGAACGGACGGCTGGTCAGGCCGGCGTGCGCGGCCAGTACCTGAATCAGCTCGATCAGTTCCTCGTCGCTCTCGGCCACCGGGCCGGGCGTCTCCTCGCGGCCGTCGCCGTACTGCACGAAGACCTGGTCGCAGCCGTTGATGTCGATGTTCTCGACGTCGGGGTCGTCGATCAGCGGCTGCAGCCGGCCGACCCCGAACAGCGCGGAGTGGATCGCGCCGGCGATCTGCGCGTCGTCGTCCGGCGTCGGCGGCGTCCGCCCCTCGGCCAGCTCGTACCGCGCGTGGTCCTCGAGCACCTGCACGATCAGCGACCGCGCGTACTCCCGCTCGTCCTCCGCGCTCATCGGCGGTACGCCGTTCACCTGGTCGCGGCGGCGCTGCTCGTTCAGCCGCTCGGCGACCTGGACCCGCAAGCGCCGAACCAGCTCCTGGTCTGCGCTCATCGACGTCCTCCGGACGCCGATGAGCGGAGGGTGGCGCTGTATTTGATGGTGACCTCGCTTCGCTCGCTCACGGTCGGTAGTCCCCTGGCGGGAACGCCGCGTTCGCCATGTCGAAGTCCTGCGGCGGCGGGGCGGCGACCAGCGACGCCATCTCCGCGGCGATCACGCTCGCCGACCGGATCAGCTGGGTCTTGTCGAGCCGTCCGTGGCCGCGGCCGTCGAAGAACGCCGCCCCGGCCGGGTCGTACGCCAGGTGCCAGCGGTGCCGCACCGGCAGCGACATGGCGTCCAGCACGGACCACACCTGCTTCACACCGTCCCGCTGCTTCGGGTCGGCAACCACCACGACACCGAGCTGGGCGTCCACGTGATGCACGAGCGTGGACAGCCGTTCGCGCAGGTGCGCCACGGACGAGCCGGTCGCCGTACACACCATCACGACCAGACGCGCGGCCTGGATCACCGGGAGCTGCGGCGACGAGGCGCCGATCCGCCCGCAATCCGCGAGTACGTCGCTCTGCTGCATCTGGTTGAACGAGATGCCGAGCGGGTGCCACAGCCCGCCCATACCGCCAACCTGCTCGGGCGACCGCACACCGAGCAGCACGTCGAGTCCGCCGTCCAGCTGCTGGCTGTGGGCCAGGATCACCTCGTCGCCCAGGCCCTTCCGGCTCGCGGCGGCCAGGCTGACCAGACCGCGGTCGGAGTCGAGCGCCGCACCGGCCGGGCCGGTCATCCGGATCGCGACGTCGCTGCCGGCCGGGTCGCACTCGGCCAGCAGCACCTGCCGCGGCCAGAGGGCGCCGAGGACCAGGCTCGCCGTGGTCACGCCCGGAGAGCCCTTCGCGCTCGCCAGCGCCACCAGTGCCATCAGTTCGACCCGCCGCTCGCCACGTCGGTCTTGGTACCGGGCGCCAGTTTCGCGACCGACAACGTCTTCGCCGCGGCGGCAGCAGCGACCAGGTTGACCTTCGACTGCGGGACCAGGATCGTCACGTTGAGCGAGCTGTTCGCACTTGTCTTGCTGTCGGTGATCGCGCCGGCGCTCGAGGTCACCATGGCCGCGCCGACCAGCAGCGTCGAGTTGCCGCCGCCGTCGTTGCCACCCGGGACCCGGACGACCTGCACGATGTCGCCGACGCTCAGCCCGTCGGACGGCGCGTGGCCGGCGTCCAGGCTGACACCGACAAGGGCACCGTTCTGCGGGATCGGCTGCTGGCCGTCCTTGGTGAAGTTCTCCGGCGTGACGAACTGGTCCTTGTACAGCCAGCTGGTGGTGTACCGGCCGACGTACTTGCCGGCCTCGGACCACGGGACCAGCCCGCCGGTGGCGCCGGCCAGGTCGCCGCGGGAGAAGTCCTTGGGCTCGATCCGGTGGCCGGGCGGCAGCGCGCCGGCGGAGATCGCGACGAAGTCGGACCGGTTGCCGCTGTTCAGCGCGATCAGCGCGGATCCGGCGGCGCCGAGCAGGATCAGGATGACCGCGAGCGCGGCCAGCGCCGGACGTCGTTCCCGGCCGCTCGGGAGGCGGGTCGAGCCGCCACCCGCCGGTCGGCCCGTGGCCCGGGACCCTTGGGAAGAAGTGCGCGTGGAGGACGAGAGACTCACGCGCCTACCGTAATGGCAGGGAGGTACCAATCGCGCCAGCGGCCGGGCCTTCTTCCACCCTGTTACCGCGCCGCGACCCGCTCCCGCTCGAGCGGCGTGAGCAGCTGGTTGAACAGTCCCGGACCGCCGTACAACTGGTCTAGATAGGCATACAGCGCCCGAAGGCAGAGGCCGACCTGTCGTTCCCATGCCGGACGTCCTTCCATCCAGCCGGCCAGCTCGCGGCCGTCGGCCAGCGTGACGGCGGCGTTCACCGGCTGGTCCATCCGGTTCGACGCCGGGTCCCAGGCGGTGCTCGGACCGCGGACGGCCTGGACCGCGGCGGCGAGCTGGTCGAGCTGTGCGCCTGTGTAGAAGGAGCCGAACCCGTACCGGCCGCGGGCCGTGTCGGTGCCGTGCAGCTCGTCCAGGTACTCGCACAGGGCGACGAACAGTTCGATGGCGTCGTACTCCCGGTCACCCTCCGCGATCCGCCGGAGTTCGTGGACGAGTTGGCGTGCGTCGCTGACCGTCCACTCCGACGCACCGAACGTCTCAGTCATGCTGCGGATGGTAGGTGAACGGACGGCGTAAATTGTTAACAGCACGTGTGCTCCGTGTTGCTGGCAAGTAACCGATTCTTTGCTACATTCCGGAACCAGAGCGTCCCGGTGACAACTGGTGAGCACCGGGGCACTGAACGGGGAGGCGGTGATTCGGCTGACCACACCCACTTTGTCCGCCGCGGACGCGAGGGTCCGTGCCCGCTGGGCGGTCGGAAGTGCCCTGGGGATCCTGCACCCGTCGGCGGTGCCGCTGCGGAACGGCCGGGTCCGGTTGAGTACCCGCGACGATCTGCTGGACGCGGACGTGCTGCGGTCGCTGCAGGGCCAGCTCACCCGCCGGGCCGCCGACCGGGTCACCGAGGACCGCCTGCTGGCCGAGTCCGTCGCGATCCTCGGCGCCGAGGTCGCGCGCGCCCGCGGGCAGGAAGCGGCCCGCGGTGCGACCGACGCGCTCGACCGCTACCTCGGCGGGCCGGGTCTCAGCCCGTCGCAACGCGCCGAGGCCGAGGCGATGCTGCAGGTGGCGCTCGCCGGGGCCGCGGCGCACGACCCGGAGGCCGCCGAGCGGCTCCGCCGGATCCCGCAGCCGGGACCGGTCGTGCGGACCTCGGAGATCGTCGGTACGTCGGGCCTGATCAGCCGCGACGCGGAGTACCTCGACGCCCGTACGGCGCGCAGTACGCCGACGTCGCACCGCCGGCAGCGCGGCAACGTGGGCGGACGGCACCGCGCCCCGAAACGCAGCCGGCAGCAGAGCACCACCGGTCGCCGGCTCTGGACCTCGCAGATCCGCGGCACCAGGCTGGAACGCCGCGAGCGGCCCGCGTCCGAGGACGACCTCACCTCGACGCGCGCGCTCGACGTACTCGGGTCGATGAACCAGGACGACGTCGCGGCGACCCTGACCGATCGGCTGCAGGCGGACCAGCTCGCCGTACTGCGGATGCCCGGCATCGACGACCCGCAGCACGTCCGCATCGAGGTCGGCGACATCCCGCTGGGCGCCCTCGCGAGCAGCGTGCGGCACGCCGGTACGGCGACCGACCCGCACGTCGTACAGCTGTCGTCGAGGCTCACCGACCAGCAACTCCGCGTGGTCTGGGCGAACCAGACCTCGCAGCTGTCGCAGGACGTCACCGCCGGCCGGGCCGAGCGCCCGCACGGCCTGCTCGGCAAGCTCAGGTCCGCCTTCGGCAGCGAACGCCGGGACCGCCGGGTCCAGGCGGAGGTCGCGAGCTTCCAGCTGCTGCTCCGGGACTGGCACGAGGCACGGGCCGACGGCCAGCCGGTCACGGACCTGCAGCGCGACCTGGAGGGCCTCGCCCGGACGATCCGGCGGCACGGCGGCTCCGAGCCGGCGCTGCCTTGGACCGACGGCGTGGTCGTGGACCCGCAGGCCGCCGCCTTCGGAGTCGCGGCCGGCCGTGCCGCCGCGGCCTCCAACGCCGCCCCGCACACGCCGGAACACCTTCGTCGCCAGGTCGTCCAGCAGATCGAGATCCTCGAGGCCGCCGCCCAGGACCTCGACATGGACGTCGCCACCAAGCGGAACAGCTCGCTCGACGCCACCACCGACGCCGACCAGTCCGACGCGGCGGCCGCGGAGGAGGACCGGCAGCACGACCACGGCGCGCCCGAGCGGGCCCGCAAGCTCCGGGTTCTCTCCGACGAAGCCCGGCGCAAGGCAGAGCGGCATACCGAGATCGCCGACGGGTACGAGACCGCCGCCGGCACCGCACACAAGGCGCTCGCCGAGTACCGGCAGCTGCTGACCCAGATCGACGCGGGCGCCGCGCCGGCCCGGATCGCCGAGCTCGCCGGTTCGGCCGAGCGCCAGGTGCTCGCGTACGAACGCAGCCTCGACCGGGCGATGCCGGTCAAGGACCTGCTGATGACCGGCACCCCGGACGGGCAGCCGGTCACGTTGCCGGCCGACGACATCAACCGGATCCTGGCCGCGAACGGTATCGACCAGCAGATCCCGGGCCGCGGTCCGGCGCCGATGCCCAGCGCGGAGTACCGGCGGCTGATGTCCACCGACGGGATGGTGTTCCCCGTCGGCCACGACCCGGACGCCGACGTCTCGACGCTCCCCCAGGTCCGGCTGCGGCTGGTGCCGCGCGATCTCACCGAGATCACCAACCGCAACTACGAGATGGCCGAGCAGATGTCCGGCACGCTCGGCGAGGGCGGTACCAGTGTCGGCACCACCAACACCCACTCCACCAGCACGAACTTCGGCCTGAGCCTGCAGCCGTTCATCGCGCTGGCCGCCCCCGGTACGCCGTTGCACGCGGCCGCCCAGCTGGTGTCGCCGCGTGTGGACGTGTCCCGCGGCCGGACGCTGGCCGACAGCAGCGGGGCCACCGCGCACTACCAGTCCGGCTGGGTCGACGACAACCGCGGCGAATCGCTGCTGTACGAGTGGTCCGGCACCTGGGAGATCGAAGTACGGAACGCCCCCACCGAGTCCTGGTCGGCGGTCGAGACCCTCGACGCCGGGCGGCAGCAGACCTGGGTGTCGAGTGCGTACACGGTGCAGCCGCCGAAGGAGACGGTCTCGCTCGACGAGATCGGCCACGGCCAGGAAGTCACCGGCGAGTTCCCGCGGCACGCGGTCACCAGCATCACCGGCCTGCAGGACGTGACGGACCGCCTGGTACGCCGGGCCCAGCAGCAGTACGGCGGCCTCGACCGGGTCGCGTACGACCACATCGCCGGCCTGATGGTCAACGACTCGCACCGGCTGCTCCGCGAGATGAGTCAGCCCGGCGGCATCACCCGGCGGATCCCGACCGGCGGCGCGACCGAGTACGACCTGACCTGGGAGATCGAGCCGGTCTGGGCCGACGTCGAACTCGTCGGTGAGTCCAGCTCGGAGATGTGGCAGGAAGAGGTCCTGGTCGACTTCGCCGGCTCGAACGCGAGCCAGACGTTCGGTACGTCGGCAACCGCGACCGCGGGGCTGGCCTTCCCGGGCAAGCCGGACGCGGTGAACCCGCTGGGCGCGGCGACCGTGCTGAACAACGTCGGCGGCAGCGGCGTGAACCTGGCGCCGAACGTGTCGGCCGGCCGCAACGTGTCCCGGACCGGCGGGCAGAGCGTCAGCATGACCACGATCACCCCGGCCGTGCACCGCAACCAGGGACCGACCCAGGGTGTCCTGGTCGGCCTGAACGTCCGCGCGACGCTGCGCAAGGCCGGCGACCCGAAGGCCGCCCCGATCGTCGAGACGGACACCTGCAAGGCGCTGCTCCGGGTCCCGGAGAACGACCTGCTGCGGGTCGGCGGACGCGCGGACAAGGACGCCGTACCGCGGAACGCCGACGACCCTGACAAGTCGGTCAAGCTCGACCCGAACGGCCGGCTGCTGCTCCGTGGCGACCCGGCGCCGACCACCGATCCGCAGCACGTGCCGCCGTGGATGGGCTACGGCCCGGACCAGATCCGTGGTGCCGGCAAGGCGCTGCCGCAGAACCTCAAGGGCGCCGAAGCGGCCCAGCTGCAGGCGCTCGACGGACTCCGCAAGCTCGGCCTGGTCCCGCCGCACGGTGCGACGAGCGGCGACGACCTGCAGAACCGGAACTACCAGCGGATCATCCAGAACATCAACGCGCCGCGGATCGAGGCCGGCATCAACCAGGCCTGCCAGGGCGGCCTGATCGTGATGCTCGAGGACCGCGGGATCGCCGGTACGCCGAAGTGGCGGCCGTTCCGGCTGACCGTGACGCAGGACCACGACGAGGCCACCGGCAGGCTGACCACCCAGGGCGCCGGCGTCAGCGACAACGAGAACGTCGTACTGCTGGGCATCAGCTCCCGGGCCACCGGGCGGACTTCCGGGCGGTCGAAGGCGCTGCCGCTGTCGGCCGGGCTCGGCGGGTCCCGCGGCCCGGCGGCCGGGGTCAGCGGCCTGATGGGGCGGCTCGGCCTGACCGGCACCCGGACGGCCCGCGGCCGGAACTTCAGCCACACCGCCGGGCGCCGGGTCAACCGGGTCACGCTGAGCGAGTCCACCGAGCCGCTCGACCGGCTCGCGCAGGGTATCCGGATCAAGTTCGCGGAGATCACCGGCAAGGGCGACGCAGTACCGCTGGCCGATGTCCGCGGCAGCATGGAGGTCGCGTACGACAGCTCGATGACCCGCGTCGGCACGCCGGTCTACGAGAAGGACCCGAAGGCGCCACACGCCGACGCCGTACAGCAGGCCTTCCCGGTCGCCGTCGACGCCGGCGACCTGGCCGACGCGCTGTGCAAGGCGATCCCTGCGATCCGCGCCGACTCGACCGCACTGCCGTCGTTGCACGCCGACCTCGCCCCCACCAGCCTGTTCGCGAACCGGGAGTGGCTGAACGGCGGGTACCGGCTGCCGTTCACGGTGGTCCGCGCCCCGGGCAACCCGGTGCACATGCTGCGGGACCGGACGATCCTGCCGCAGGAGTACCAGATCGTCATCCGCGGCAAGGCGGTCAGCCTGACGCACCTCGCGATGAGCCAGCAGAACAGCGTCGACATCGAGTTCCCGATGAACGACGTCGGCTCCACCTCCGGTACGTCGTCGTCCGGCGGGTTCGGCGGCAGCGCCGGCGGCGGCCATGTCGGCGCAGTGGGCGCCGACGCCGTCAGCCGGAGCGGCGGGGTGTCGGTCTCCCGGACCGGCGGCCGGTCGCAGTCGACGACGATCAGCGAGACGTCCGGCGACGAGGATCTGCTGATCAACCCCGGCACCCACCACGAGTTCATGGAGCGGTACGCGATGACCGCCGACATCGTGCACAACGGTGAGGTGGTCGGGCAGGTCGAGCTGCCGGAAGCCCGCGTGCAGAAGGTGATGGCCGAGCGGCGGGCCCTGGAGCTGTACGCGGACAAGAAGCTCGACCTGCCGTTGTGGGTGGTGTCCGACGTCGCCGAGCGGTACCTGAACGACCGGCTGCCGATCAGCCGGCGGACGGCTGCCGGTGTGCTGCGGCGGTACCAGCAGGAGAAGGCCGGGGTGACCACCGGTCTGGCCGCGGAGCACACCAACGAGCGGCTGATGGCGAAGCTCCTCCAGCAGAACCAGCTTCCTGCCTCGCAGTCCCCGATCGGGCCCGCGCAGCTCGACGCAGTGGCACAACAGGTCATCGCCCACGCCGACGAACGCCGCGAGGTACACACCTCGGACGCGTACGAGGACGGCCTCGGGGCGTCCGTGATGGAGTCGGTCACCGTCGCAGGCCGGCCGTTCGACCCGCGGACGCTGGTCGAGCCGCAGGTCGACGCCGTGGCGCCGGGGCTGCGGGCCGCCAGTCTGCAGCTGCAGAACGACATCGACGTCGATCTGGACCCGCGCAGCTTCCCGGGTCACCTGAACGACATGCTCGGCGCCGGGGGCTTCTACGCGCCGATCGAGGTTCCGGTGCAGGGACAGGCCCGGCCGGACGTGCTGTTCGTCCGGGTACGGGCGCGGTTCACCGGACCGCGCACCATCGACAACGTCCCGGACAAGCCCGTCGACGAGGACAACCCGGACGCCGGCACGGAGCCCGACATCCCCCAGGAGGACGTCGGAAAGGCGCGGCAGAAGTACGACTACCAGTCGGTGGACCGGTCGACCGGCCACACGACGACGGTGTCCGGCGGGATCGACGGGAAGGGCGGCCTCGGCGGCGGAACGGATGCGTCCGGCGGCCTGTCGACCGACCAGACCCGGAACACCACGGCCGGCAGCGGCGAGCAGAACACGACCCTCGACCGCCTCGGCCACTTCGATCTGGTCAAGACCCACCGGGCGGCGGTCTTCACCACCGAGGTCGTGCGGATCCGGAACGCCGGCTCCGCCGCGCAGGCGAGCCTCCGCTGGCGGCTCGGCCGGGTCGATCCGGCCGACGTCACGACCGTGTCCGAGCGCGCCGAGGTCCGCGCCGACCTGGTCCAGTGGATCCCGCGCGGCGATGTGATGGACGGACCGCCGCCGGCCGGCAGCGCGTCGGCGGAGGCGGCGATCGCCGACCACCGGCAGATCGACCTGCCGGAGGGCGCAGTCGCGATCCGGGTCGCGCTGCACGGCAGGGACCGGGAACGCCGGCACGAGTTGCTGGAGAACCTCACGGAGTACCTGGAGCAGCCCGGTGTGCTGGGCGAGAACGGCACGGCGGCGTACGAGCATCTGCTGCACGCGAACCTGTCCGCGACCGCGCTGGCGGCCAAGGCCGGACGGATGTTCGGCCCGGGCATCGACCTGCAGTCGATGACGAAAACCGGCAACGGCAACAAGACGGTCGACGTACGTCTCCAGGCCACGGCGATCGGCTTCGAGCTGGACGGGCCCGAGGTCGAGGGGCAGGTCGGCCGGGTCTGGCGGCGTCAGAAGACGTACCGGTCCTCCAACTCCGGCAACCGGCTGACTCCGCTCACCGCGACCGGCGGCCTCGAGGGCGGCCTCGTGGGGGTCAGCGGCTCGATCGGCGAGCAGGTCAAGGAGCAGGCGTCGGACGCGAACGGCACCCGGCTGGAGACCAGCAGGTTCCTGGAGGGCCAGCTGGTCACGGTCCGGATCCCGGTCCGGTACGACGCGACCGTGCGGACGAGTACCGACAAGGGCCGCGGCGAACCGGTGACCCGGGACACGACGAAGGTGCGGGACCTGGCCCGCGGCGAGCTGTTCGTAAGGATGCTCGGGCACCAGTACCTCGACGTACTCCGGCAGATGGAGCGCGGCGCCACCCTCGACACCGCACTCGCCGACGCGCAACTGCGCGCGGAGCCGACGGACTTCGGGCGGCCGGACGTCGTCGCCGACGAGCTGCAGCAGGGGAAGTCCGGCGTGGTCAGCCGGCCGTACACGCCGCTGCTCGAGCTGATCCAGCAGGCGAAGGCCGAGGAGCGGACCATGGTGCTGCTGGTCAGGCAGGCCGACGGTCAGGAGCAGAAGTACCGGGCCACGAAGGACGGCACGCTGGAGTGCGAGGGCGACCCGCGCTTCGGCCCTGCGTTCGAGCGGCTGCACCCGACCGTCGTCCGGATGGCCGAGGGACGCGTCGACCTCCGCGAGCTGCACAACACCTTGCCGCCGGGCAACTTCAACGCGCAGGTGGCCGAGGCGCTGGTGCAGAACGGCGTACCTCGGGACGTGCTCAAGGGGCTGGACTACCAGACGACCGTGCAGCAGATGGCCTACGTGGTCAGCCATTCGGCGCGCACCCATTCGGGCGGATCCGCCGGACGAACGATTTCACCAACCGGCCACGGCCCGTCGCTGGCCGGGCCGTGAGCCGATGATGGATACTGCTGGACTTCAGCGAGAGGGGCTTCATGGGATTCTCGGTGGCACGCACCCGGGACGAGGCACACCTGTACCTCGAGCTGCATCCCTGCCCGGACTGCGGGACCGACGAGGCACCCTGGCAGCAGGCGCTGGCCGACGTCGACGGTGAGCTGTCGATCAGCTACACCGCGGTCTGCCCGGGCTGCGGCGCCGGACGCGAGTACCTGTTCGGCGTACCGGATGGGGAGACGCCGGTGCAGGGCTGGCCGACGTTCGGCGGGCCGGAGCCGTCGGACATCATCGACGCCGGCCAGTGGCTGGACGTCGCCGAGCGGCTCGTGTCCGCGGTGCCCACGGATCCTGCCGAGGCGGGCCGGGCGCTGGCGATCGCGCAGGCCGCGGTCGCCGAGGTGATCAAGTTCGTCCCCGGAGGCCTCGACGCCGTACCGGACGAGGAGTTCTGGACGCCGGAGGGACGGGCCGCCAGGGAGCTGGATCCCGGCCGGTTCCGGTTGCACCGGTTGCAGCTGACCCGAGACGCATACGCCAAGCTGGCCAGAGAAGTAGGAGCGAGATAACCGATGCTGATGGCGCGGAGTATCTGGGAAGCCCAGACCTACGTGAGTCTCCGGCTCTCGGAGCGGGAGCAACCACCGGGCGAGCCGGGCCAGCCGGTGCCGGCGCTGTCGCTCGGCGGTGCGGCGCCGATGAAGCTCGGCACGAACCTGATCGAGGGTCCGGACTCCTGGACCTACCAGTCACCGGTCGGCGACATCGTCATCCCGTACGTGTCCGAGAAGACCACGATCCAGGTCGGCGCACCGTTCGGGATCGGCCGGTCCCGGCTGATCGACGCCGCGGAATGGGTGCACGTCGCGTACCTGTACCAGAACTGGGCGCTCGCGGACATGCTGAAGTACGCCGGCGAGCCCGACCCGGCGAGCAACGACTTCCAGCACACCGAGCGGCGCCGCCACATCCGGCTCGGCTGGGAGCTCGCGGTCGACGCGCTCCTGCAGGCGACGGCGTTCCTGCCCGAGGGCGACCACGGCGGCGACCAGGTCCCGGACTCGGAGATCTGGTCGCAGTTCGGCCGCAGCGCCAAGCTGGCGGACCCGTACCTGGTCACCCGGGCCCGGCTCGAGGAAGACCTGGAGACCTTCCGCGGAATGCTCGAGGACTTCGACAACTTCTACGACGCCGTCGACTGAGACAGCCCATCGACGGGCTCTTCGCAACCGATTCCGGGGTGAGAATCTCCACCCGCGTTCGACGTCTGTTTGATGGGAAACATGGCGAAAAGTTGAACATCCGGTTGCTATCGTCCCCGACATCATCGGTGCCACCGTCGGCGCCGCGTGCTGAACGGGGATGCTCGATTGACGACCGCGACGGTTCTGGAGGGCCGCCCACAGGCCCGGGCACGGCAGGCACTTGCGCTGGCATTCGGCATCGTCGCGCCCGAGGCAGTCGTCCTCCGCGACGGCAGTCTGCGGCTGGGCAGCGCCAAGGACCGGCTGCCCGGCAGAGCGTTGCGCCGGCTGGAGCGCAGGCTCACCGCACGCGCGACCGGACAGGTCAGCAGCCAGCGCCTGCTCGCCGAGGCGGTGGCGTTCGCCGGCGCTGAACTCGATCGCGCCCGCGGCGGCTCCCGTGCCGACGGCGCGATCGCCGCCCTGGACTCCCTGCTGGACCTGCCCCGACTGCCCGAGGTGCAGCGTGCCGAGGCTCAGGCGCTACTGCAGAACCTGCTGGACGGCAACCAGCTGGCCACCGACGCCGACCTGCGGCGGCTGGCGAAGGTCCGCGCCCGCCGACCTGACGACCGCCCGCTCGCGGCGGATCTCGGCACCGGCGCCCAGGCACTGAACCGCGACGCCGAACGGCTCGCCAGGCACCAGTCAGGCCAGACGGTCCCGACGCTTCGGGTACGGGATCGCCCGCGGCCACCGGTCGGCGGGAGTCATCGTGCGGTGCCGTCCGCCGGGCCTGGCCGTGGCGTCGCGACGACCGGCCCCCTCGGCTGGGTGCGTGAGCTCCTGCGCGACATCCGCGTCGGCGTCCGGGCCGACCGCGAGGCGCGTGATCGCCTGGCTGAGGCGCGGTACGCCGAGTTCCGGCTGCTCAGCAAGGAGTGGCACGAGACCCGCGACAGCCTGGGTGGCCGCACTCTCGCCGAGGTCGAACTCGACCTGGAGAACGTCTCCCGGGCCATCCGGAGCACCGGACACTCGGTGCCTGTGCACCCGGGCGCCGGGCTCCAGGTCGTCGTACCGGACCGGGACGAGCCGGTCGCGACGACTGCCGGGGAACGCTTCCGGACCCGGGTACGCCGCCAGATCGCCGAGCTCGAGTCCGCCGCCGCGCACCACGTACACCGGGCGGACGTCCGGACCCGTAGCGCGGCGGGCGCGAACGACCGGGCCGGCGAGCTGTTCGCCGCCGCCGACCGCCAGGCTGAGACAGCCGACGCATCCGCCGGCGAGCGCACCCGCCGGCTCCGCGGCAAGGCCACTGCAACGCTGCGCATCGCCGCGCGCCACACCGCAATCGCCGATACCTGCACCGCGGCGGCCGGCCAGGCCCGGGCCGCCGCCGCTGCCTACCGGGTACTGCTCACCAGCGACGACGTCCAGCACGCCACGAAGGCGGCCGCCGACCACGTGCGCGCGTACCAGCGGGCGACTGCCGCGACGCTTCCGCGGCCGGACGTACAGCACAACGGACTACCGTCCGGACGTCTCCCCCACCTGACCACCCTCTGCCAGGAACTGAACCAGGCCCTCGCCGACCGCAAGTCGTCCTACCGGTTCACTCCCGACGCGCTGCACCGGGCGCTCCGCGCCGAGAGTCGCCGCGTCCTGGCACCGGACGGCGTCGTACTGACGATCGGCAACGACCCACGCGCCGACGCCGACGAGCTGATCCAGCTGCAACTGGTACTCGACCCGGGCGAGCTTCACGAGGTGCTGGACAGTCCGCTGAACATCGACGAGGCGCAGGTAGGGCAGGTGGTCCAGGCCGGCTTCGGCGTCACCACCTCCGCGAGCCGTACGTCCGGAACGACGCTCGGCGCGGACCTGCGCTCGGTAACCACGGCGCTGCCGGACACGAGCAAGCTCAAGGCCGTCGCACACCTGGTCTCTCCCGGGTTCGAGGTCGGTTCCGGTCGGAGCGACGCGGTCAGTGGCGGGGCGACCGAGTTCGCCCAGACAGGTGCGGTCGAGGCACTGCGCGGGGAGTTCCTGCGCTACCGCGGGTCGCGTCCACGGTGGAGCTGGCGAATCCGTACCGGGGCGGCCGGCGAGTGGTCGCCGGTCCGGACCGTGGATTCCGGCACGGACCACGACTCGGCGACGATCGACCTCGGCTTCATCCACACCTACACCGTTCCCCCGCCGTCCGAGCAGACCGACCTCGCGACCCTGGGCCTGGACGCGGACCGCAGTACCGTCATGCCTGAGCACATGGCCACCCGTGCCGATGGCCTGAACGACCTGTGCGATCGAACGGTCGCGGAGCTTCGCCGGCGCCTCGGCTCCCTCGACCGGGTCGGACACGACCGGGTCCGCAGCCTGCTCGCCGAGGACGCACTGACCCGCCTGGACGAGACCACCCGTCCCGGCGGTGTCTGGCGGCTGATCACCAACGGCGGTCAGCCGGTCGCCTGGGCACAGCTGGAGACCGTGGCCGAACTGGACTCGGCGACGCTGGTCAGCGACAGCTCGCCCGACCACAAACTCGAACTGTGGCGCGTCGGCAACTCCGGATCCTCCGGCGCCCAGGCGTTCAGCTCGTCCCGAACGGTCAGCCTCACTGCCACGTACGCCGGCTCCGCGCTGGCCGGCATCGGCTCGACCGGCGCCGCCGTCGCGCCGGGACTTCGCGCCGGACGCAGCACCGGCCGGGAAGACAGCGCCTCCACCGCGGATCTCGGCAGCCGGTGGAGCACCCAGCGCATCGCGCCCACGGTCGGTGTGAAGGTGCGGCTGCGGCACAAGGTCAGCGTTCATCGTCTCGACCGCGACGACTCGTTCAGCATCGAAGGCGCCGGCGACGCGTGGCTGCGGATCGCCGAGCGGGACGCGTTCCGGTACGGCCTGCCGGTACCGGCCGCAGCCGTCGTTCGTGATGCCGACGGGCTGCCGCGGCACGGAACCGATGGGCGGCTACTGCTCCGCGGCGATCCGGTCCCGGTCGCGGCCCCGCTGCGGCTGCCCGACTGGCTCGGCTCCGGACCGGGCCAACTGCGCGGAGCCGGCCCGGCGATGATCAGGAATCTCACCGGCATCGACCAGGCACGCGAGAGCTTCCTCGCACACCTCGCCCAGCAGTCGATGATTCCGCCGCTCGGCCCCGGCGGGATCCCCCGGCCCGCGGCGTTCACCGGCCGGGACCCAGCGGTGCAGCTCAGCCGCGCGGAGAACTGGGAGCGGGCCGTCCAGCAGCTCGCCAGGCAGCGGCTGGAGACCGGGTACGACCATGCGGCACAGGACCAGCTGGTCTTCCAGCTCACCGAGCACAGGACCGGTCTCCCGCCCCGGGTGCGCAGCTACCGGATCGCCATCGAGCAACACTTCGACCGCGTCACGCCGATCGGCCTGGCCGACGACGACATGGTCGTCAACGTCGACATCGGCGTCAGCACCTCCGGGCGCACCGGCGGCCGCTCGCGGAGCCTGCCGTGGTCGGTCCGGGTCGGCGTGACCGATCCGCCCGCGGAAGGTCGGGCCGGCATCGCGCCGCAGGCCGGAGCCGTCGCCGGCCGCTCGTCCCTCGGCCGCCACGTCGCCTGGTCCGCCACCCGCAGCGCCTACCGGATGACGGTGTCCGAGTCGAACGCACAGGTCGCCGTGTTCGACGTACCGCACACCATCACGATCAGTGAGATCACCGCCGACGGCGGCAGCGTCCCGGTGGTCAGGTCCGAGGGCTCGGCGCAGGTCTGGATCGACAGCGAGTTCTGCAACCCGGCCGGCCGGCCGACGCTCGCCGTGCCCGGCCCGGTGCGGGCCGGGCTCCTGGACACTGCCACCATCCATCACGTCGACGCCCGGGACCCGATCGCACGACTGACCGCCGCGGTCCCGGAACTCGCACGCGGCGACAACTCGGCACTGCACCACCTGAGTGGCTTTCTCGCCCCCCGGAACCTCATCGCCCGCCCGGAGCTGCTCACCTCCGAGTACACCACCGGCCTCGCGATCGGCCCGGGTCCGTCCGATCCGCTGGACGTCCTGCGGCATCGCAGCCTCGCCCCGCGACAGACGACGCTCGGTATCACCACCGGCATCGAGAACCTCCAGTACGTCGGCACCGGCGGGCCGATCCTCGCCGAGCTCAACGTGACGCTCGCGGGCGTCAGCAGCACGTCAGGCGTCTCGTCCGGTGCGACGGCCGGGGCGAGTGGCGGTGCCGGCTCGGTGTCGGCCGACCGTTCCGCCATCGGCGGGACGGTCAGTGGCACCCGGTCGACCACCGTCACCGCGGCCGGATCCGACTCGGCCACCACCGGTGTCGAACGGACCCTCATGCGGGACGGGCAGCACTATCAGTTCCGGGGCGATCTGGTGCTCGCCGCGCAGCTGCGATCCGGGGGCTCGAAGCCGCGGGCCGTCCCGCTGGAATCGGGAGCCGTGATCCTCACCCTCCCCGAGCACGACGCGCTGCGGCTGTACGGACGGCGCGAGCTGGACCTGCCGCTACACCAGGTTTCGGATGCCGTCGAACGTCTGCTCAATGGCAATCTCGCCCTGTCCCGCCGTACCACGGTCGCGCTGCTACGGCGTTACCAGCAGGAGAAGGCCGGGCCGGACGGAGCGAGTGACAACCTGGCAGCCGGCCATACGCAGGAGCGGCTCGCCGACCTGCTGGTAAGCGTCGCCGGTCTGCGGCAGACGGCTGACCAGCAGCGCCTCGACACGGTCCTCGCCTCGGCCGAGGAACTGGTCCGCCAGCGGGCCGAGGTCCGGGTGCCACGGCACTACCAGCAGCTCATGGGAGCCGCGCAGGTCGACCGGTCCTCTCTCCAGGACCGCCACGGCAACGACACGGACCCGTTCCGGGAGGTGTCTGCCGCCATCGGCGAGCACCTGCCTCGGGCGCTGGCCGATCCGGTGCTGATCAGCGCGCTGCGCGGAGATCTGGCCGGTCCCCGCTGGCGTCAGCAGCTGGACGACATGCTCGACCCGGCCGGGTTCGTCCGCGAGTTGCCGGTCCGCGACGGCGCCGGGACACGGAACCTCCGGGTCCGGATCCGGCTCCGGTTCACCGGCCCGATCACGACCGACGCGGGCGGCACCGAGGGCCACACCGGCAACGGTTTCGGCCTCGTCCAGCTGTGGAGCATGAAGGAGCGCAACCGCAGCGCCGGCCGCGGGACGGCGTACGACGCATCGGCCGGGCTGTCGCTCTCCGACGGAGCATCACTGACCGCGGGCGCCGGACTGGAGCTCGGGACCTCCACGACCGCGACGAGCAGCGAACTCAACACCCGGATCAGCACCGGCCTGTCCGTCGTGACGGCCCGGGTCGAACGCGACTACGAGCTGACCGTCGAGGTCGAGGACTCCGACGAGGCCGGCGGGACGCCCCGGCGCCCTGCCACCCGCCGGGTGGCCAGCGGGCGGATGAGTCTCTCGATCCCGGCGTCCGTACTCGACTCGGAGCCCGTCGGCGCCGGCCCGGTGCTGTCCGACCACCGGACCGTCCGGCTGCCGGACAACTATCTGGTCGAAGGCACGATCCCGCATTCGGAGGCGTCCGAGCCGGAGAACACGCTGTTCGGCGCAGTCTGCGCCCGCCTGTCCCGGATGGATCTGCTCGGGGCCGGCGGCGTCCGGACGCACCGGGCCACTCTGGAGAGCCTGCTCGGCGGCAGCAACCGGATGGTCGCGTTCCAGGAGATGGCCGGCCCGAGCGGCTACGAACTCGTACCGCTGGCCGTCCCCGGCAACCCGGCCCGCACGGTCGCGATGCGGGTGCGCGCGGAGGTCTCCGGCCTCGAGCTGATCTCGGACCCGGACGAGCAGTGGACGACCCAGCTCGGCGAGAACACGCGGGAGTTGCGGCTGAGCCAGTTGACCGCGCGGAGCAACCGGCTGCTGCCCGGCTCCGGGACCGTCGGCGGGGTAACGCCCGGCGGCGCCCTGGCGGCCACGATGTCGGAGGGCCGGCAGTTCGGCGCACAGGACACCGGTACGGTCGGCGCGCGGCACGAGACCGGATCGTACGAGTCCGGTCAGGTCGTGACGGTCAAGGTCGCCGTCGCCTACCACCTCGACTTCGAGCGCCGTCGGACGGATCGGCACAACCGCCCGATCGTGGACCGGGCGTACTCGGTTCGGCACGCGGCGACCGGTCAGGCCTACCTGACGATGTTCCGGCACGACTACGAGGCGATGCAGGCCCGGATGGAGTCCGGCGAGCCTGCGGGCCCGAACCCGGCCCCGAACCCGGCCCCGAACCCGGCACGGCACCATCGGCCGCCCCGTGTCCGGACGGTGACGACCGACGTGATCGCCGATGCGCAGCATCCGTACCGGCCGCTCGTCGACGCCCTCGACCAGGCGCGTCGCGACCACACCAACGTCCGGCTCCGGGTCCGGGAGGCCGACGGCACCCGACGGCTGTACGTCGCCGGAGCCGACGGCACGTTGACCTGCCGGGGCGACAACGGCTTCGCGGCGGCGCTCGCGACCGTGCATCCGCGACTCGCCCTGCTCGCCGAAGGCCAGGTCGACCTCCGCGACCTGCACGCCGCGCAGACCGAGCCGGGCCGCTTCACCGGCGCGGTCGTCGACGCACTGCGGCAGCGTGGGATCGCCGCATCCGCGCTCGCCGGTACCGACTCACGGATGCGCCGCGCCGCCTCCGTCCAGGACACGACCTCGCGGCCGGTGTTCCGGCCGGGAGGTTCCGCGGCGGGATCGGGGGTGGGCATCGAGTGAACGGCTACGACCCGCGGTACGCGATCGCCCGGACAGCCACCGAGGTCCTGCTGTACCTCGAGCTCAACGCCTGCCCGGACTGCGGCTCCGACCAGGCCGACTGGCAGGATCGGCTGAGCGAGGCCGAGCTCGAGCCGGTGCTCGGCTACGCCGGAGTGTGCCTGGGCTGCGGTACGCACCGCGAGTACCTGTTCTCGCTTCCACAGGAGCCGCGCGACGACGGCCTGTACTCGTTCGGAGGGCCGGAGCCGTCCGAGCTGATCGACGCCGGGCAATGGCTCGCGGTCGCCGACCGGATCGCCGGTCAGGTGCCGGTCGGCGACCGCAGCGAGACGGCCCGCGCCGCGATGGTCGTCGCCCGGCAGGCGGTCGAGGAGGTCGTGAAGTTCATCCCTCCGACCGCCGACGTCGTACCCGACGAGGCGTTCTGGACCGAACCGGGCCAGGGGGTTCGGGCGCTCGACCCCGGGCGGTTCCGGCTCGAACGGCTGCTGCTGATCCGGGACAGCTACTCGGACCCGGCCTGATCCAGCGCGATCCGGATCGCGCGGGCGTCCGCCCCGGCCTGCTCGAGGACCTTCTGCTTCGGGTCCGGTACGCCGAGGAACGGCGCCCGCACCAGCGGGACGAGGTCACGCAGCCGCGGGTCCTCGAGCACGGTGTCGACGGCCCGCCGGTCTCCCCCACACACCAGCACGTCGAGTTTCGCCGGCGCCAGGATCCGCACCGCGACCTCGGTCGCGGCCGCGAACGCCTCCCGCGCCTGGTTGTCCCGGCGCCGCGCATACCGCTGCTGCGACCAGCCCCCGGCCTTGGTCGTCCCCTGCACGTGCCGGGCCCCGACCTTCGAGTCGAGAAGCTTGCCGTCGGCAAACACCCCGGCGCCGTACCCGCCCCGCCGAACCAGCAGCACGCCAAGGCGCCGCGGCCGCAGTACATGTGCAACAAGCCCCGCACGGGACAACTCCGCAAGAGGCTCGAAAGGCACGGTCACAACGGCCGTCTCGCCGTCCTCGGCGGACAACGTGACCGCGGTCGGCGTCACGTCGTACCGCACCCCACCGTGCCGCTCGCCGAAGCCGCCCAACCACCTGTCCAACCGCTCCGGCGCAACGTGGACGACGCGCGTCATTCGTCCCATGGGTTGACAACCTCGACGCCGAATCCGGCGAAGTGCGCGACGTTCCGGGTCGCAACCTGCACTCCGTGCGACAGTGCGATGGCGGCGATCATGCTGTCCTCGACCGAGGTCGACTTTCCGGCCGTCCTTCGGGAAGGCGGAGGACGCCGGACAGCAGTTCGTGAACGGTTACGGAGGTGATGGCGAGGTCCGGTCCGTTGTCCGCCGGCCAGCTGAGCACGGCCTCGATGAAGTTCCGCGGAGCCACAGCGGCGTCCACCCGGGCCTCCGCCTCCATCGACCGGTTGTGCTGAGCTGCACGTCGCTTCAGTGCGCGCCGGGTTTCCTCCGGCACGTTGCGAAGTGTGAGTGTGGCCATCCGCCGCCTTTACCGAATCGAGCAATCTGCTGTCAATGCTTGCAGATTGCTGGGCTCACACGTTGAAGCCGAGGGCGCGGAGTTGGTCGCGGCCGTCGTCGGTGATCTTCTCCGGGCCCCACGGGGGCATCCAGACCCAGTTGATGCGGAAGTCGTTGACCAGGCCGTCGAGGGCCATTCGGGTCTGGTCCTCGATCACGTCGGTCAGCGGGCAGGCCGCGGACGTCAGCGTCATGTCGATGATCGCCGTACTGGCGTCGTCGACCGTGATGCCGTAGATCAGGCCGAGGTCGACGACGTTGATGCCGAGCTCGGGGTCGACGACGTCCTTCAGTGCCTCGGTGACGTCCTCCACCTTGGCCGGGGACGTGCCGGCCGCGAGGTCCACCTCGGGCAGCTCGATCTTCTCGTCGGTCTGGTCAGCCATTGCTCACTCCTTGGTCGGCTCGCCCATTGTTGGCCAGGGCCTGGGCGGTGGCATCGCGCCACGCGGACCAGCCCAGCAGAGCACACTTCACCCGGGCCGGGAACTGCGCGACGCCCGCGAACGCCACACCGTCCTCCAGAACCTCTTCGTCGGGTTGGACATTCCCCCGGCCCTGCATCAGTTCGAGGAACTTCTGGTACGTCGCCATGCCCTCGGCCACCGGCTTGCCGATCACCAGGTCCGACATCACCGAGGTCGCCGCCTGGCTGATCGAGCAGCCGACGCTGTCGTGCGTCACGGACTTCACCGTGTCGCCGTCGAGCTCGACCCGGAGCGTGACCTCGTCCCCGCAGGACGGGTTCACGTGGTGCACCTCCACGTCGTACGGCTCCGCGAGGCCCGCGTGGTGCGGGCTGCGGTAGTGGTCCAGGATGATCTCCTGGTAGAGGCTGTCCAGCTGCATATCAGTCCACCTTGAAATACTTGCGCACGAATCCCAGGCCGTCCACGAGCGCCTCGATCTCCTCGCGCGTCGTGTACAGATAGAAAGACGCTCTGGTCGACGATTGCATTCCGAACCGCTCGTGCACCGGCCGCGCGCAGTGGTGCCCCGCGCGTACTGCGATACCGCGGGTGTCCAGCACTGTCGACACGTCGTGCGGGTGGACGCCGTCCAGCGCGAAGCTGATCGCACCGCCGTGGTCGGTGGCGTCCGTCGGGCCGAGCAGGTGCAGACCGGGTACGGTCTTCAGCCCGTCCAGCGCGTACTCGACGATCGCGTGCTCGTGCGCGGCGATCTTGTCCATGCCGATCCCGGACAGGTAGTCGATGGCCGCACCGAGCCCGACCGCCTGCGCGATCGGCGGCGTACCGGCCTCGAACCTGGCCGGCGGAGCGGCGTACGTCGAGCCGGTCATCCGGACGACCTCGATCATCTCGCCACCGCCGAGGAACGGCGGCAGCGACGCGAGCAGGTCGTACCGGCCCCAGAGCACGCCGACACCGGTCGGGCCGACGACCTTGTGACCGGTGAACACCAGCAGGTCCGCGCCGAGCGTCGAGACGTCGACCGGGAACTGCGGGACCGCCTGTGACGCGTCGACGACCATCGTCGCGCCGACCGCGTGCGCCTTGGCGGCGATGTCGCTGATCGGGTTGATCGTGCCGAGCGCGTTCGACACCCAGGTCAGGGCGACGACCTTGGTGTTCTCGGTCAGCAGCTCCTCGATGTTGCTGGTGTCGAGCCGCCCGTCCTCGGTGACGCCGAACCACTTCAGCGTCGCGCCGGTCCGCTCACAGGCGAGCTGCCACGGCACGATGTTGCTGTGGTGCTCCATCTCGGAGACCACCACGACATCGCCCGGTTTCAGGGACGCGCCGAGCGTGTGTGCGGCCAGGTTGAGCGCCTCTGAGGCGTTCTTGGTGAAGACGATCTCGTCCCGGTTGGTGGCCCCGAGGAACGCGGCGACCTTGTCCCGGCCGCCCTCGTACGCCGCGGTCGCCTCGGCACCGAGCTGGTGCATGGCGCGGGCGACGTTCGCGTTGTGCTTGAGGTAGTGGTCCTCGATCGCCTGCACGACCTGGCGCGGCTTCTGCGAGGAGTTCGCCGAGTCCAGGTAGACCAGCGGGAACCCGCCGGCCAGCTCGCGGGACAGGATGGGAAAGTCCGCCCGGACCGACTGCACGTCCAACGGACTAAAAAGCCCAGTCAAGGGACTGCTATTGGAGGTCCGGGCGTCGGTCACTTCGCGCCGGCCTTCAGGAACCGCTCGTACCCGTTGGCCTCGAGCTCGTCGGCCAGCTCCGGGCCACCCTCTTCGGCGACGCGGCCGTCGACGAAGACGTGCACGAAGTCCGGCTTGATGTAGCGCAGGATCCGCGTGTAGTGGGTGATCAGCAGGACGCCCTTGTCACCCTGCGACGCGAACCGGTTGACCCCGGTCGAGACGATCTTCAGCGCGTCGATGTCGAGGCCCGAGTCGGTCTCGTCGAGGATCGCGATCTTCGGGTTCAGCAGCTCCAGCTGGACGATCTCGTGGCGCTTCTTCTCACCGCCGGAGAAGCCCTCGTTCACATTCCGGGTGCCGAAGTCGGGGTCCATGTCCAGGTCGGCCAGCGCCTTGTTGACGTCCTTGACCCAGGTGCGCAGCTTCGGGGCCTCGCCGTCGATCGCGGTCTTCGCAGTACGCAGGAAGTTCGCCACCGAGACACCCGGCACCTCGACCGGGTACTGCATCGCGAGGAACAGGCCGGCCCGGGCGCGCTCGTCGACCTTCATGTCGAGGACGTCCTCGCCGTCGAGGGTGACGGTGCCGCTGGTGATGTTGTACTTCGGGTGGCCGGCGATCGAGTACGCCAGCGTCGACTTGCCGGAACCGTTCGGACCCATGATCGCGTGCGTCTGACCACCCGCGATGGTCAGGTTGACGCCGCGCAGGATCTGCTTCGGTCCGGCATCGGTGTCGACCGACACGTGCAGGTCGCGAATCTCGAGTGTCGCCATGAGGTTTCTCTATCTCCGTCGGGTTTACAGGGAAGCTTGGTTGATGGGGTTCTTCACGTCGACGAGTACGTCGTCGCCGTCGAGGCGCACGGGGTAGATCGGCACCGGGTCGTACGCCGGCAGGCTGGTCGGCTCGCCGGTGCGCAGGTCGAAGCGGGAGCCGTGCAGCCAGCACTCGATCTCGCACTCGCCGACGTCACCCTCGGACAGCTGGATCTGCGCGTGCGAGCACTCGTCCCGCACCGCGAAGAACTGCCCTTCGCTCTTCACGACCGCGACCTCGACGCCGCCGACCTCGACCGGGATCACTCCCTCGTCGGGGACGTCGGCGGCGGCGCAGGCACGCTCGAAGCTGTCGCTCACTGGCCGATGACCGCCTTGGCGGACGCGCTCAACTCCGCGGTCCGGGCCAGCTTCTCTTCGATCACCTCGTGCAGGTGCTCGGTGACCTCGGGTACGCCGATCTTGCCGATGATGTCGTTGAAGAAGCCGGACACCACCAGCCGCCGGGCCGCGTCCTCGGGGATGCCGCGGGCCTGCAGGTAGAACAGCTGCTCGTCGTCGAACCGGCCGGTCGCGGACGCGTGGCCGGCGCCCTCGATCTCGCCGGTCTCGATCTCCAGGTTCGGCACCGAGTCGGCCCGGGCGCCCTCGGTCAGGACGAGGTTCCGGTTCAGCTCGAAGGTGTTGGTGCCCTCGGCCGCGGCCCGGATCAGGACGTCGCCGATCCAGACCGAGCGGGCGTGGTCACCGGCCAGCGCACCCTTGTAGATCGCGTTGCTCTTGCACTGCACGGCCTCGTGGTCGACGAACAGCCTGTTCTCGTGGTGCTGACCCGACTCGGCGAAGTACACGCCGAGGAGTTCGGCGTCGCCGCCAGGTCCGGCGTACCGGACGTTGGTGGCGATCCGGACGATCCTGCCGCCCAGCGTCACGACGACGTGGTGGAGCTTCGCGTCCCGGCCGACCAGCGCGTCGTGCTGGCCGAGGTGGATCGACTCGTGGTCGGCCTGCTGGATCGAGACGACCCGCAGGTCGGCGCCGTCGCCGACGACGATCTCGACGTTGCTGCTCAGCTCACCGGCGCCGTTGTGGTCGATGATCACGATCGCCCGGCTGTGCCGGCCGGCCTCGACGATCAGGTGGCTGAAGCCGCGGGCGCCGAGGTTCGCGACGTTCACGTGCACCGGCTCGGTCAGCTCGGCCTCGACCGGGATCCGGACCGCGAACGCGTCACCGGCGTGCTTCCAGGCGACGGCCGCGGACCGGTCCTGCGGCTTGCCGACCTTCGACGAGTCGGCCGCGACGGTCTCGAAGACCACGCCTTCCGGACCGGACGCGTCGACCTTCGGCGTCTCGCTGCCGGCCGCGTCCTCGAACAGGGCCTTGAGCTGCTTGACCGGGGTGAAACGCCACTCCTCCTCGCGTCCGGTCGGCACCGAGAACGCGTTGACGTCGTACGACGTCGGACGCTCGCTGCGGGCCCGGAGCGGGACCGGGGAACCCGGCCCGTGGGAGTGCGGTTTGTTGCCGGTAGCAACAAGGGTTTCAGCAACAGTATCCGCTGCTGGCATCAGCCGACGGCCCCTTCCATCTGCAGCTCGATGAGCCGGTTGAGTTCCAGTGCGTACTCCATCGGGAGCTCGCGGGCGATCGGCTCGATGAAGCCGCGGACGATCATCGCCATCGCCTCGTCCTCGGCCATGCCCCGGCTCATCAGGTAGAAGAGCTGGTCGTCGCTGACCTTGGACACGGTCGCCTCGTGCCCCATCGCCACGTCGTCCTCGCGGACGTCGACGTACGGGTAGGTGTCCGAACGGCTGATGGTGTCGACCAGCAGCGCGTCACAGCGCACCGTGGACTTGCTGTGGTGACTGCCGGGCGCGACCTCGACCAGACCGCGGTACGACGTCCGGCCGCCACCGCGGGCGACGGACTTGGAGATGATCGAGCTCGACGTGTACGGCGCGTTGTGGACCATCTTCGAGCCGGCGTCCTGGTGCTGGCCCTCGCCGGCGAACGCGATCGACAGCGTCTCGCCCTTGGCGTGCTCGCCCATCAGGTAGACGGCCGGGTACTTCATCGTCACCTTGGAACCGATGTTGCCGTCGATCCACTCCATCGTCGCGCCCTCTTCGCAGGTGGCGCGCTTGGTGACCAGGTTGTAGACGTTGTTCGACCAGTTCTGGATCGTCGTGTAGCGGCAGCGGGCGCCCTTCTTCACGATGATCTCGACCACCGCGGAGTGCAGCGAGTCCGACTTGTAGATCGGCGCCGTACAGCCCTCGACGTAGTGCACGTAGGCGTCCTCGTCGACGATGATCAGGGTCCGCTCGAACTGGCCCATGTTCTCGGTGTTGATCCGGAAGTAGGCCTGCAGCGGGATGTCCACCTTGACGCCCTTGGGCACGTAGATGAACGAGCCGCCGGACCAGACCGCGGTGTTCAGCGAGGCGAACTTGTTGTCACCGACCGGGATCACGGAGCCGAAGTACTCCTTGAAGATCTCCGGGTGCTCCTTCAGGCCGGTGTCGGTGTCCAGGAAGATGACGCCCTGCGCCTCCAGGTCCTCACGGATCTGGTGGTAGACGACCTCCGACTCGTACTGCGCGGCGACGCCGGCGACCAGGCGCTGCTTCTCCGCCTCCGGGATGCCGAGCTTGTCGTAGGTGTTCTTGATGTCCTCGGGCAGCTCTTCCCAGCTGGTGGCCTGCTTCTCCGTCGAGCGGACGAAGTACTTGATGTTGTCGAAGTCGATCCCGGACAGGTCGGCGCCCCACGACGGCATCGGCTTGCGGTCGAAGAGCTTCAGGCCCTTCAGGCGCAGGTCGAGCATCCACTCCGGCTCGTTCTTCAGCGCGGAGATGCCCCGCACCACGTCGGTGCTGATGCCGCGCTGGGCGACCGCACCGGCGGCGTCGGAGTCGGCCCAGCCGTACTGGTAGTTGCCGAGGCCTTCCAGTTCGGGGTGAGCGGTTTGCGTCATCGTGTCCTCGCAGATTCGCCGTCGGTTACAGGGGCCGCAGGGGCTGGGCCCGGGATGTGCGTCGTACAGACACCGTCGCCGTGGGCGATGGTGGCCAGTCGCTGCACGTGCTTGCCGAGGAGTCTCGAGAACACCTCGGTCTCGGCCTCGCACAGCTGGGGGAACTGCTCGGCCACGTGTGCGACCGGGCAGTGGTGCTGGCAGAGCTGCTCTCCGTGCGCGGCCTTCGCCGTGGACGCGGCGTACCCGTCCGCGGTGAGCGCCTGGGCGAGCACCTCCGCCTTCTTGTGGTCAGGAGCCGCGTCGAGCAGCTCCCGGTACCGTCGCTCCACCTCGGCGGAACGGCGCCGGGCGAACTCTCCGACCGCCTCGTCACCGCCGGCTTCGGCGATGAACCGGATCGCGGTCGCCGCCAGGTCGTCGTACGCCTGGTGGAACGCGTGCCGGCCGGTGTCGGTCAGCACGAAGACCTTCGCGGGGCGGCCGCGGCCGCGGGGGCCGTAGACGCGCTCCTCCCGGGACTCGACCAGACCCTCGTCGAGCAGGTGGTCGAGGTGCCGGCGGACCGCTGCCGGGGTCAGCTCCAGGCGCTCCGCAAGTACGGCGGCACTGGACGGACCGTTGGTCAGGATCGACCTGGCCACCCGGTCCCGGGTGGACTCGTCCCGCGTGACACCGGCTCCGGCCGGCACGGAGCCGCTCGGTGCAGGGGTGGTCGCGGAAGTTTTCACAACATCAGTGTCGCGTAATTCACCGGGGCCTTCAAATAAGGCTCCCCTAACCGGTTCACGGGCCCACGCGGGGCCACGACCCCGACCGTGAGCGAGGTCACTTCCGGTCGTTCTCTATGCTGCCGTTTGTGCCAGTTGCGGTGGAGATCGACAACCTCGTCGTGCGGTACGGCGAGAAGACCGCGGTCGACGGTCTCGGTCTCACCGTAACCGCCGGCACGGTGACGGCCGTGCTCGGCCCGAACGGTGCCGGCAAGACCACGACCGTGGAGACCTGTGAGGGCTTCCGGCGCCCGGACTCGGGCAGCGTCCGGGTGCTCGGCCTGGACCCGCTCGCCGACCACGACGAGCTGATGCCGAAGATCGGCGTGATGCTCCAGGAGGGCGGCGCCTGGTCCGGCGTCCGGGCCGTCGAGATGCTCCGGTACGCCGCGACGCTGCACACGCACCCGCTCGACGTCCCCGCGCTCGTGGAGCGGCTGGACCTGGGCACCTGCGGGCGGACGCCGTACCGGAGGCTCTCCGGCGGGCAGAAGCAGCGGCTGTCGTTCGCGCTGGCGATCGTCGGGCGGCCGGAGCTGGTGTTCCTCGACGAGCCGACCACCGGGCTGGACCCGCACGGGCGGCGGGAGATCTGGCAACTGATCCGGGACCTCCGCGACGACGGCGTCACGGTCGTCCTGACCACGCACGCGATGGACGAGGCCGAGCAGCTGTCCGACCAGGTGCACGTCGTGTCGGCCGGCAAGGTGATCGCCTCCGGTACGCCCGACTCCCTCACCGAACACCACACCAAGTCGCTCGAGGACGTCTTCCTCGAGCTCACGTCACCCAGGCACGAACAATGACGACGACGTACGCACCGCAGCCGGGCAGCGCACCGTGGACCCAGAAGGTGCTCTCACACACCCGGATGGAGTTCAAGCTCCTGATCCGGAACGGCGAGCAGCTGCTGCTGGCACTGGTCATCCCGCTCGGCGTCCTGCTGCTGCTCGGCGCCACCGGCCTCGGCGACCGCCTGCCGCTGGGCAGCGGCCGCCCGATCGACGAAGCGGTCCCCCGCGTGCTCGCGCTCGCGATCCTGTCCTCGTCGTTCACCTCGCTGGCCATCGCCACCGGCTTCGAACGCCGGTACGGCGTCATCAAGCGCCTGGGCGCCTCGCCACTGTCCCGCACCGGCCTCCTCGCCGGAAAGATCGGCGCGGTACTGATCGTCCAGCTGATCCAGCTCGCCGTTCTGATCGCTACCGGGTTCGCGCTCGGCTGGAAACCTGTCGGCGGATTCGCCGCCGTCTTCGGCGTGATCCTGACCGTGCTGTGCGGTACGGCGGCCTTCGCCTCCCTGGGCCTCCTGATGGCCGGCGTGCTCCGGGCCGAAGCGACCCTGGCCGCCGCCAACCTGCTGTACCTGCTGCTGCTGGTGGGCGGCGCGATCATGACCCCGGTCGACGAGTACCCGCACGCCATGCAGGCCGTCGTCCGGCTGCTTCCGAGCGCCGCCCTGGCGAGCGGGATCTCGAACTCGACGGTCCACGGCGTGGTGCCGTGGGCCGCCGCCCTCTCGCTGGCGTTGTGGGCCGCGGTGCTCGGATACCTGGTCTCGCGGACGTTCAAATGGGACTGACCTTTAGAGTGTGCCGGTGATGAGCACGGATACCCCGCCCCAGGAGAGCGAGCCGGTCAGCAAGTTCTGGCGCCTGGTTCCCGAGCCGAGCCTGGACGTCGTCCGGCGCTGGGGCTGGGCCTCGGTCGCGGTGAACATCGGCATCGTGGTGACCGGTGGACTGGTCCGGCTGACCGGATCCGGCCTCGGCTGCCCGACCTGGCCGTCGTGCACCGACGACTCCTACGTCCCGCACGCCGCGCTCGGCTATCACGGCGCGATCGAGTTCACCAACCGGATGCTCGGGTTCGTGGTCGCGATCGTCGCGATCCTGACCTGGCTGGTCGTGATGCGCTACCGCCCGATCCGCCGGGACCTGCGGCGGCTGGCGACCGCGGCCGCCCTCGGGGTCCCGCTGCAGGGCGTCATCGGCGGCATCAGCGTGCTCACCGGCCTGAACCCGTGGATCGTGTCGGCGCACTTCCTGGTCTCGCCGGTGATCATCACGCTGACGGTCTCGATGATGCGCCGCTCGCGGACCAGCCCGTACCCGCACACTCCCCCGGTGGTCCGCGCGCTGGCCACCGCCGCGGTGGTCGCGGTCTGGCTGACCGTTGCCCTGGGCACCATTGTGACCGGCGCCGGCCCACACTCGGGTGACCCGGAGACCGGCCGCAACGGGTTCGACCCGGGGCTGGTCAGCCAGCTGCACGCTGACGTCGTGTTCGGCCTGTTCGGCATCACGATCGCGCTGGTGATCGCGACCCGGGTGACCGCGACCTCGCGCACGCTCCGGAAGCTGGCCGCCTGGCTGCTGGCGATCGAGCTGCTGCAGGGCGTCGTCGGCTTCACGCAGTATTTCACCGGCCTGCCGTGGGGCGTCGTACTCGTCCACATGTTCCTGGCCGGGCTGCTGATCGCACTCGTCACCGCCGTGTACGGCGAACGCGGTACGCCCGCGGCCTAGGTGAGGTCACGCCGCAGCGGGACCACGGCGGCGACGATCGCGCCGACCGCGGCGTACCCGAGCAGCACGAATGCGGCGTACACCGGCGGCAGCGGCGAGCCGAGGTGGCTGGAGGTCTGGTCGGCGATGGTGTCGGTGAGGTACGTGAAGCTGGTCAGCGAGGACGTCGCGCCGCCGGGCAGGTACGGGTACAGCCGGTTGACGCCGGGCAGGATCATCAGCACGTACTCGAGGAAGTAGAAGTAGCCCAGGACGATGCCGACGGCGACGAGCTGGTGCCGGGCCAGCGCACCGACGGCGACGCCGATGACGACGTACACGGCCGCGACCACGGCGAGTTTCGTCAGCAGGAGCAGCAGGTCCGCCGGGTCGACCGTCAGCGTGACACCGCGGACGAGTGCTGCGCCGAGCAGGGCCAGACCGGACGTCAGGGACGCGATCACCCCGTAGCAGAGTCCGCCGACGCTGTAGACGACCAGCTTGGCGGACAGCACCCGGCCGCGCCGCGGTGCCGCCAGGAACGTCGTACCGATCGTGCGGTGCCGGTACTCGCTGGTGATCGCGATCGTGCCGAACAACGCCGGCACGAACAGCAGCAGGCCGGACAGACCGACCACCAGACCGGCGCCCGCCGGGGTATCGATGCCGGGCATCGGCGGCGTCGCGTTCTCCGGACCGGTCAGCGCGAGGACGCCGGTCAGTCCGCCGCCCGAGGCGACCGCGGCGATCAGCGCCCAGAGCGGCAGCCGGGTCGAGAACAACCGGGTGAGCTCACCCCGGATCAGGTTCGTCATGCGGTCACCTCGTTCGCGGTCAGCGTGAGGAAGGCCTGCTCGAGCGTCGCCCCGTGGCCGGTGAAGTCCGCCAGGCCGCCGGACCAGGCGATCCGTCCGTGGTCGATCAGCACCAGGTCGTCGACGCTGTACTGCAACTCGGTCAGCACGTGGCTGGAGATCAGCACGGTCCGCCCTTCGTCGGCGAGCGACCGCAGGAACGTCCGCAGCCAGACGATGCCGGCCGGATCCAGGCCGTTCGACGGCTCGTCCAGCACCAGCACGCCCGGATCCCCCAGCAGCGCGGTCGCCAGCGCGAGCCGCTGCCGCATCCCGGTCGAGAACCCCCGCACCTTCCGGTCGGCGTACCCGGTCAGTTCCACGGTCTCGATCACGGCGTCGACCCGCGAGCGGTCGTGGCCGCTCAGATCGCACACGGTCCGCAGCTGCGCCCGCGCGCTCGTCGCCGGATGCGCGGCCGCCAGATCGAGTACGGCGCCGACCGTGCCGGTGGGAGCGGGCAGCTCCCGGTACGGCGTGCCGCCGAACAGCGCGCTGCCCGCGTCCGGCCGGATCAGGCCGAGCAGCATCCGCAGCGTCGTCGACTTCCCGGCGCCGTTCGGACCGACGAAGCCCGTGACCCGGCCGGCGGCCGCGGTGAACGTCACGTCCTGCACGGCCCGCACCGGCCCGAAGGCCTTGCTCAGCCCCGACACCCGTATCGGCAGTCCTTGGCTCATGGCCGTCCTCTCCCCGACTATTATCAACCTGAGAGCAATAACATTATCAGACTGATAATGATCAGGAGACGACTGTGCCGAAGGACTCACCGATCGCGGACGTGGTCATGCATCCGGCGCGGCTGCGGATCATCCAGCAGCTCGGCGGCCGGGAGCTGACCACGACCCAGCTCCGCGAGGCCCTGCCCGAGATCACCCAGGCGACGCTCTACCGGCACGTCGCGGCGCTGCTCGACGCCGGGATCCTCGCGGTGGTGGCCGAACGCAGGGTTCGCGGCACGACCGAACGCACGCTGGCGCTCGGCGAACGGCTCGCGATCGCCGATCTGGACGAGATCCGGGCGATGGACGCGGCCCAGCTACGCACGAGTTTCCTGACGTTCCTCGGCCTGGTCGGCGAGACGTTCGACAACTTCCTGGCCGCCGAGGACCAGGAGCTGCGCGACTACCTCGGCTTCGGGATGGGCCAGTTGTACGTCGCCGACGGCGACCTGCCGGCATTGCAGAACCAGCTCAACGAAGTACTGGCGCCATACCGCCAGGAGCGTCCCAACACCCGCCGGGTCGCCCTCGCCACCATCCTCATTCCGGAAGCGGACTGATCAGCGCAGCAGCGGGTCGATCGCGGCGGCGATGAACAGCAGCGCGAGATAGATGTTCGAGAAGTGGAACAGGCGCATTGGTCGCAGGGCTGCGCCGTCCGCGCCGGTGTGGGCACGCAGCAGCAGCCGGCGGGCCTCGCGGAGGAACACGAAGCCCAGCACGATCGCGGCCAGCGGGTACACGAAGCCGGTGCCGGCGACCGGCCAGAGCGCGATCGACGTGGCGACCATGACCACGGAGTACGCCATGATCTGCCGCGTGGTGGCGACCGGGGTGGCGACCACGGGCAGCATCGGTACGTCGACCGACGCGTAGTCCTCGCGGTACCGCATGGCGAGGGACCAGGTGTGCGGCGGGGTCCAGAAGAACACCACCAGGAACAGCACGACCGGGGTCCAGGCGAGCTTGCCGGTGACCGAGGTCCAGCCGATCAGGGTCGGGAAGCAGCCGGCGATCCCGCCCCAGACGATGTTCTGCACGGTGCGGCGCTTGAGCAGCATCGTGTAGCCGAAGACGTAGAACAGGTTCGCCGCCAGCGCCAGGCCGGAGGACAGCCAGTTCACGAGGAGGCCGAGCTCAAGGGTGGCCAGCACACCGAGCACGACGCCGAAGACCGTCGCCGAGCGGGCGCTGACCGCGTGCCGCGGCAGCGGACGGCGCCGGGTCCGGCGCATCTGCTCGTCGATGTCGCGGTCGAGCACGCAGTTGATCGTGTTCGCGCTGCCGGACGCGAGGATGCCGCCGATCAGGGTGGCCGCCACCACCCGCAGCCCGGGGACTCCGCCGGCGGCCAGGAACATCACCGGCACCGTGGTCACCAGCAGCAGCTCGATGATGCGCGGCTTGGTCAGACCGACGTACGCCTTCACCACGTCGCGCACCGACGGACTCACCACAGCAGTAGCGTCCGGCAGCGGCGTCGGGTACGACGTCGTCGCGGCGGGACGCGGGTCGACGGCCGTCACGAACACCTCGAACAGATCTGGGTTGACGCCGGAGGTCCGGCGCTGACGATTCAGCAGTCTACGACGCCCCGTAGGAGGGTTCGGACACCCCCCTCCGCGGGCCGGGAACAGGCCGCAGACCTGAACGGTTGACAAACAGTCGAGCGGTGCGCAACGGAGAGAGTCGGCCACAGTAGGCTCGTCCTGAGCAGACACCCCTGAAGACTTCCATCGAGAGGAGCGCCGCCGGCGTGACGGAGAAGACCAAGCTTGAATGGACCGAGCTCGACCAGCGCGCGGTCGACACCGTACGGGTGCTCGCGATGGATGCGGTCGAGAAGGTCGGAAACGGACATCCCGGTACGGCGATGAGCCTGGCGCCGGCGGCGTACCTGCTGTTCCAGAAGGTCATGCGGCACAATCCGGCGGACCCGCTCTGGGCCGGCCGCGACCGGTTCGTGCTGTCCGCGGGCCACTCCAGCCTGACGCTGTACATCCAGCTGTACCTGGCCGGCTATGGCCTCGAACTGGACGACCTGAAGGCGCTGCGGACCTGGGGCAGCAGGACCCCGGGCCACCCGGAGTACCGGCACACCCCTGGCGTCGAGACCACCACCGGCCCGCTCGGCCAGGGGGTCGGCAACGCAGTCGGCATGGCGATGGCGGCCCGCCGCGAGCGCGGCCTGATGGACCCCGACACGCCGAAGGGCGCGAGCCTGTTCGACCACAACGTCTACGTGATCGCGTCCGACGGTGACATCGAGGAGGGTGTCGCGTCCGAGGCGTCGTCGCTGGCCGGCCACCAGAAGCTCGGCAACCTGACGCTCATCTACGACGCGAACAAGATCTCGATCGAGGACAACACCGACATCGCGCTGTCCGAGGACGTCGCCGCCCGCTACGCGGCGTACGGCTGGCACGTCCAGGACGTCGACTGGACGAACGGCGGCACGGGCTACGAGGAGAACGTCCAGGCGCTGTACGACGCGCTCGAAGCCGCCAAGGCGGTCACCGACAGGCCGAGCTTCATCCGGCTGCACACGATCATCGGCTGGCCCTCGCCTGGCAAGCAGAACACCGGCAAGATCCACGGCTCGGCGCTCGGCGCCGACGAGGTCGCGGCCACCAAGAAGGTCCTCGGCTGGGACCCGGAGCAGACCTTCCAGGTCGCCGACGAGGTGATCGCGCACACCCGCGAGGCGCTGGACCGCGGCAAGGCCCTCGAAGCCGAGTGGGACAAGGGTTTCCAGACCTGGAAGGCGGCCAACGGCGAGCGTGCCGAGCTGCTGGCCCGGCTGTCGAAGCGGGAGCTGCCGGCGGGCTGGAAGGACGCGCTGCCGAGCTGGGACGCCGACGCCAAGGGCGTCGCGACCCGCGCCGCCTCCGGTGACGTGCTGACCAAGCTGGCGCCGGAGCTGCCCGAGCTGTGGGGCGGTTCGGCCGACCTCGCGGGCTCGAACAACACCACCCCGAAGGGCCAGCCGTCCTTCATCCCGGCGGAGTTCTCCACCAAGGAGTTCGCCGGCGACGAGTACGGGCGGGTGCTGCACTTCGGGATCCGCGAGCACGCGATGGGCGCGGTCCTGAACGGCATCGCGCTGCACGGCCTGACCCGGCCGTACGGCGGTACCTTCCTGGTCTTCTCCGACTACATGCGCCCGTCGGTCCGGCTGGCCGCGCTGATGAAGCTGCCGGTCACCTACGTGTGGACGCACGACTCGATCGGCCTCGGCGAGGACGGCCCGACGCACCAGCCGATCGAGCACCTGTCGGCGCTGCGCGCGATCCCGGGCCTGGACGTCGTCCGCCCGGGTGACGCGAACGAGACGGCCGCCGCGTGGGCGACCATCCTGGAGCACACCGACCGCCCGGCCGGCCTGATCCTGACCCGGCAGAACGTGCCGACGTTCCCGCGCGGAGCCGACGGTTTCGCGACCACGGAGAACGTGCACAAGGGTGGGTACGTGCTGCTCGACGCTGATCATGCGGGCGGCACCCCGGACGTGGTGCTGATCGGCACCGGTTCCGAGGTGCAGCTCGCCGTGGAGGCTCGGGCCAAGCTGGCCGAGGAAGGCATCAAGGCCCGCGTGGTCTCGATGGTCTCCCGGGAGTGGTTCGACGAGCAGGACGACGCCTACCGCGAGTCCGTCATCCCGGCGGACGTGCGGGCGCGGGTCTCGGTCGAGGCCGGGATCGCGCTCAGCTGGCACGACATCGTCGGTGACTCCGGCCGTTCGGTCAGCCTGGAGCACTACGGCGCCTCGGCGGCGTACCAGACGCTGTACGAGGAGTTCGGCATCACCACCGACGCCGTCGTCCAGGCCGCCAAGGACAGCATCGCCGTCGCCGCACAGATCAGCGGTCCGGGTGTCCCGCCCGGTCGTTCCGCCGCCGGGCCGGTCGGGCCGGCCGATTAGTACACGGCCAACTGACACCACATCAGACATTCGGAAGAAGGCATCGGACAAATGAACGATCGGTTGAAAGCACTCGCCGACGCGGGTGTCTCCATCTGGCTCGACGACCTGTCCCGCGAGCGGCTGACCAGCGGCAGCCTGCAGGCGCTGATCGAGGACAAGCACGTGGTCGGCGTGACCACGAACCCGACGATCTTCGCCAAGGCGATCTCGGACGCGGACGCGTACGCGGCGATCATCGGCCGGCTGGCCGCGCAGGGCGTGTCGACCGACGAGGCGATCCGGGTGATCACCACCGACGACGTCCGGGACGCCGCCGACGTGTTCAAGCCGGCGTACGACGACTCCGAGGGCCAGGACGGCCGGGTGTCGATCGAGGTCGAGCCGACGCTCGCGCACGACACCGCGAAGACCGTCGAGCAGGCCAAGCAGCTGTGGGACATCGTCGGCCGGGAGAACATCTTCGTGAAGATCCCGGCGACCAAGGAGGGCCTGCCGGCGATCACCCGGACGCTGGCCGCCGGGATCAGCGTGAACGTCACGCTGATCTTCTCGCTGGACCGCTACAAGGCGGTCGCGGACGCGTTCCTGACCGGCCTCGAGCAGGCCGTCGAGAACGGCCACGACGTCACCAAGATGGCCAGCGTGGCGTCGTTCTTCGTCAGCCGGGTGGACTCCGAGGTGGACAAGCGGCTGAACGCGATCGGCACCGACAAGGCGTTGGCGCTGAAGGGCAAGGCCGCGATCGCCAACGCCCGGCTCGCGTTCCAGGCGTACGAGGAGATCTTCGACACCGACCGCTGGCACGAGCTCGAGACCGCCGGCGCCAAGCCGCAGCGCCCCCTCTGGGCGTCCACCGGCACCAAGGACCCGTCGTACTCCCCCACGCTGTACGTCGACAACCTGGTCACTCGCGGGGTCGTCAACACGATGCCGGAGGCAACGATCAAGGCGGTCGAGCAGTACAGCGAGATCACCGGCGACACGGTCCGCGGCAACTACGCGGCCGACCGGAAGGTGATCGACGACCTGGAGCGGCTCGGCATCTCGTACGACGAGGTCGTGCAGCTGCTCGAGGACGAGGGGGTGGCGAAGTTCGACGCCTCCTGGTCGGAGCTGCAGGACACCGTCACCGCCGCGCTGAAGGGTGCCGCCAAGTGACTGCTGTAACGACTCAGAACGGCGACTGGACCGAGGTCGTCGACAAGCTCGTCGCCGAGAAGATCGCGTCCCGGATCGCCGCGAAGGACGCGACCATCTGGGGTCCCGAGGCCGAGCACGAGGCGTCCGTCCGGCTCGGCTGGGTGGACCTGCACGAGACCTCGCGGCCGCTGCTGGCCGAGATCGAGGCGCTGCTCGCGGACCTGCGGTCCGAGGGCCTGACCCGGATCGTGCTGTCCGGCATGGGCGGCTCCTCGCTGGCTCCCGAGGTCATCACCCGGACGGCGGGCGTCGAGCTCGTCGTACTGGACTCGACCGACCCGAGTGTCGTGAAGCGCGCACTCGACGGTGACCTGTCGAAGACCGTGATCGTGGTGTCCAGCAAGTCCGGCGGCACGGTCGAGACCGACAGCCACCGGCGTACCTTCGCGAAGGCGTTCACCGACGCCGGCATCGACGCGGCCTCGCGGATCGTCGTCGTGACGGACCCGGGTTCGCCGTTCGAGAAGCTGTCGAAGGACGAGGGCTACCGCAAGACGTTCCTCGCCGACCCGAACGTCGGCGGCCGGTACAGCGCGCTGACCGCGTTCGGCCTGGTGCCGTCCGGTCTGGCCGGTGCCGACATCGCCGAGCTGCTCGACCAGGCGGCCGAGGCTGCTCCGGCGCTGCAGGCCGATTCGACCGACAACCCGGCGCTCTGGCTCGGCGCCGTACTGGCGGCCAGCCCGGGCCGGGACAAGGCGATCATCACGGCCGACGGCTCCGACATCGTCGGCTTCCCGGACTGGGCCGAGCAGCTGATCGCGGAGAGCACTGGCAAGAACGGCACCGGCGTACTGCCGGTCGCGGTCGAGGTGACCGCGCCGGAGTTGCGCAGCGAAGCGGCCGACCTGACCAACGCGCTGCTGGCGGACAAGGCGACGAGCGGTGTGCCGACGGCGTTGACGTCAGGGTCCCTCGGCGGGCAGATGCTGCTGTGGGAGACGGCGACGGCGGTGGCGGGCTACCTGCTCGGCATCAACCCGTTCGACCAGCCGGACGTGGAGAGCGCGAAGAAGGCGGCCCGCGGTCTGCTCGACGCGCAGCCGAAGCCGGAGGCCGCCGCCTTCACCGAGGGCGCTGTCGAGGTCCGCGGTTCCGAGGGTCTGCTGGACGGTGTCGACTCGCTCAAGGGCGCGGTGGACGCGCTGCTCGGCAAGCTCGACTCCGTCGGATATGTGGCCGTGATGGCGTACCTCGACTCGGAGCGCGACGCCGACCTGCTGGCGCTCCGTCCGGCGCTGGCCACGAAGACGGGTCGCCCGACGACCTTCGGCTGGGGCCCGCGATTCCTGCACTCGACGGGTCAGTACCACAAGGGCGGCCACCCGGAGGGCGTGTACCTGCAGATCACCGGTGCGCACCCGGTCGACGTGGAGATCCCGGATCGGCCGTTCACGTTCGGCACGCTGATCTCGGCGCAGGCCGCCGGTGACGCGAACGTGCTGGCCGAGCGCGGGCGTCCGGTGCTGCGGCTGCACCTGACGGACGTCGCGAGCGGCGTACGGCAACTCCTGTCCCTGTTCCAGTAAGCCACCTGACACGGGAGGAACGTGGCTCATGACCGCTGAGCTCGACGAACAGCCGACAGGTGCTGACGGCTACCGGAACCCGCTGCGCGATCCGCAGGATCGGCGGCTGCCGAGGATCGCCGGGCCGTGCGGCCTGGTGATCTTCGGGGTCACCGGCGACCTGGCCCGGAAGAAGCTGATGCCGGCGGTCTACGACCTGGCGAACCGGGGGCTGCTGCCCCCGGGTTTCGCCCTGGTCGGGTTCGCCCGCCGGGACTACACCAACCAGGACTTCGCCCAGATCGTGCACGACTCGGTGAAGGAGCACGCCCGGACTCCCTTCCGCGAGGAGGTCTGGCAGCAGCTCTCCGAGGGCTTCCGGTTCGTGCCGGGTGACCTGACCGACGACGCGGCGTTCGAGCGGCTGCGGGAGACGGTCGACGAGCTCGACGTCACCCGCGGTACCGGCGGGAACCACGCGTTCTACCTGTCGATCCCGCCGGGGCTGTTCCCGGAGGTCGTCCGGCAGCTGTCCGAGCACGGGCTGACCGACGAGAAGCCCGGCTCCTGGCGGCGGGTGGTGATCGAGAAGCCGTTCGGTCACGACCTGAAGAGCGCCCGCGAGCTGAACCACGTCGTCGAGTCGGTGTTCCCGCCCGAAGCGGTCTTCCGGATCGACCACTACCTGGGCAAGGAAACGGTCCAGAACATCCTGGCCCTGCGGTTCGCGAACGCGATGTTCGAGCCGATCTGGAACAGCAACTACGTCGACCACGTGCAGATCACGATGGCCGAGGACATCGGCATCGGCGGCCGCGCCGGGTACTACGACGGCATCGGCGCCGCCCGGGACGTGATCCAGAACCACCTGCTCCAGCTGCTCGCGCTGGTCGCGATGGAGGAGCCGGTCAGCTTCGACGCCTGGTCACTGCGCCAGGAGAAGAAGAAGGTGCTGAACGCCGTACAACTGCCGGAGCGCCTGGATCTGCACAGTGCCCGCGGGCAGTACGCGGCCGGCTGGGCCGGTGGCGTGAAGGTCAAGGGCTACCTGCAGGAGGACGGCATCCCGTCGACCTCCGCGACCGAGACGTTCGCGGCGCTCCGGGTCGACGTCGACACCCGGCGCTGGGCGGGCGTCCCGTTCTACCTGCGGACCGGCAAGCGGCTCGGCCGCCGGGTCACCGAGGTCGCGGTGATGTTCAAGCGCGCGCCGCACCTGCCGTTCACCAAGACCGAGACCGAAGAGCTCGGCCAGAACGCGCTGGTACTGCGGATCCAGCCGGACGAGGGCATCACGGTCCGCTTCGGCGCCAAGGTGCCCGGTACGTCGATGGAGATCCGCGACGTGAACATGGACTTCATGTACGGCGGCTCGTTCACGGAGTCCTCCCCCGAGGCGTACGAGCGGCTGATCCTCGACGTACTGCTCGGTGATCCGCCGCTGTTCCCGCAGCACACCGAGGTAGAGCTGGGCTGGAAGATCCTCGACCCGGTGCTGGACTACTGGGCCCGGCACGGCAAACCGGAGCAGTACGCGTCCGGCGACTGGGGCCCGGACTCGGCGCACGAGATGCTCGCCCGCGACGGACGTGCCTGGAGGCGGCCATGATCATCGACCTGACCGACACCACGTCGAGCGAGATCGCCGCGGCGCTGCTGAAGGCCCGGCGGAACGCCGGTTCGCCGGCGATGGGCATGGTCGGAACCATCGTGGTGGTCGTCGACGAGGCGTCCCACCACGACGCGATGAAGGCCGCGAACGAGGCCGGTCGCGAGCATCCGTCGCGGGTTCTGGTGGCGATCCTGCGGCCCGGTAAGGGCGCGCCCGGGCTGGACGCCGAAGTACGTGTGGGTGAAGGCATTCCGGGTGAGGCGGTGCTGCTGCGGCTGCACGGCGAGCTGGCGAAGGTGCCGGAGTCGGTGATCACGCCGCTGCTGCTGCCGGACTCCCCCGTCATCGTGTGGTGGCCGGGCGGCGGGCCGCGGGTTCCGGCCGAGGATCCGCTGGGCAAGCTCGGCCGGCGGCGGGTCACCGATGCGGCGGCGACCCGGCGGGCGTCGGTGGACTACGGCGCCCGGGCCGAGGGGTATGCGCCCGGCGACACCGACTTCGCGTGGACGCGGCTGACGCCGTGGCGGGCGTTGATGGCGGCCGCCCTGGACCAGTACCCGACGCGCGTGACCGGCGCCGAGGTGTCGGCGGCCCGCGGCAACCCGAGCGCGGACCTGATGGCCGCCTGGCTGCAGTCGCGGCTGAAGGTACCGGTGGAGCAGCGGACGTCGCGCGGGCCGGGGGTGACCGCCGTACGGCTGTTCACGCCGTCGGGGTCGATCGCGCTCACCCGGCCGGACGGCGCGGTGGCGACGTTCAGCGTGCCGGGGCAGCCGGATCGGCCGGTCGCGTTGAAGCGGCGTACGACGTCCGAGCTGCTGAGCGAGGAGCTGCGGCGGCTCGACCCGGACGACGTGTACGCGAAGACGCTCGCGTGCATGGTGGAGCGGGACAGCATGCCGGCCGAGAAGAAGAAGGTCTCGGAGACGGCCCGGAAGTCAGCGCCGCTGAAGGCGTCCGCGGCGGCGAAGAAGGTGGTCGCGAAGAAGGCTCCTGGCGCTGCGACGAAGGCCCCTGGCGCTGCGAAGAAGGCTGTTGGCAAGAAGGCTGTTGGCAAGAAGACGGCGGAGACCAGGGCGGCGGCCAAGAAGGTTGCCGGGAGCAAGCGGGTGGCCAAGCGATGACTGTGGATCCGGAGCTGGTGATTCATCCCGACGCCGACGACCTGGCGTTCTCGGTGGCGGCCCGGCTGATCACGGCGATCGTCGACGCGCAGAGCACCGGCGGCGTCGCGCACGTCGTGCTCACCGGCGGGCGGGTGGCCGCGGTGGTGTACCGCGCGGTCGCCGAGTCGCCGGCGCGCGTCGAGGTCGACTGGCAGCGGGTCGAGTTCTGGTGGGGCGACGAGCGGTTCCTGCCGGCCGGCGACCCCGAGCGGAACGAGACCCAGGCGCGGGACGCGTTCCTGTCGGCGCTGGACGTCGACCCGGCGCGGGTGCATCCGATGCCGGCCGACACCGGCCAGGGCGCGGAGGCAGCCGCCGCGGCGTACGCCGCCGAGCTGGAGGCGGCCGGTTCGCCGACGTTCGACGTACTGATGCTCGGGGTCGGTCCCGACGGGCATGTCGCGTCGCTGTTCCCGGGGTACCCGCAGCTCGGCGTGACGGACGTGGCGGCGGTCGCGGTCCACGATTCGCCGAAGCCGCCGCCGACCCGGGTGTCGCTCACGTTGCCGCTGCTCGACCGGGCGCGCGAGGTCTGGTTCGTGGTGTCGGGCGCGGACAAGTCCGAGGCGGTCGCGAAGGCGCTGGCCGACGGTGATGTCCCGGCGGCCCGTCCGAAGGGCGAGAACCGGACGCTGTGGTTGCTGGACGAGGCGGCGGCACAGCAGGTTCGGTGAGCGCCGAAGCGTTGCGGTGACAGACTCGGAGCCATGACGTTCCGTGAGTTGCATGCCGGCCAGTTCGTGATGCCGAACGCGTGGGACGCCGGTAGCGCGGTGCTGCTCGCAGCAGCCGGGTTCCCGGCGATCGCGTCGACCAGTGCGGGGATCGCGTTCTCGCTGGCGAAGGGCGATCACACGCTGCCGGACGGAGCACCGGCGGTGTCCCGGGACGAGATGTTCGCGCGCGTCCGGCAGATCGCCGAGGCCGTCGACGTACCGGTGAACGGCGACCTCGAGGACGGGTACGGCGCCGCGCCGTCGCAGGTCGCCGGCACGATCGGGCTGGCGCGCGAGGCCGGGCTGGCGGGCGGGAACATCGAGGACTACGACGGGCGGGAGCTGTACGACGCTTCGCTCGCGGTGGAACGGATCGTCGCGGCCCGGGAGGCGGCCGGCCCGTCGTTCGTACTGACGGCCCGCACCGACGGGCAGTTGCTGCGTACGCCGGTTCCGCTGGCCGACTCGATCGACCGCGCGAACCGCTTCCGTACGGCGGGCGCCGACTGCCTGTACGTACCGGGTGTCAACGACCTGGACACGATCCGCACGCTGGTGCAGGAGATCGACGGTCCGCTCAACGTCGTGATCGGCCTTGGTACGTCGACGTTGACCGTCGCCGAGCTGCAGTCCGTCGGCGTCACGCGGATCAGCCTCGGCGGATCCATCGCTCGCGCCGCCCTGGGCTTCATCCGGCGCAGCGCCGAGGAACTGGCCACGCACGGCACGATCACCTTCGCCGCCGACCAGATCCCACAGGCTGACCTGAACCAGCTCTTTGCGCGCTCGTCCAAGGGCGAGCGCTGACACCAGCCCGCCGCCACGAGCCTCGCGTCACGCGCCGGTGGGTTGGCAGCCCGGGTACCTGTGTGCAGCCGGACAGGTAGTGCACCGGCGAGACGGTGTACGCGCGGACGCGTTCACGCTCAGGTGCACTACCCAGCCGGCCGACACCTCCTGTCCAGAATGCACGCCGTTGTCGCCGAGTCAGCCGGGTGCGACTGTGCCGATGGCGACGGCCAAGGGCGGGAACATGCCGCGCACGTCTCCCCCGCCGACCCAGATCCCGATCGCCAGCACAGCGGTTGCCTCCAGCAACTTCGCGCGGACCAGACCGCCGGCGGCGACCGGCACACACCCGAGATCCCGGACCAGCTCCGCCACAACCTCCACCCCGGCAGTTCCACGGATCGGCGCGCCGGGGCCGGCCAGGACGTCGCCGCAGATCGGCACGCCGAGGCCGGCCGGCGGGTTTCGCCACACCGTGTCGGCCGCCAGGTTGAACGCCTTCACGACGCTCACCCCCGGCCCCACCGCCGCGCTGATCGCTTCTGCAACCGAGTCCTGCGCCAGCGTGAAGTCTCGGTGATCCACGGCATTCGTGCAGTCGATCAGCGTCGTACCGTCCAGCACCAGCCGGGCCACCTCAACCGCAACCTCCGCGGGCACAGCCAGCAGCACCACCTCGCCGTACTCTGCCGCCTCCTCCAACGTTCCCGCGGCCGCGCCGACCCGCTCGGCCACCGCAGCAGCCCGCTCGACCGACCGACCACCGATCATCACGTCGTGCCCCGCGCGCACCCATCCGCCGGCAAGAGCCTCGGCCATCATCCCGTTGCCCAGTGTCCCGATTCGCATAGCGCCGACCGTAGACAGTTCGATGCGCACCTCGAGGTGCCCAACGGCCGACGCACAATGGTCCGGTGGAACCGAGATTCTTCGCCGACTGCCAGGCGCGGGTCGCCGCCGACCTGATCAGCGGGCGCTGGCCGATGGTCGTCCTGTACTCGCTCGCCCACGGCCCCGCCCGCCCCGGCGAACTCCGCCGGCAGATCGGCGGCATCAGCCAGAAGGTCCTCACCGAGACCCTCCGCCGGCTGGAGCACAACGGCCTGGTCGAACGCCGCCGGTACGCCGAGGCACCGCCGCGGGTCGAGTACTCGCTGACCACCGCCGGCACCGACCTGCTGGTCCCGATCCGCGCCCTCGGCGACTGGGCCGCCGCGTACGCCGACCAGCTCCCGACCGAGGACCGAGACCACCGGACCTATCCGGAGGGTCCTCCGCAACGCCGGATAGGATCTCCACCATGACAGCTTCCGAGTCCACCGACCGGCCGTACGGCGCGTTTCCCGCACGGATCGGTCTGCAGGTCCAGCCCCAGCACGCCCAGTACGCCGACATCCGGCGGACCGTCGCCGCGGCCGAGGAGATCGGCGTCGACGTGGTGTTCAACTGGGACCACTTCTACCCGCTCAGCGGTGAGCCCGAGGGCCTGCACTTCGAGTGCTGGACCATGCTGGCCGCCTGGGCCGAGGCGACCGAGCGGGTCGAGATCGGCGCCCTGGTCACCTGCAACTCCTACCGCAACCCCGACCTGCTCGCCGACATGGCGCGCACCGTCGACCACATCAGTGACGGCCGGCTGATCTTCGGTATCGGCTCCGGCTGGTTCGAGAAGGACTACGACGAGTACGGCTACGACTTCGGTACGGCGGGCGGCCGGCTGGACGCCCTCGGCGAGGCACTGCCGCGGATCGAGCGGCGCTGGACCAAGCTCAACCCGAAGCCGACCCGGGACATCCCGGTGCTGATCGGCGGCGGCGGCGAGAAGAAGACGCTGAAGCTGGTCGCCCAGCACGCGAACATCTGGCACGGCTTCGGTGACGCCGAGACGATCGCGCACAAGCACGCCGTACTGGACGAGCACTGCAAGACGATCGGCCGCGACCCCGGCGAGATCGAGCGCTCGGTCGGCGTCGGCGACAAGAAGCCCGAGGAGGTCGGCAAGCAACTGCTCGACGTCGGCACCCGGCTGTTCACCGTGCACGCCTCCGGTCCGGACTACGACCTCGGTCTGCTCCGCGACTGGGTCGCGTGGCGCGACGAGGTCAACGCCAAGTAGTACCCGCTTGCGTCCGAAGAACTGTGGCCTCTAGCCCACGGTTCTTCGGACGCAGCGTGGCTGGGTAGGATTTCCGGCATGTCTACGTTGCCTCAGGACGGTTCGGTGCGGCCCATCACCCGGTGGGGTGAGGACGTCATGCATCGGGTCAATCAGCCTGTCACCGACTTCGGGGACGAGCTGCAGAAGCTGGTCGCCGACATGGTCGCGACGATGAACGCGGCCGAAGGCGTCGGCCTGGCGGCGAACCAGGTGGGTGTGGATCTGCAGCTGTTCGTGTTCGACTGCCCGGACAAGGACGGCAACCACGTCCAGGGCGTCGTGTGCAACCCGAAGCTCGAGGTTCCGGAAGGCAAGGACCGGAACCTCGACGAGGGCGACGAGGGCTGCCTGTCGCTGCCCGGTGCGTTCACCAAGTGCGCCCGCCCCGACTACGCCAAGGTCACCGGCGTCGACCACCACAACCAGCCCGTCACGTATGAGGGCAATGGCCTGCTCGCGCGCTGCCTGCAGCACGAGACCGACCACACGCAGGGCATGGTCTTCGGCGACCGCCTCTCTCGCAAGTACCGCAAACGCCTCTTCGCCGAGGCCGAGGAGTTCGCCCCCGACTACCCGGCCGACTGGCCGGTCTCCCCCATGATCGACCACGACCACGACGACGAGCACCAGCACGACGAGACTCCCGCCACCTGACGGCCACGCCCCCGGTTACCAGCAGGCCCCGGGCAGCTTGGTGAGGATCGTGTCGACGGTCTCGGACGGGGCCTGGCCGGAGGTATCCAGCCAGAGACCCCGGCGCGGGATCTCGTCGAGGCCGGCTTGGAGCGCCCGTACGGCAGTCTCGAGTGAGCCGTCCGGGGTCTGCCAGTCGCGGTAGGAGTTGCCTCCACCGCGACCCAGCTCCCGCCGTACGATCGACTCGACCGACGGCGCCAGTACGACGACGCCGCGGTAGAACACGTCCCCGTCGAGCGTCGCGGCCGGCGGACCCATCCGGGCGGCCAGCAGCGGCGCGATCGTGGACTTCCCGGCGGCCTGCATCCCGGTGACCAGAACTACCTTCGGCATGAGCCCATCAGATCATCGCCGTCCAGCCGTTTGACGGCCTCCCATGACGAGTAGGCCTCTCGCAGGTACACACCCTGAGTCGAGAGGCACCGCCGAGCCGGGTACTGACCGTACCTCCCAGGTCGCGGCGAATCAGCCTAGCGTTGGGGACATGGAGAAGAACGTACCGAGTGCGACCGTGAAGACGCCGGCGGCGAACTTCGCCGGCGACGTGTACCTGAACCCGGTGTTCGACGGCGACGGCACCTCGCACCTGGTCTGCGGGCTGGTCCGGTTCACCCCGGGTGCGCGCACCAACTGGCATTCCCACGCCAACGGTCAGCTGCTGGTGTGCACCGACGGGACAGGGCTGGTCGGCACCCGGGACGGCACCACCGTGGTGCTGCGCGCCGGCGAGAGCGTGTGGACCCCTGCCGGGGAAGAGCACTTCCACGGTGGTACGACGCAGACCATGATGTGCCACTACGCCATCCTCGACGCCTCCGGCGACTCCGAAGCGACCACGTGGCTGGAACCGGTCACCGACGAGCAGTACGCGGCCGCCCACACCGCGGCGGGGGTGCACGCCTGATGGCGATCAGCGACAACGCCAAGCGCAACCACAGCGAGCTCTTCGGCGACCGGGCCTCGACGCTGGCCAGGACGGACCCGGAGCTGATCGAGTACTTCGAGAACTTCGCCTTCGACGAGACCCTGGCGGACGCGGGCGCCCTGGACGAGAGCCTCGAGTTGCGGACCCGGCTGCTGGTGCAACTGGCCGCGACGCTGGCCGTGGGCGGGCTGGGCGAGTTTCGCGTCCTCGCCGCCGCGGCGATCGAGCGCGGCGGCGTCAGCCCGGTGGAGTTGAAGGAGCTCGTCTACCAGGCGACGGCGTCCGTCGGACGAGGCGGCCTCGACCTGCCCTCCCGGGAGCTGATCACGTTCGCGATGCTCGCCGGCCTCGGCGGCGCGGACCCTCAGCTCAGGGGACACGTCGGCGGAAACCTTGCCGTCGGCAACACCCCCGCCCAACTGCTCGCCGTACTCACCGTGCTCGTGCCGTTCATCGGCTACCCCCGCACCCTCAACGCCCTCGCCGCCGTCGACGAGGTCGCACCGAGTGGCTACCTGGTCGCGTAGAACGCGACCGCGGCGGAGGAGGCGACGTTGAGGGAGTCGACGCCGCCGGCCATCGGGATCCGGACAGTGAGGTCGGCCTGGCGGAGGACGTTGGGTTTCAGGCCGTGGCCTTCGGTGCCGAAGATCAGCGCGAGCTTGCCGTCCTTGCGGGCGGCGAGGTCGTCGAGCGTGATCGAGTCGTCTGTGAGCGCCATCGCAGCGGCGACGTACCCGTGCTGCTGCAGGAGCTCCAGGTCGCCCGGCCAACTCTGCAGGCGGGTCCACGGGACCTGGAAGACGGTCCCCATCGACACCTTGATCGACCGCCGGTACAGCGGGTCGGCACAGGTCGGTGTCACCAGGACGAGCCCGACGCCGAGCGCGGCCGCGGCGCGGAAGCCGGCGCCGACGTTGGTGTGGTCAACGATATCGTCGAAGATCGCGATCCGGCGGACGCCGTTCGTCAGCAGGTTCGGGAGCGGTACGGCGGCCTGCCGCTTGTACGACGCCAGCGCGCCGCGGTGCACGTGGAACCCGGTGACCTGCTCGGCCAGCTCCTCCGAGACGAGGTACACGGGCTTGTCCGGCCACTTCTCCAGCACATCCTGCAAGGAGTCGAGCCAGCGCGGCGCCAGCAGGAACGACCGCGGCTCGAACCCGGCATCGGCCGCCCGCCGGATCACCTTGTCCCCCTCGGCGATGAACAGCCCGTGCTCCTCCTCGAGCAACCGCCGCAGATTCACCTCCCGCAACTGCACGTAGTCCGCGAGCCGCGGGTCCCCCGCGTCCTCGACCGAAACCAGCGTCACGCCTGCCCCGCCCCGGCACCCGGCTCCGCCGGACGGCCTTGCCCCGCCGCACGGCTCTGCTCGGCCGCGAGTTGCGCGGCCACCTCGACTACGTTGCCGATGACAACTATCGCGGGCGCGCCGACGCCGTGCTCCTTCATCACCTCGGCGATCCCGGCCAGCTCGGACGTCACCAGCTGCTGACCGGGAAGGGTGCCGTCGGCAATCGCCGCCGCCGGAGTATCCGCCGGGCGACCGCCCTCGATCAACCGGGCCGTGATCGCCGGCAGGTTCTCGACCGCCATCAGCAGCACGAGCGTCCCGCGCAGCTGGGCCAGCGCGTCCCAGTTCACCAGCGAGTCGGGATGCGACGGCGGGATGTGCCCGGACACCACCGTGAACTCGTGCGTCACACCACGATGCGTGACCGGGATCCCGGACACCGCCGGCACCGAGATCGAGCTCGTGATGCCCGGCACCACCGTCCATGGCACCCCGGCCGCCGCGCACGCCAGCGCCTCCTCGAACCCGCGGCCGAAGACGTACGGATCCCCGCCTTTCAGCCGTACGACGACCTTGCCCTGCTGCCCGCGGTCGACCAGGATCCGGTTGATCTCCTCCTGCTGCGCCGCCCGCCCGCGCGGCAGCTTCGCGGCGTCGAACAGCTCCACGTCGGGATGCAGCTCGTCCAGCAACTGCTGCGGCGCCAGCCGGTCCGCGACCACCACGTCCGCCTCGGCCAGCAGTCGCCGCCCGCGCACCGTGATCAGCTCCGGATCGCCCGGCCCGCCACCGACGAGGTACACCCCGGGCCGCCGCTCCGCGTCCCGCGCCGCCAGCTCACCGGTCCGGAGGCCCTCGAGGATCGAGTCGCGTACGGCGGCCGACCGCCGGTGATCGCCTCCGCCGAGGACGCCGATCGTCACGGTTCCGAGCTGCCCGGACGCGGGCGTCCACGCGGTCGCGCGGGACCTGTCGTCCGACCGTACGCAGAAGATCCGCCGTTCCTCCGCCTCCGCCGACACCTCGTCGTTGACCGCGGCGTCGTCGGTCGCGACCACGACGTACCAGGCTCCGTCCAAGTCACCGGGCTGATACCCGCGCTCGATCCAGGTCAGAGCCGGGTTGCCGAGCAGCCCTTCGATCGTCGGCGTGATCGACGGCGAGACGAGGTCGATCCGGGCACCGGACTCGAGCAGCCGCGGCAGCCGCCGCTGGGCGACACCGCCACCGCCGACGACGACCACGCGCCGCCCGTCGAGCACGAGCCCGGACAGGTACTGCTGCGTCACGAACCGATCCCCGCGTCCTCGAAGGTCGCCATCTCGGCGAGCGCCCGCGCCGCGCAGGTCAGGATCGGGTACGCGAGCACCGCGCCGGTCCCTTCCCCGAGCCGCAGGTCCAGGTCGACGAGCGGTTGCAGGCCCAGCTGCTTGAGCGCGACCGCATGCCCCGGCTCGGCGGACCGATGACCGGCCACGCAGTAGTCGACGACGGCCGGATGGAACGCCTGCGCGACCAGCGCCGCCGCACCCGCGATCACACCGTCCAGGATCACCGGGACCTTGTTCGCGGCCGCGCCGAGGATGTACCCGGCGAGCGCAGCGTGTTCCAGTCCGCCGTACGCCTGCAACGCCCGCAGCGGCTCGGTCGGCGGTACGTCGTGCAGCGCGAGCGCCGCGCGTACGACGGCCGTCTTGTGCGCGAGCGCCGCGTCGTCGATCCCGGTACCGCGGCCGGTGACCGCGTCGGCCGTCGCGCCGGTGAAGGTGGCGATCAGCGCGGCCGAGGCCGTGGTGTTGGCGATGCCCATGTCGCCGGTCAGCAGGCAGCGGTACCCGTCCCGGACCAGCGTGTCCGCGAGGTCGAACCCGACCGCGAGCGCGGCCCGTGCCTCGTCCTCGGTGAGCGCGTCGGTCTGCGACAGGTCGCGAGTGCCCGGGCGGACCTTCGCGTGCACGATGTCCAGGCCGTCGACCGGGGTCGCGACGCCGACGTCGACCACCCGGACGTCGACGCCGTTGTTCTTGGCGAACGCGTTGACCGCGGCGCCGCCGGCGGCGAAGTTCGCCAGCATGGCGGCGGTCACCTCCTGCGGCCACGGGGACACGTTCTGCGCGTGCACACCGTGGTCGGCCGCGAACACCGTGACGACCGCCGGGCCCGGTACGGCGGGCGCGCCGGTCATCCCGGCGAGCTTCACGGACAGCTCCTCGAGTACGCCGAGGGAGCCGGCCGGTTTGGTCAGCCGCGCATGCCGTTCTTCGGCCGCCCGCATCGCCGCCTGATCCGCGGGAGCGATCCGCTCCAGGTACTCGTCCACCAGTCCTCCACTCGTAGCCTCCGCACGATCTTCGCATCCCCGGGCGTGTGCCCCCGGACGGACCGGCGGTCTGTGGACAGTAGTGTCGGAATCACCACACGTCTCTCGATGCCGGAGGGCTCACAGATGTCGCTCGATCGTCCCGTCACCCCGGACCCGTACAGGCTGCTCCCGGAGGCCGGCGGGTTCACCGTCACCAGTACCGACGTCGCCGACGGCGAGCCGTTGGCCGAGGCGCACGCGTTCGCGGGCGGGAACACGTCGCCACAGCTCAGCTGGTCCGGGTTCCCGGCCGAGACCAAGGCCTTCGTCGTGACCTGCTTCGACCCGGACGCGCCGATCGTGTCCGGTTTCTGGCACTGGGTGCTGGTCAACCTGCCGGCCACCGTCACCGAGCTCCCGGCCGGTGCCGGCACCACCGAGCGCCTCGACAACGGCGCCTTCCACGTCCGCAACGACTTCGGCGCCAAGGCTTTCGGCGGCGCCGCACCGCCCGCGGGCGACCAGGTGCACCGGTACTACTTCGTCGTCCACGCGATCGACGTCGAGGCCCTGGACGTCGACTCCGACGCCACCCCGGCCGTCGTCGGCTTCAACCTGGCCTTCCACACGCTGGCCCGCGCGATCATTGCTCCGACGTACCAGATCGCCTCATAGCGCGGCGACGTACACCCATTCGCCGGCTTCGCGGGTGAAGGTGCTGTTCTCGTGTTGTACGCCGGTGCTGTGGTGGGCGTTGAACTCCACGGTGCCTTCGGTGTGGAAGGGGCTGCCGCCGGTGGTGCCGACGATCTCCAGGGCGGTCCAGCGGCGGTTCGGGTCGAAGTCGATGGTGGCGGGCCGGGTGGCGAGGGACCAGGTGCGTCGGAGGTACGCCGCGTCGTGCATCACGAAGGCGGTGTACCTGGAGCGCATCAACTGCTCGGCGGTCGATGCTGTGGCCTTGCCCTGGTGGAGCGGACCGCAGCAGCCGGCGTACGGCGTGCTCTGACCACACGGACAGGCGGCTGAAACTGACATGCCCCGATTGTCCCGGATCACCTGAAAGTCCGTACGTACAGCTGTGGGTTCCGGAGCGGTAGGGCTGCCACCTCGGCGTGCAGGGCGTCGTACTGGTCGGCGGTGAGCTGCTGGGACAGCAGGAGGTCTACCCGGCCGCCCTTGCGGCCCCAGGCGCCGGCTATTCGGCCGTCGACAAGGAGGCCGTTGGGGTGGAAGGAGTCGGCTGCCGGGGTCAGCTTGCGGAGGCCAGGGGCGATGAAGCGGGCGTCGCGGTCGCGGCCGAGCAGGCGGAGATCTGAGGCGACCAGGAGCCGTACGCCGCGTGGCGGTGAACACGCCGAAGTCGCGTGCCGGCAGCACGTACACCGCCGCGCGCGGGCTGTACGTCTGGATCAGCGACGGGTGTTCCCAGTCCGTCGGCGTACACCCCTCCATCCGCGCGGCCATCCCGAGCAGCGCGTCCCGCGGCGCGGTGTCCTGCAGCCCGGCGTACGCCGCCTGCTCCTGCGACCCGGACGGCAGCCGGTCGACCAGCCGGTTCACGCCGAGCCGATAGGCGATCGCCTGTTCCCGCGTCACACTCCGCATGGCGACGACCGTACGCACCAATCACGCCACCCAATGGCTTGTTTTAGTGCAAGGGCTACTTGTCGTGGAGCGGAAAAGCGCGGATGATCACCGCGGTCGGGGTGGCGGAGTCCGCGGTCGGCTCCGAGCCGACGAAGTCGTGCAGGACCCGGTGCAGGCGGGCGCGGAGCTCGGCGAGTTCACCGGCGGCGAGCGTGACCACCGCGCTGAACGCGAAGTCCTCGTCGTCGGAGGTCTTCGCGGCCAGCCAGCTCGCGTACGCCGTGTCCTCGAGCTCGCGGTTCAGCGTCGCCTGCTCGGTCCGCGCCCGCCGCCACGGCTTCACCCGGCCTGGCGCACCCGGCACCGGCTCGATCACGCCGAGCGCCTCCAGCCGGCGGAGGTGGAACGAGCACGAGCCGGTGCTCTCCCCCAGTTCCCGCGCGGCGATCGTCGAGGTCGTCGCACCGTCCCGGTCGATCAGCCGCAGCAGCGCCTCCCGCAGCGGGTGCGCGCGGACGACGTCCCGGCGGTTCGGTTGGGTGTCCATGGAGGCATCCTAGTGGCTTTGCAAAGCTTCGACTTTGCATAGTACGGTCTTTGTATGCCGACGTACATCCAAGGGCGCCTGAGTCGCCGCCTGCCCGAGCTGCTGGACGAGGTACGACGGGGCACGCCGCTGCGCGTCACGGAGTACGGCGAGGAGATCCTGCACCGCCCGTGCCGGCCGGTCACCGCGTTCGGGGCGGAGCGCTGGAGTCGGCTGATCGACGACATGTTCGCGACGATGTGGATCGCCGAGGGCTGCGGTCTCGCGGCGAACCAGGTCGACGTCGACGCGCAACTGTTCGTGTACGACCTCACCGACGAGTACGGCGACCGGCACGTCGGGCACGCGTTCAACCCGCGCGTCGAGACGAGTACCGCGCTGCTCGGCACTCAGCCCGGCTCGGAGGGCTGCCTGTCGGTGCCCGGCGCCAACGCACCGCTCCCTCGCCCGACCCGCGCGGTCCTGCACGCGTACGACCTCGACGGCATCCCGTTCACCGTCGAGGCGTCCGGGTACTTCGCGCGCTGCCTCATCCACGAGACCCAGCACCTGGCCGGCACGGTGTACGTCGACCACCTGTCCCCCGTCGCCCGCGACGACGCCCTCTCCGAGTCCGCCACCAACCGCGAGTCGGTCTTCACCCGCCGCTCCACCCGCGAAAACCACCTGACCGTCGCCCGCTGAACGCACTACCGTCCGTCGGATGGAAGACCCGAAGGAGATCGTCCGCCGCGGGTACGACGTACTCTCCCGCCGGTACGACCACGCGACCGGCGCGGACTCGAAGTACGCGCCCTGGATCGCCGAGCTGATCACCCGCCTCGCCCCAACCAGCCGAGTCCTAGACATCGGCTGCGGCAGCGGCGTACCGATGGCCCGAGCCCTCACCACCGCGGGTCACCACGTGCTCGGCGTAGACATCAGCGAGGTCCAGATCAGCCGGGCGCGCGAACTCGTCCCGCAGGCCGAGTTCGTGAACGCCGACGCGATGACGCTCGACCTCGCGCCCGGGTCGCTCGATGCCGTCGTGTCGCTGTACGCGCTGATCCACCTACCACTGGACGAGCAGACGGTGCTCCTGGAGCGGATCGCCGGGTGGCTCCGGCCCGGCGGGTTCTTCCTGTGTACGACGGGCCACACGGCGTGGACGGGAACCGAGGACGACTGGCTCGGCGGCGGCACCGAGATGTGGTGGAGCCACACCGACGCGGCGACCTACCGGGACTGGCTCGCCGGCGCCGGGCTGACGATCGACGCCGAGTCGTTCGTGCCGGAAGGGTCCGGCGGTCACGCGCTCTTCTGGACGCGCCGACCGGAGGTTTCCGGAACATAACCCGCGCCGAGCGCCGGAAATGTTCCGCAAAGGCGCCCGACTCCGCGCGGGACGGCCACCTCGTGGCGCTCCAGCGTCCCGGCTGGCAGTCTGACGGGACTGAGCACACCTCATGAGGTCTGTGAACAAGCAATTGCCTGTTCATAGACCCCACTGCATGTCCTCGGTGCGGGTCAGTCTTTGATGCCGGACTGGGTTACGCCCTGGATGAGGTAGCGCTGGAGGAAGGCGAAGATCAGTACCAGCGGGAGGATCGACACCGCGACCGCCATGAACAGTTCGTGGATGTTGATCGTCTGGGCGGTGATGAACGTCGACATCGCCACCTGGATGGTCCACGACGACGAGTCCTGGCCGATCACCAGCGGCCACAGGAACGAGTTCCAGTTGCCGATGAACGTGATCGCCGCCAGCGCCGCGAAGAACGGCAGGGAGTTCGGTACGACGATCCGCCAGAACACGCCGAAGTACCCGGCGCCGTCGACCCGCGCCGCCTCCTCCAGCTCCTTCGGGAAGCCGAGGAAGTACTGCCGGAACAGGAACGCCGCGAACCCGCTGAACAGCGTCGGAATGATCAGGCCGCGCAGCGACGACACCCACCCGAGCGACGACACCACGATGAACGACGGAATGAACGTCACCGCGCCCGGGATCATCAGCGTCGCCACGATCGCGTAGAAGATCTTGTCCGCGTGCCGGTACGGGATCCGGGCCAGCCCGTACCCCGCCATCGATGCCAGCAGCAACTGTCCCGCCGTACCGAGTATCCCGACGACGGCGGAGTTGTACAACGCCCGCGCCATCGGCACCTGGGTGTCGGCGAACAGCTCCTTGATGTTCCCCCACTGCAGATGCGAGGGGAACAGCGTCCAGGTCGGCGCGGTGATGTCGGACTCGGTGGACAGTGCGTTGCGCAGGATCAGGTAGAACGGCAGCAGGAACAGCACCACCGCGACGAAGAGCGCGATCCAGCGCAGCCCCGTCCCGACCCGGCCGAGCGGAGTCTGCGTGAAGCCGATCGGCTTCGGCGTACCGGTCGTACGTTCGGCGTCGGCCATCAGTCGCCCGCCTTTCCGAAGCCGAAGATCCGGCTCTGCAGCAGTGTCACGAGCATGATGATGACCGCCAGGATCAGGGCGCCGGCCGACCCGTGCCCGAGGTCCTGGATCGAGCCGAGCGAGATGCCGTACAGGTACACCAGCGGCGGCCTTGCGTAGTTCACGTTGCCGATCAGGTTGTAGAACTCGTCGAACGCCTGGTATGCCGCGATCAGGTTCAGGATCAGTACGGCGACCGACGTCGCCCGTAGTTGCGGCAGCGTGATGTACCGGAACACCTGCCACCCGGGCTTCGCCCCGTCGACGTACGCCGCCTCGTACAGCGTCGGCGAGATCCGTTGCAGGCCGGCGATGAACAGGATCATGTAGAACCCGAGCTGCAGCCAGAGCCGGACGGTGACCAGCGGGAGCCAGTACCACGGCGGGCTGACCGTCGACAGCCAGGCGATGTTGTCGATACCGAACCAGCCGAGGATCGTGTTCGCGAGCCCGAACCGGACGCCGTTGAAGATCGACAGCTTCCAGATCAGCGACGCGACGACGTACGAGCAGGCGGTCGGCAGGAAGAACACCGACCGGAAGAACGCCCGCGCGATCTTCACCTGGTTGACCAGCAGCGCCAGCGCCAGCGAGAGCACGAACGTCAGCGGCACGATGAACACCGCGAAGATCGTGAACGTGCCCAGGCTGGACAGGAAGTTCTGGTCGGTGAGCATGTCGACGTAGTTCTGGAGCCCGACGAACTTCGACGGCGTCGCGGTGTTGTACGCCTCGAAGAAGCTCAGTACCAGGCTCCAGATGATCGGCAGGTACGAGAAGACCAGCAACCCGATCACGAACGGGCCGACGAACACCCAGAACCACAGGGCGTTCCCCTTGATCCCCTTCTGCCGCCGCCCACCCCGCCGCTCACCAGAAGAGGCGGGGTCCGTGCGCGTCTTGACGGTAGAGCTCATCCGAACAACCGCTTGAGCTCGTCGTTGACGGTCTTCTCCGCGTTCGCGATCTCGGCGGCTGGGTCGGCTCCCTTCTTGATGATGTTGGTCAGCATGTCGCCGAACGCCGTACCCATCTTCGGGGTCCAGGCCGGGTCGTCGGTGTGACCGTAGTCCTGGGTCAGCTTCACGGTGTCGGCCGCGACGCCGCTCTGCAGCTTGGCCGCCTTGGCCGCGACGCTCTTCCGCGGCGGGATGTGGAAGCCGTAGCTGAGCGACCAGTCCTCCTGGTCCGCGGCCTGGTCGATCCACAGCCACTTCACGAACTTCTTCGCCGCGTCGACGTTCGGACTCTTCGCGGAGACGAACTGGGTCCAGCCGCCGGAGTACACGGCCGGCTTGTTCGACGCGTCGAGGGCCGGGAACGGGATCACGCCGAGGTCGTCGCCGAGCGCCTTCTGCATCCCCGGCACCGCCCACATGCCGATCCACTGCATCGCGCACAGGCCCTGGTTGATCGCGCCCGGGTCGGTCCAGTCGGTCGGCGAGCCGAGCAGGACGCTCTTGCTCGCGTAGAGCTCGTGCAGCTTGCCGAACATCTTGACCGGGCCGTCACCGGAGAAGCCGGGCTTGTGGTCCTTGGTGAGCCGGTCGCCGCCGGCCGCCCAGAGCGCCGGGCTCCCGAGGGCGAGGCCGCCGTCGTTGCCGACGAAGATGCCCTTCACCTTGTTGGTGGTGAGCTCCTTGGCCGCGGAGATCAGGTCGTCGATGGTCTGCGGCGGCTTGATGCCGGCCTTGTCCAGCAGCGACTTGCGGTAGTAGATGACCTGCGGGTCGATGATCATCCGGATCCCGTAGATCTTGCCGTCCACGGTGTTCGTGGCGAGGTCGCCGGGCAGGAAGTCGTCCTTGACGTCGGCGATGATGTCGTCGAGCGCGACCACCTGGTTGCTCTTCACCATGCCGATGTTCAGCTGGCTCTCGAAGACGTCGGGCCCCTTGCTGGACAGCAGGCCCGAGGAGAGCTTGGTGCCGTAGTCGCCCGGCGTCCATTGCACGGTCACGTTCGCGTCGGTGTACGCCTTCGCGTACTTCTGCGCCGCCTGCTGGGTGCCGGCCTCGCCGTACTGGTGGTACCACTGCGAGAGGCTGGGTTTGGACCCACCACCCCCACCGGACGACGGTCGGCCGGTATTGCCGCCGCAGGCCGCGGTCAACGCGGCGAGCGCGGCGAGTCCGCCGGTCCGCTTCAGCAGATCGCGCCGGGACCATCCGGCGTTCGGAACATGAGCAGGCATGAATTCCACCTTCCCGAGAGGGAACGTCGCAGGGGGTACGACGCACGGTTCCGAGGTACTTAACGGCGTTAAGCATCTCCGAGTTCTGGCACACGGTACTGCAGGTCAATCGTTGTAGAAGTGCCAGCACAATGTCTCAAATGCGCGTCGGGCGCAAGACCGGACACGCTGCTATTTGTTTGAACGTGTGTAGTTGGTACCGGCTCGTGATCAGGTTCGGCTCAGCCGAAGATCTCCCCCGCGGCCGCCTTCCGGACCAGGAGCGCGGGCGGCCGGAAGCGTTCGCCGTACGTCGTCGCCAGCTCGCGCGAGCGTTCGGCGAAGGCGCTCGGTCCATAGGCGTTCACGTACTGCAACGCACCGCCGTGCAACGGCGGGAACCCGATGCCGAAGATCGACCCGATGTTGGCGTCCGGCACCGACCGCAGCACGCCCTCGTCCAGGCACTTCACGGCCTCGAGCGCCATCGCGAACAGCATCCGCTCCTGCAGATCGATCAGCGGAATCTCAGCCTTGACCGGGAAGTGCTCCCACAGCCCCGGCCACAACCGCTTCGGGCCGTCCGCCGGGTAGTCGTAGAACCCGGCGCCGGCCGCCTTCCCGCGCCGGCCGAACTCGTTCACCAGCCGATCCGTGACCGCCATCCCCGGATGGTCGTCGAACGCCCCGGCGCTGTCCCCTGCCGCGCGGGCCGCGTCCCGGATCTTCTGCGGCAGCGTCAGCGTGACCTCGTCCAGCATCGCCAGCGGCGGCGCCGGGAACCCGGCCTGGGTCGCGGCCCGCTCGATCATCACCGGGTCGACACCCTCGGCCACCATTGCCGCGCCTTCCATCACGAGCGTGCCGAACACCCGCGACGTGAAGAACCCGCGGCTGTCGTTGACCACGATCGGCGTCTTCCTGATCTGCCGTACGACGTCGTACGCCTGCGCGATCGCCCGGTCCGAGGTCTTCGCGCCGACGATCAGCTCGACCAGCGGCATCCGGTCCACCGGCGAGAAGAAGTGCATGCCGATGAAGTCGTCCGGCCGGTCGATGCCGTCGGCGAGCGCGGTGATCGGCAGCGTCGAGGTGTTCGAGCACAGCAGCGCGTCCGGCTCGACCACGCCGGCGATCTCCGCGAACACCTTCTGCTTCAGCCCGCCGTCCTCGAAGACCGCCTCGATCACCAGGTCACACCCGGCCAGGTCGTTCGGGTCGCCGGTCGGCGTGATCCGGCGCAGGAACGCTTCCACGTCGGAGGCGGTCATGCGGCCCTTCCCGACCTGCTTCGCGAGCAGCTTCGCGGAGTATTCCTTTCCGCGCGCAGCCGCCTCCAGCGAAACATCTTTGAGCACAACCTCGATCCCGGCCTTGGCGCACACGTAGGCGATTCCGGCGCCCATCATCCCGGCCCCGAGTACGCCGACCCTGCGCGCGCGGTACGCCGGTACGCCGGCCGGCCGCGAACCGCCCGCGTTGATCGACTGCATGTCGAAGAAGAACGCCTGGATCATGTTCTTCGCGATCTGCCCGGTGGCGAGCGAGACGAAGTACCGCGACTCGATCCGGGACGCGGTCTCGAAGTCGACCTGGCTGCCCTCGACCGCGGCGCTCATGATCGCCCGCGGCGCCGGGTACGGCGCGCCCTTCAGCTGCTTGCGCAGGTTCGCCGGGAAGGCCGGCAGGAACGCGGCCAGCTTCGGCGAGGCCGGCGTACCGCCCGGGATCTTGTACCCGTCCCGGTCCCACGGCTGCTTGGGGTCGCCCTGCAACTCACGCGAGTACGACGTGATCCAGCGTCGGGCGGCGTCCAGCAGATCCTCGGCCGGAACCACCTCGTCGACGATGCCGACCGACAACGCGTGCGCGGGCTTCATCCGCTGCCCCTGGAGCAGCACCTTCATCAGTGCGTCCTGCAGGCCGAGCATCCGCACGGTCCGGGTCACTCCCCCGCCGCCGGGCAGCAGGCCGAGTGTCACCTCCGGTACGCCGAGCTCGATGCGGTTGTCGTCGGCAACGATCCGGTGGTGGCAGGCGAGCGCGATCTCCAGCCCGCCGCCGAGCGCGGAACCGTTGATCGCGGCAACGACCGGGACGCCGAGGGTCTCCACCGCCCGCAGCTGCCGCTTGACCTCCTCGACCGTCTCGAACACCTGGGCCGCGTCCGACGGCCGGATCTGCGACAGCTGCTGCAGGTTCCCGCCCGCGAAGAACGTCGACTTCGCGCTGGTCACGATCACGCCCTTGAGCAGCGCCTTCTCGGCCACCAGGCGCTCGACGGTCCGGCCCATCGCCTCGACGTACGCGCCGTTCATCGTGTTCGCCGACGCGTCGGGATCGTTCAGCGTCAGCGTGACAACGCCCGCGTCGTTCTTCCACTCGATCATGCTCGTCATGCGGGGAGCCTCTCGATGATCGTCGCGACGCCCATGCCGCCGCCGACGCACAGGGTGGCCAGTCCGTACCGGAGCTCGCGGCGTTCCAGTTCGTCCAGCAGGGTTCCGATCAGCATCGCGCCGGTGGCGCCGAGTGGGTGCCCGAGGGCGATCGCGCCGCCGTTCACGTTCACCTTCTCGTGCGGCGCGCCGAGATCCTTCATGAAGTGCAGCACCGCCGCCGCGAACGCCTCGTTCATCTCGAACAGGTCGATGTCGCCGACGTCCAGGCCGGCGCGGGCCAGCGCCTTGCGGGCGGCCGGTGCAGGGCCGGTCAGCATGATGGTCGGATCGGCACCACTGACGCCGACCGACACCACCCGGCCGCGCGGCGCCCGACCGAGCGCCTCGCCGGCCTTCTCGTTGCCGATCGCAACCAGCGCGGCGCCGTCGACGATCCCGGACGAGTTGCCCGCATGGTGCACGTGCTCGATCCGCTCGACGGTCAGGTACTTCTCCAGCGCCACCGAGTCGAACCCGCCGTGCTCCCCGATCGCCGCGAACGACAACGGCAGCCCGGCCAGCGTCTCCACCGTCGTCCCCGGCCGGACCAACTGGTCGTGGTCGAGGATCCGCAGCCCGTTGCGGTCCAGCACCGGCACGACGGAACGCCCGAAGTACCCGTTCGCCCAGGCCTTCGCGGCGCGCGCGTGCGACTCTGCGGCGTACGCGTCGACGTCGGTCCGGGAGAACCCGTCCATGGTCGCGATCAGGTCCGCACTGATGCCCTGCGGGATGAACCCGGTCTGCAGGGCGGTCTCCGGGTCCATCGCCCAGGCACCGCCGTCGGAGCCCATCTTGACCCGCGACATCGACTCGACACCACCGGCCAGGATGAAGTCCTCCCACCCGGAGCGGACCCGCTGCGCGGCCTGGTTGACCGCCTCCAGACCCGAGGCGCAGAACCGGTTCAGCTGCACGCCGCCGGTGGTCTCCGGGTAGCCGGCCATCAGTACGGCGGTCCGCGCGATGTCCATGCCCTGGTCGCCGATCGGCGTCACCACGCCGAGGACGACGTCGTCGATCGCCGTCGGATCCAGGTCGGGGTGCCGGGTCCGCAGCTCGTCCAGCAGGCCGGTGATCAGCTGGATCGGCTTGACCTCGTGCAGCGCGCCGCTCGGTTTCCCCTTGCCGCGCGGGGTGCGAATCGCGTCGTACAGGAAGGCGTCACTCATGAGGCCGATTGTGACAGTATTACTGTCATGATGGTCAAGTGCGGACCGTTATGATCTCCGCCATGTCCGAGGTGGCGGGGGACGCATCACATGAATGCGTGACGTTGACGGTGGACGAGCTGTCGGCGCGGGTGGGTATGACGGTGCGAACACTGCGGTTCTACGCGGGCCGGGGCCTGATCCCGCCGCCGATCCGGCGCGGCCGGGTCGGGTACTACGGGCCTGAGCACATCGCGCGGCTCGACCTGGTGCGGGAGCTGCAGGCGCACGGGTTCACGCTGCAGGCGATCGAGGGGTACCTGGACCGGATCCCGGCCGACGCCACCCCGCAGGACATCGCGCTGCACCGGACGCTGCTGACGCCGTGGATGCGCGACCTCCCTGAAACGCTTGATCGAGCGGCCTTGGTACGGCGTACCGGCCGGGAGCTGAGCGACGACGACATCGAGATGCTGGTCGCGCTCGGAGTGGTCGAGCCGACGCCCGACGAGGACGTGTTCCAGGTGGCGACCGCACACCTCAGCCTCGGCGTCGAACTGCTCGACCTGGACCTTCCGGTCGAGGCGGTGCTGGACGCCGGCCGGATCTTCACCGAGCACGGCCGCGCGATCGCCGAGGAACTCACCGAGGTGTTCCGCACCAAGGTCTGGCCGCACTACCGCGACTCCGGCGGCCCGCCCGAACACATCCAGCAGCTCGTCGAACGCTTCAAGCCCGTCACGATCCAGGGCCTCGTCCTGGCGTACGAACGCGCCGTCGGCGAGACCCAGCGCGACACGATCCGCCGTACCCAGAACAAGCCCCGCTAGGAACTCGGCACGCGCAGGTAGGTCAGGCCGCGGAGGTCGAGGTACGTGCCGGTCGGCGTGGAGACGACGCGGAGCAGTACTGCGTCGCACCCCGGGCAGCGGGCCACGGTGCCGGGAGCGTTCACGTACACCCGGGATTCGGCGAACACGTTGGTCTGACCGCAGCCGTCGCACTGGGCGATGGCTGCGGTCAGGTCCACGGCGAACAGCTCGCTCAGCGCTCCGGCGGCCGCATTGCCGTCGAGATAGTTGTCTTGAAAGTTGTTTGTGCTCATCCGAACCGCTCCGTTCTGACACGGGCCGGGTCGTGGCCGGCCGCCACCAGCAGGTCCGCGACCGCCTCCACGAACGGCGTCGGGCCGCACACGTACGTCGTCGCGCCGTCCTCGGGCCCGAACGCGTACTGCGCCAGCAGTTCCGCGTCGATCCGCCCGACCCGCGACTCCCCGTCCGGCGCCTCCCGCGTGTAGACGAGATGTACGTCGACCTGGTCCGCCGCGGCCAGCTCCTTGAGGTCCCGCACGTAGATCACCGACTCCGGGCGGCGAACGGAGTACAGCAGCCGCATCGGCGTCGACGTACCGGCGGCCGCCCGCAGCATCGCCCGCAACGGGACGACACCCGACCCGCCGCCGATCAGCTGCACCGGCCCGTCCTGCTCCGGCTTCCACACGAACCACCCGCCGACCGGTCCGCGGATCTCCAGCGGGTCCCCGACCTTCAGCACGTCCACGAGGTACGGCGACACCTCGCCGTCCGGCACCTGTTCGACGGTCAGCTCGATCGTGCCGCCGCTCCACGCCGAGGCGATCGAGTACGACCGGGAGGCGCGGTAACCGTCCGGCGCGGTCAGCCGTACGTCGAGGTGCTGCCCCGCGAGATGCCCCGGCCACTCCGGGACGTCGAGCACGATCGTGCGCGCCGTCCCGGTCTCCCGCCGTACGTCGGCCACCGTGGCGACCTGCCACATCAGTCGCCGGCGTATCGCTGTTCTTTCCATGGGTCTCCGTACTCGTGGTAGCCGGCGGTCTCCCAGAAACCGAGATCCTCGGTGTCGGACAGCACCAGGCCGCGGATCCACTTGGCGCTCTTCCAGAAGTACAGGTGCGGGACGAGCAGCCGGGCCGGTCCGCCGTGCTCGGGGCCGAGCGGCTCACCGTCGTACTCGTAGGCGATCCAGGACTGCCCGTCGAGCAGATCGTCGAGCGGCACGTTGGTCGTGTAGCCGCCGTAGCTGTGTGCCATCGCGAAGTCCGCGCCGGTCTCGACGTCCGCGAGCAGCGTGTCCAGCGAGACGCCCTGCCAGCTCGTCTGCAGCTTCGACCAGCGCGTCACGCAGTGGATGTCCTTGGTGATCTCCTCGGCCGGCAGCGCCAGCAGCTCGGCCCAGTCCCACTTGTACTTCTCACCGGTCTCGGTGGTGACCGTGAACTCCCAGTGCTCGGGCTGGATGTGCGGCGTCGGCCCCGCCGACAGCACCGGGAAGTCCCGCGTCAGGTACTGCCCCGGCGGCAGGTCCGAACCACCCCGGCGGCGACCGGCGAACCCCGGCGACACGATGCCCATCGCGACCTCCCTCGACTCCTGGAAGCAGTCAATCACGGCGACCTGCGCGCTGGCAGCGCCTCCGGCCACAGACGGGACTAAACTCAGCCGTACAGCGCCGCCCCGGACCACGGCTCGCGCCTCGTGACATGTACGGGACATGTATCGGACGAGTGAGGATCGCGGTGTCGGGTACTGGTGGGCCGCGGGGACACCGGCGGATCGAGAATCCCGGCGTAACGTTGCTGTGGAGAGAGTGTTGGGCGGCGCGCGACGCAATGAGCACTGCTTCGACAAGCCTGCCGCTAGGGTGGACCATCCGCCCGGCGGCGGTTCGAGTCTGGACGGATTGCGTGGATCACGACCGCAGCGCGAGGGTGTGGGGGGCGATCAGAGCCGCGTCGGGCGGCAACGGCGCGGCCCCGTCCTTGGCGTACGCCGTGTCGGCCTGTGCGCAGGCGCTGTCCGCAGCGGGCGCCGGGCTCGCGATGGCCCGCGACGACGGGCTGCTCGAGCCGGTCCTGGCCACCGGTCCCGAGATCGGTGAGCTCGACGAACTGCAGTTCGAGCTGGGTGAAGGACCGAGCAGGGATGCGGTCGTGACCAGCACACCGGTCCTGGAACCGGACCTCACCGGGCTGGAGGCCGGCCGGCGATGGCCGGCGTTCGCCGCGGCCGCCGCGGACCGTGGCATCCGCGGCGTCTTCGCGTTACCGGTCGCCGCCGGAGCCGCCAAGGTCGGCGTACTCACGGTTTACCGGCGAGTGCCGGGGCCACTGGCGGGTGACCTGCTGGCCGACGCCCTCGTGTTCGCCGATGCCGTGTTCGTACTCGCCCTCGACCATCGCCAGGGCATCAGTGCGGATCTGGACGAGGTCATCGAGGCTGCGTTCACCGCTCGCCGGGCCGAGGTGCACCAGGCGGCCGGCCGGCTTGCCGCCCAGCAGCAGATCAGTGTCACCGATGCGCTCGCCCGGCTGCGGGCACACGCCTACAGCAGTGGAATCTCGTTGCACAAGGTCGCCGTCGACGTCATGTCCGATCACCTGCGCCTGGACGGTGACCGCCCGCTCGGCAAGGGTCCGCCGCGCATCACGCCGCGTCCCGCACACCCTGAACAAGCCGAGAAAGAAGAGGAGGAGGACTGATGAGTGCATCCGACCGTAGAGTGCGCGAGGTGTTCATCGAGCTGTCGGACACTCTCGTCGACGACTTCGACATCATCGAGTTCCTGGACCGGCTTGCTGCGCGCTGCAGCGAGTTGCTGGGCGTGTCGGCCTGCGGCATCCTGCTCGCCGATCATCACGGCGTGCTGAGCCTGGTCGCTGCCTCGAGCGAGCAGGCGCGGCTCGTCGAGCTCGGCCAGTTGCAGAATCTGGAAGGCCCCTGCATGGACGCGTTCAGCACCGGTCGTCCGGTGCAGGTCGGCGACCTGCGGGACGCCCGCACCCGGTGGCCCCGCTTCGCGGCAACCGCTGTCGGCGCCGGTTACCTGTCGGTCCAGGCATTACCGATGCGACTGCGCGACTCGGTGCTCGGCGCGGTGAACCTGTTCAGCCGGTCCACCGGGGAACTGGACGCCGAGACGGTCAGGCTGGGGCAGGCGCTCGCCGACGCGGCCACGATCGGCATCGTGCACCAGCGCGCGCTGGCCCGCAAGGAGGTCGTCACCGAGCAGCTCCAGTCCGCTCTGAACAGCCGCATCCTGATCGAGCAGGCAAAGGGATTCCTCAGCCACGGCCTGGGAGTCGACGTCGACGAGGCGTTCGCCATGATGCGTTCGTACGCCAGGGCCCACAACCGGCGCCTGACCGAGGTCGCCGACGAGATCGTTCAGGGCACGCTGACGCTCAGCCGATCGCGCGACTGAGTTGTCACGAGCCGTGGTGGCCCGTGGCCGAACCGGCTAGGCTGGCGGTGCCTGTTCGGGCATGCCCAAGACCTCGGCGCCAGGTGTCGCGCCGCCGGGAGGGGTCGGGCGCGACACGGTGATACCAGCACAGGACGCTCGCACCACCTGGCTGGTGATCAGGCGCAGGAACCGTCGCAACGGCACCACCTGCGTGTGCACCGAGCGACGGTTCCCCTGCGTCTAGATGCCCATCGTCCGGCCGATGATTTCCTTCATGATTTCCGTCGTACCGCCGTAGATGGTCTGGATGCGGGTGTCGAGGTAGGCCTTGGCGATCGGGTACTCGGTCATGAAGCCGTAGCCGCCGTGCAGCTGCAGGCAGCGGTCGACGACCTTCTTCTGCAGTTCGGTGGTCCACCACTTCGCCATCGCGGCCTCGGCGACGGTCAGCGTGCCGGCGTTCAGCTCCTGGATGCAGCGGTCGACGAAGACGCGCGCGATCTGCGTCTCGGTGGCGAGTTCGGCGAGCACGAAACGGCTGTTCTGGAAGGAGCCGATCGGGCGGCCGAACGCCTTGCGGTCCTTCACGTAGCGCAGCGTGTCGTCGAGTATGTTCTCGCAGGCGGCGGCCGCGACGACCGCGATCGTCAGCCGTTCCTGGGGCAGCTTCTCCATCAGGTACCCGAAGCCCTGACCCTCCTCGCCGAGCAGGTTCCCGGCCGGCACCCGGACGTCGTCGAAGAACAGCTCCGCGGTGTCCTGTGCCTTGAGCCCGATCTTGTCCAGGTTCCGCCCGCGCTCGAACCCGGGCATCCCGCGCTCGACGACCAGCAGCGAGATGCCCTGCGCGCCGGCCTCCGGATCGGTCTTCGCCACCACGATCACCAGGTCCGCGAGGATCCCGTTCGAGATGAACGTCTTCTGCCCGTTCAGTACGTAGTGGTCGCCGTCGCGCCGCGCCGTGGTCTGGATCCCCTGCAGGTCGCTGCCGGCGCCGGGCTCGGTCATCGCGATCGCGGTGATCGTCTCGCCGGAACAGAACGCCGGCAGCCAGCGCTGCTGCTGCTCGCCGGTGGCATAGTCCAGCAGGTACGCCGAGTTGATGTCGGTGTGGATCGTGAAGCCGACGCCGCTCGCCCGGACCCGGGTGAGTTCCTCGATCAGTACGGCGTTGAACCGGAAGTCGCGCACCCCACCACCGCCGTACTCCTCCGGCATCATGAAGCCGAGCAGACCGGCGGAACCGGCGGCCGTCCAGAGTTCGCGCGGGACGATGCCGGCGGCCTCCCAGCTGTCGTGGTGCGGGACGATCTCCTTGTCGCAGAACGCGCGCACGGTCTCCCGGAAGGCATCCTGATCGGCGTCGAAGAGCTGACGTTCCACGGGCGGGTTTCCTCTCAGTCCTGGCGGTGCTCGATCTGTTTGGCGGCGCCGGACTCCAGCAATGCATCGACGTCGGTGATCCCCCAGTCGGCCAGGGCCTCCCGGGTGTGCTCACCCGGCCGCGCGGGCGGCCGGCGCAGGCTGGTCGGTGTCCGGCCGAAGCGCGGCGCGGGGGCCGCCTGCCGGACGCCGTGGTGGTCCACAAAGGTGCCGCGGGCAACGAGATGCGGGTGGTCCGCGGCCAGCGGGAGCACCGGCGCCACGCACGCGTCGGAGCCGTCGAACAGCTCGGCCCACTCGGCCTGCGTCCGTTCGCGGAACGTCTTGGTCAGCACCTTCCGCAGCTCGGGCCACTGGGCCGGATCGTCGCGGTCCGGCGGGTTCAGCCCGAGCTTGCCGATCAGCTCGGCGTAGAACCGCGGCTCGAGCGCACCGACCGCGACGTGTTTGCCGTCCGCGGTCTCGTACACGTCGTAGAACGGCGCGCCGGTGTCGAGCAGGTTCGTCCCGCGCTCCTGCCGCCACGAACCGGCGGCGAGCGCGCCGAGCAGCATCGTGGTCAGATGGGCCGAACCGTCGACGATCGCGGCGTCCACCACCTGCCCCTGCCCGCTGCGCTGCGCCTCGTGCAGCGCCGCGAGTACACCGATCACGAGGTAGAGCGAGCCGCCCGCGAAATCGCCGAGCAGGTTCGCCGGTACCTGCGGCGGTCCGCCCGCGCGACCGATCAGGTGCAGCGCGCCCGACACGGCCAGGTAGTCGATGTCGTGCCCCGCCGTCTGCGCCAGCGGTCCGTCCTGGCCCCACCCGGTCATCCGCCCGTACACCAGCCGCGGATTCAGAGCCCGGCAGTCCTCCGGCCCGAGCCCGAGCCGCTCGGCGACCCCCGGCCGGAACCCCTCGACCAGTACGTCGGCCTGCGCGACGAGCCGGCGTACGACGTCCACGGCGGCGGGATGTTTCAGGTCCAGGGCGGCGCTCCGCCGGCCGCGGTTCACCAGGTCCAGCTCCGGCGGGCCCATCGAGGGTCCGCCGCCAGGGCGGTCGATCCGCAGTACGTCGGCACCGAGCTCGGCGAGCAGCATGCACGCGAACGGCGCCGGACCGATCCCGGCCAGCTCGACCACCTTGACGCCCTCGAGTGGACCCATACCGGCCATTGTGACAGTAGAACTGTCACAGTGGTGTACGCCGGGTCACGTGAGCTTGCGCACCCCCGCCAACGCGGTCAGCGGGACCAGGACCATCAGCCCCACGCCGACACCGAGCACGACCGACCACCCGGGCTCGTGACCATCGAGGTGGCCCAGGTGAAAGATCAGGTGCGGCAGGGCGAACGCGAGATACGCCAGCAGCGCGACGGCCGCCAGGTACCGGTCCAGCCGGATCGCGGCGGCGGTCAGGACGACCCCCAGGCCGAGCGACGCCGCCCCGAAGTCGTGGAACAGGTGGTCGTTGTACGGCGGATCCCAGTCGACGGTCGGCACGTGGTCGTAGAACGTCTTCGGGAGGAAGGTCAGCCATACTCCGAGGAGCCACTCGAGCGTCGCGAAGATCACGAGCACCGTGCGCACGTACGTCCTCATCGCAGGTACTCCGCGAACGTGATCTTGCCGTACTCGGGCCCGTCGACCGTCGCATGACCGGCCGCGAACGCGCGGAACGCCTTTCCCGGCACCCGCAACGGCAGCACCGCGCGCCGTGTGGACCGGGCCCGTTTCCACAGCCCCGCCAGCTCGACGACCGAGCGCCGTTCCGGACCTCCGATGTCCGGCGCGCGACCGTTCACGGGCGGCTGCTCCACCAGTTCGGCGAGTCGGACCGCGACCTCCTCGACCGCGATCGGCTGCAGCGTGACCGCCGGTGCGAGGACCGCCGGGAGAAACCGCTCAGCACTGAGGATCTGGTCGACGAGATTGTGGAACTGGGTCGCGCGCAGCACGGTGTACGGCACACCGGACTCGGCGACCAGCCGCTCGGCCTCGAGCTTGTACCGGTAGTACGGCAGCGGGATGCGGTCGATCCCGGCGATCGACATCACGATCAGATGCCGTACGCCGGTTGCCGCGGCGAGCAGGTTCCGCGTCTGCTCGATGTCCCGTCGGCCTTGGCTGGTGGCGAGGTGTACGACGATGTCCGCCCCGGCGAGCGCGGCCGCAAGCCCCGAGCCGGTCGTGAGGTCGCCGACGATCCGATCGGGTCCGGGCTTCCGGCTCAGTACGCGCACCTCGTGTGCCTGGAGCCGAGCAACGGTTGGCCGACCGAGCGTGCCGGTGCCGCCGGTGACGAGGATGGAACTCATCTCGGTTGGTGTCCTTTCAGTTACGCGATCGCCACCACACCATCCGGCATCCGGTACGCGATCCCGAACAACCGGCCGCGCACCCGCTCGAAGTCATCCACGCCGGAACGTCTCCGCCGCCTTCTGGATCTGGGTGTAGAACTCCGACCAGCCCGCCTCGTCGAGCAGGTCCGCGTCCTGGCCGCCCTGGCCGTCGATCAGCTCCCGGACGATGTCCGCGTGCCCGGCGTGGTGTGCGGTCTCGTCGACCACCCGGACCAGCAGCGCGCCGAACGTCGTACTGCGCCGGCCCTCGGCCCAATGCGGTACCTCGGCCGGGTGGTCCAGCTCGAGCTCGGCGATCGAGCGATCGCTGTGCGCGCAGGCCTCGCGGTAGAGCCCGGTCAGGTACTCCGTCGACTCGTCCGCCTTCGCCCACATGTCGGCGCCTTCCCAGACCGAACCGTCCGCCTCCCACGGCAGCTGCTCCCGCGGCGGGCGGCCCACGCTGGTGCCGAGGTAGACGTACTCGATGCCGGTCAGGTGCTTCACGAGGCCGAGCAGGTTCGTACCGGACGGGACCAGTGGCCGCCGGCGGTCGTACTCGCTCAGCCCGTCAAGCTTCGCGAGCATCAGCGCACGGGTCGCCTGGAGGTAGTCCTGCAGCACGGTCTTCAAGGCGCTCCTGGGGGTACGAAGGGAACTGGTGGTGCGCCGTGCTCGATGAGCTGCAGCAGCCCGGCGGTGTCGGCGTACTCGTCGATCATGTCGGCCAACCGGTCCAGCCGGTCCTCGCGCAGTCCCGCGAACGACACCGTCCCGTCCGGCGCCGGCCTGCCGGTCAGCTCGGCGACCTCGGTGAGGAACGCGTGCCGCGCCGCGTCGTCGTCCAGCAACCCGTGCCAGATCGTCCCCCACACGTTCCCCGAACGGCATCCGCCGGGAAACGCGACGACGTCACCGCCCGGGTCGCCTCCCGCACCGTCGATCACCTCGACGATCCCGTGATGGATCTCGTACGCCGTCCGCGTGGGCCGCGCAAGCACCTTCTCCCGGCCGAAGACCGTTGCGACCGGCAACAACCCCAGTCCCGGGTGATCACCACCTGTCTCCACCCCGTGCGGATCGGAGACGAACGATCCGAGTGCCTGGTACCCGCCACAGATTCCTAGCACTGGAAGGCGGTTCGCGACTCTGGCCCGTAGAGCGTCGGCCAGGCCGTTCTCGCGAAGCCAGGCCAGGTCGGACACCGTGGCGCGGGAACCGGGGAGGACGACCAGGTCGGCGTCGCGGATCTCCGTCGGGCTGGTGGTGAAGAACACGCTGTTGGTCGGCTCGGCCGCGAGCGCGTCCAGGTCCGTGAAGTTGCTGATCCGCGGGAACCGCACCACCGCGATCGTCAACAGCTCCGCCGAGGAAGTACGCCGTACCGGAATGTCCAGCGTGTCCTCCGAGTCCAGCCACAACTCCGGCAGCCACGGCAGTACGCCGTACGTCGGCCGCCCGGTGACCCCGGCCAGCATGTCGATCCCCGGCTGCAGCAGCGACACGTCACCGCGGAACTTGTTGATCAGGAACCCACCGATCAGCGCCTGATCCGCCGCGTCCAGCAGCGCGACGGTCCCGAACATCGACGCGAACACTCCCCCGCGATCGATGTCGCCGACCACGACCACCGGCGCGCGGGTGTGCTGCGCGAGGCCCATGTTCACGTAGTCGGACTGCCGCAGGTTGATCTCGGTCGGGCTGCCCGCCCCCTCGCTGATCACCACGTCGTACCGGGACGCCAGGTCGTCGTACGCCGCGAACGCCGCCTTCGCCAGCTCCGCACGTTCGGTGCGGAAGCCCCGCGCGGACAACTCGCCCCACGGCTCCCCCATCAGCACCACGTGGCTGCGCCGGTCGCTGCCCGGTTTGAGCAGCACCGGGTTCATCGCGGCCTCGGGTTCGGCGCCGGCGGCAACGGCCTGGATCCACTGCGCGCGGCCGATCTCGGTACCGTCGGCACAGACCATCGAGTTGTTCGACATGTTCTGCGCCTTGTACGGCGCCACCCGCACGCCCTGCCGCGCCAGCCAGCGGCACAACCCGGTGACAACGGTCGTCTTCCCGGCGTCGGACGTCGTACCGGCGATCAGCAGCGAACCCACCCGGTCATCCTAGGGGCCATCCTAGGGGCTCATCCCAGGGGCGTCGGTCCCTGGAAGCGGGTGCTGCCCGTCGACGACAACGGCTTGGCGATGTTCTCCAGCGACTTGCCCTCCGCGTCGACACCGAAGAACCAGGCGATCAGCCCACCGATCAGCATCACGCCCGCACCGACGATGTAACCGACCGTCAGCGGCCCGCGCGGCGGGTGGTCCCCGGAGCCGATCAGCGACGCGAACAGGAACGGCGCGATCACGCCGCCGGTCAGCTGCGAGATCGCGAAGAAGAACGAGATCGCCTGGCCGCGCAGCTCGATCGGGAAGATCTCGCTCACCGTCAGGTACGCCGACGACGCACCGGCCGAGGCGAAGAAGAACACGACGCACCACAACCCGGTCAGGGACGCGGCGTTCAGTACGCCGGAGTTGAACAGCAGCGCCGTGACGAACAGGACCACCGCCGACAACGTGTACGTGCCGAGGATCATCTTCCGGCGGCCGATCGTGTCGAACAGGCGCCCGAGCAGCAACGGCCCGGCCAGGTTGCCGATCGCGAACGGGAAGAAGTACAGCGCGACACTCGAGTCGCTGAGGCCGAAGTACGCCTTCAGCACCAGCGCGTAGGTGAAGAAGATCGCGTTGTAGAGGAACGCCTGGGTGACCATCATCGAGAAACCGAGGAACGAGCGGCTCGGGTACTGGCTGAGCATCACCCGGGCGATCTCGCGGTACGTCACCGGCGGGTAGTCGACCAGCTCGATCGCCTCGTCGTCGCGGACCTCGCGGAGCTCGCCGCCCTGCCGGCGGACGGTCGCCTCGATGTCGTCGACGGTCCGCTCGGCCTCGTCGACCCGGCCGTGCGTCATCAGCCAGCGCGGGCTCTCCGGGATGTGCCGGCGCAGGTAGATGATGAACAGCCCCATCACCGGGCCGATCAGGAAGCACAGCCGCCAGCCCCACTCGATCGAGACGATGCTCTGGTCCAGCAGGACCAGCGCGACCACGGATCCGATCAGCGCACCACCCCAGTAGGTTCCGTTGACGCCGATGTCGACGCGGCCGCGGTACCGGGACGGGATCAGCTCGTCGATTGCGGAGTTGATCGCGGCGTACTCGCCGCCGATGCCCATCCCGGCGACGAACCGGAAGAACAGCAGCGACCCGAGGTTCCAGGACAGGCCGGCCGCGCCGGAGGCGATCAGGTAGACGAGCAGCGTGACGATGAACAGGCTGCGCCGCCCGAGCCGGTCGGTCAGCCGGCCGAACAGCAGCGCGCCGACGACCTCGCCGCCCAGGTAGACCGACGCCATCAGGCCGACCTCGGAGGTGGTCAGGTGCAGCGTCTGCGGTTCCTTCAGGACGTTGCCGACCAGCGAGACCAGCTGGATCTCCAGACCGTCGAGGATCCAGGAGACCCCGAGGCCGACGACGATCATCCAGTGGAACCGGGTCCAGGGCAGCCGGTCCATCCGGGCCGGCACCAGACTCCGTATCGCCCTGCCGTGCTCCAACGCGTGCTCGCTCATCTGTACTCCTCCCGCTGGAAAGCCCAACAGCAGGTGCCCAGGAGTAACGATGTCAAAACCGTCGGTCGTGGTGGCTACAGTTGCGGGCATGGAGAACGACATCAGAGTGGCGGACGCCAGGGAGCGCAGCCGGTACGAGGCGCACGACGCCGACGGGACCCTGATGGGGTTCGTGGACTACCACCTGCGCCCGGGGGTCATCACCTTCTTGCACGCCGAGACGCTGCCGGAGTTCCGCGGCCGCGGCGTGGCCGGCACGATCGCCGCCAGGTCCCTCGACGACGCCCGCGTCCTCGGGCTGCAGGTGAAGCCGGCCTGTCCGTTCTACCAGACCTTCCTCGAGGAGCACCCCGAGTACGCCGACCTGCTGAAGGAGACCGCACAGTGACTGCTCCGGTGACTGCTCCGGTGACTGCTCCGGTCCTGGGCAAGCTCGACTGGAAGCCCGCCGCGGAAGTGCCGGAGCTGCTCGCGGTGCCGGTGCGGGACGCGCTCGGCGACCTCCCGGCGTACGCGGCCCCCGATCGACGCGGAGCTGGCCGACACCGCCGCGTTCTGCGCGGAGTACGACGTACCGATGGCCGCGTCGGCGAACTGCGTGATCGTGCTCGGTAAGCGGGCCGGCGAGGAGACGCACGCCGCGGTGCTGGTGCTGGCCACCGGCCGCGCCGACGTGAACGGCGTGGTCCGCAAACACCTCGGCGTCCGGAAGATCTCGTTCGCGGCCCAGGACGACGCGGTCGGCAGCACCGGCATGGAGTACGGCGGGATCACCCCGATCGGGCTCCCGGCGGACTGGCCGGTGCTGGTCGACGAGGCGGTCGTCGCGGCCGGCCCGGTGGTGATCGGCAGCGGGATCCGCGGCTCCAAGATCCTGATCGACGCCGCCGCGCTCGCGAAGTTGCCGGCAGCAACCGTCCTGGACCTCGCGCAGCACTGAGTGACGCCGCGGATGGAGCAGCACGACTGGCCCGCCGAGTACGCCGCGCTGACGGCGGCAGACCGGCACGCCCCGCTGCCGCCCGCGGACCTCGACCGGCTCGCGGTCGCGGCCTTCGTCCTGGGTCACGACGACGAGGTCGCCCACTGCCGGGAACGCGCGTACGAAGGACACCTGGCGGCCGGCGACCGCCGGAGCGCGGCACGCAGCGCGTTCTGGCTGGGCTTCCACCTGCAGAACCGCGGTGAGTTCGCGCATGCCGCGGGGTGGCGATCCCGGATCGAGCGCCAGGTCGCCGAGGACAGCGCCGAGTTCGCCGCGATGCGGATGCTGGGCGACGCCGCCGCGCTGATGATGTCCGGGGACGCGGCCGCCGCGCTGCCGATGTTCGAGCAGTCGTCCGGTCTGACTGCCGACGCGGGACTGCTGGTTCTCGCCACGCTCGGCCGCGGCCGCTGTCTGATGACGACCGGCCGCGGGGCCGAGGCGCTCGCCGCACTCGACGAGGCTATGGTGCACGTGACCGGCGGCCGGATCGGACCTGAGGTCTCCGGCCTGGCGTACTGCGCGGTCATCGACCTCAGCATGCAGCTGTACGACGTGCGACGGGCCCAGGAGTGGACCCGCGCGCTGACCGGTTGGTGTGACGCGCAGTCCGGTCTGGTGCCGTACCGGGGCGCGTGCCTGGTGCATCGGGCCGAGATCCTCCAACTGCGGGGCGCGTGGGCCGAGGCGGCCGGTGCCGCCGAGGACGCGTGCCGCAGGTTGGCCGAAACCCAGGCGGGTGCGCTCGGCGGCGCCTGGTACCGGCTGGCCGAGGTCGAGCGCCAGCGCGGCAGGTACGCGGCCGCCGAGCGGGCCTATCAACAGGCCTCGGCCCACGGGGCCGAAGTACAGCCAGGGTTCGCCAGACTCCGAGCGGCGCAAGGCAACCGGGTTCCGGCGATCGCCGGACTGGAGCGAGCGCTGGCCGAGCACCCACACTCCCCGAACCGCCCTGTCCTGCTCGCGGCCCGGGTGGACCTGGCGATCGACGCCGGTGACTTCGAGACCGCTCGTACGGCGGCCGCCGAGCTCGGAGGGCTGGCCGGCCCGGACTCGCCGTACCTGCAGGCCGTGGCGGCGTACGCCGAGGGCGCGGTGCGGATCGCGTGCGGCGACCCGCGCGGCGCGGTCCCGGCGCTCCGGCGCGCATGGTCGCTGTGGCAGCAGCTGGACACGCCGTACGAGGCCGCCCGGACGCGGCTCCTGGTGGCCCGGGCCTGCCGGGCGCTCGGTGACGGCGACGCCGCGCAGATGGAGCTCGACAGCGCCCGGGCCGTGTTCGAGCGGCTCGGTGCTGTGGCCGACCTGGCCGCCCTCGACGCCGGCGGCCGCGTCGGCGGGCTCAGCCCGCGGGAGCTGGAGGTGTTGCGATTGCTCGCCACCGGAGCCACCAACCGCCGCGTCGCCGAGCAGCTGTTCCTCAGCGAGCGGACCGTCGCCCGGCACGTCTCCAACATCTTCGGGAAGCTGGGGGTGTCCAGCCGGGCCGCCGCGACCGCGTACGCCTACTCGCACGGACTCGTGTCTGGGTAGAAATGACCATGCCGCCGCGGCGGTACTGGCGTGGTCGGTCGATGTGCCGGCCGGGTCCGCAGTCCTACGTTGCTGGAGAGGCGACATTCTGAGGGGGCTGCGATGGACAGGTTCGGGACTGTGGTGATCGGCGGTGGTCAGGCCGGTCTTGTGATGGGCTACTACCTCCGCCGGCTGGGTGAGAGCTTCGTGATCCTCGAAGCGGACGCCCGGATCGGCGACTCGTGGCGGCGACGGTACGACTCGCTCCGGCTGTTCAGCCGGCCGCGGTACGCGAGCTTGCCCGGTCTGCGGATCCCGGTGCCGGACTGCCCGACCCGCGACGAGCTGGCCGACTACCTGGAGCGGTACGCCGCGCACTTCGAGCTGCCCGTACACACCGGCGTACAAGTGACGCGGGTGTCGCGGGACGCGCGGGGCTTCCTGGTGGACACCGACTCCGGTGAGTACCTCGCCGACCGGGTGGTCGTCGCCTCCGGGTGGCACGCGGTGCCGCATCGGCCGGCCTTCGCGGCCGAACTCGATCCGGCCATCCGCCAGGTGCACTCGCTGGACTACCGCAACCCCAGTCAGCTCGCGGACGGCGAGGTGCTGGTGGTGGGCGCGGCCAACTCCGGCACCGACATCGCGCTGGAGGCGGTCAAGACGCATCCCACCCGGCTCGCCGGACGGCACCCGGGGCAGGTCCCGATCGACATCGACAAGCCGAGCGGGCACTTCCTCACGCCGGTCGTGATGTTCGCGTTCAAGCACGTTCTGACCCGACGTACGCCGATGGGCCGCAAGGCGATGGCCTCGATGCAGGGCCACGGGGTCGGCCTCGTCCGCAACAAGCTCGAGCAGGTCGAAGCGGCCGGCGTCGTCCGGCACGGGCGGATCGAGTCCGTCCGCGACGGTTACCCGGTGACCGCGGACGGCGAGGTCCTGAGCGACGTCCGGACGGTCGTGTGGTGCACCGGATCCGGACCTGACCACAGCTGGCTGGACCTGCCCGGCGCTGCCCAGCACCGCCGCGGGATCGCGGTCGGCGAGCCCGGCCTGATGTACCTCGGCGCGGAGTTCCAGTTCGCCGTGGCGTCGGCGACGATCCAGGGGCTGGACCGGGATGCCCGGTACCTGACGCGGCACGTCCGGGACCTCGGCCGGCGGAGCGCCGACAGGATGGTCCCGGCGGACCGGCGGTAGTACCTGTCCGCGGCTCAGGCGACCTTGAGGTCGACCTTGATGTTGCCGCGGGTGGCGTTCGAGTACGGGCAGACCTGGTGCGCCTTCGCCACCAGGTCCTCGGCGACGGCGCGGTCCTCGACGCCGGGCAGGCTGACGACCAGCGCGACCTCGAGGCCGTAGCCGGCGCCGCCGTTGATCGCACCGATGCCGACCTCGGCGGTGACGGTCGAGCCGTCGACATCCTGACGCTCCCGGCGCGCCACGACCTTCAGCGCGCTGTGGAAGCACGCCGCGTACCCGGCCGCGAACAGCTGCTCCGGGTTGGTGCCCTTGCCGGTGCCACCCATCTCGACGGGCGGCGCGACGGTGACGGCGAGCTTGCCGTCGTCGGTCGCGACCTTGCCGTCCCGGCCGCCGTCCGCGGTGGCCTTGGCGGTGTACAGAACCTTCTCAACAGCGATCGTCATAATTCGTTTCTCCTCAGCGAGTGGGGTCGAGCAGGAGCTTGCCCACGGTACGGCGGGCACGCATGTCTTCGTGAGCAGTGGCCACCTCGGACAGCGCGTACTCGCCGCCGAGGATCGGGCGCAGTTCGCCGCTCGCGGTCAGGCCGAACAGTTCGGTCAGTGGGCCGCCGAGCAGCTGCGGGTTCGCGAAGCAGTCGGCCAGCCAGAAGCCGGCGACGGTCTTCGAGCCTTTCATCAACCGGCTCGGGTCGATCGGCGCGGCCTGCTGCCGGGACGCGGCACCGAAGGTCACCAGCCGTCCGAACCGGGCCAGCGCCGCGAACGACTCGTCGAAGGTCGGTCCGCCGACCATTTCGAGCACGATGTCGACCGGCTTCCCGCCGTTCGCCTCGAGGATCCGGTCCTTCAGGCCTTCCGGCGTACCGTCGATCGCGGCATCCGCACCGAGCTCGAGGACCTGCTTGCGCTTCTCCTCGCTCGAAGCGGTCGCGATCACGCGCCCGGCACCCCAGAGCTTCGCGAGCTGAACAGCGAGCGAGCCGACACCACCCGCACCGGCGTGCACCAGGACGGACTCCCCCGGCTGCAGGTGCGTCGAGGTCTTGAGCAGATGCCACGCGGTCGTACCTTGCAGCACGAGCGCGAGCGCCTGACCGTCGGAGACACCCTCCGGCACGTCCCAGGCGTACGGCGCGTGCGCCACGGTCTGCTCGGCGTACCCGCCCGAACCGACCAGCGCGACTACACGACGACCGTCTGCCGTGTGGCCGACGACCTCGCCGCCGGGGATCAGCGGGAGCTCGGTCGTCGAGAGGTAGCTGTTCTCGACCTGGTGGGTGTCCGCGTAGTTGATGCCCGCGCGGTCGACCGTGATCAGCACCTGACCGTCGCCGGCCACCGGCTCCGGGACATCGCTGATCTTGAGGACCTCGGGTCCGCCGAACTCGGTGATCTGAATGGCTCGCATACACCGTACTATACACTGTACGTTAGGGAGATCGAAGGGAGCTGGGTCACAGTGGCACGGACACCGCGGAACACCCTGAGCGCGGATCTGATCGTGCGGACCGCGCTCGAGCTGATGGAGGCCAGGGGCGCGGACGCGTTCAGCTTGCGCGGGGTCGCCGCCGAGCTGGGCGTCGGCCCGATGGCGCTCTACACCTACTTCCGGAACAAGGACGAGCTGTACGACGCCGTCCGCGATCATCTGATGTCCCTGCTGCCCGCCGTACCGGCAGATGTTCCGTGGCCGGACCAGGTGCGATCGGTGTGCCGGTCGCTGCGGCGGCTGATGCTGCAACATCCTTGCCTGGCGCAACTACTGGCGGGGCGCCCGTTGAGCGGGCACGAGACCGCGCGGGTCGCCGAGGGGCTGCTCGGCGTACTGCGGTCCGCCGGGTTCGGCCCGGAGACTGCGGCGCGGACGCACACGACGCTGTTCACGTACGTGCTCGGATCGACGTCGTGGGAGATCCAGATGGCCGCCGAACGCCGTGATCCGGAAGCCTGGCGGCGGTTGCGGGCGTCGATGGAGTCGCTGTCGGCGCGCGAGTTCCCGTCGGTGGTCGAGCTCGCACCGGAGCTGGCCCGGACAACCGGTGGCGACGACCAGTTCGACTACGGACTGGAGCTGTTGCTCGATGGGCTACAGCTCAGAACACCATCGTGACGATCGCGACGACGCCGATGCAGACGATCAGCGACCGGAGCGCGATCGGCGGCAGCCGGCGGCCGTAGCGGGCGCCGAGGAAGCCGCCGATCGTGGAGCCGACCGCGATCAGCACCGCGACCAGCCAGTCGATGTCGTGCACGATCACGAACAGGATCGCGGCAACGGTGTTGACAGCCGTCGCCAGGACGTTCTTCAACCCGTTCATCCGCTGCAGGTTCGAGTCCAGGCCGAGGCCGAGGATCGCCATCAGCAGCACGCCTTGCGCGGCACCGAAGTACCCGCCGTAGACCCCGGTCACGAAGACGGCCGGGATCACCCACCAGGCGCCGCGGTGCAGGTGCGACGGCGCGCTGATCCATTTCGACAGCCACGGCTGGAAGGCGACCAGCAGACAGCCGAGCAGGATCAGCACCGGTACGACGGCGTGGAACGCGGAGTCCGGCGTGGTGAGCAGCAGCACGCCGCCGAGGATGCCGCCGGCCACCGACGCAGGAACCAGGCGCAGCATGCGGCCGCGCTGACCTTCGAGCTCTCGCCGGTACCCGATCGCGCCGGCGGCCGCACCAGGCGCCAGACCGACCGTGTTGCTGACGTTCGCCAGCACCGGAGGGATGCCGACGGCCAGCAGGGCGGGGAACGTGAGCAGCGTGCCCGACCCCACCACAGCATTGATCGTTCCCGCGCCCATCCCCGCCAGCAGGACGAACACCGCCTCGAACCATGTCATCGCTCAGAGACTTTACGCAGCTGTCCCAGCACTCGCAGATCTGTCCGGCGGCTGAACAGGCAAGAACCCTCCCGGACCGGATCCAGGAGGGTTCTTGTGGGTGCTGTTCTTGTGAGTGCTGTCAGCGCTGCGGCGGTTCCTGAGCCGGAGGCTCGGTGGCCGGCGGCTGCTGGGACGGCGACGGCGGCGGGACCGCCGGCATCGTCGGCGCGGACTGGCCGCGGGTGCTGACGGCCGCGGACTCGGCGGCCGCGATCGCTTCCCGGACCGCGTTGTCGGCCTCGGCCACCGCCGCCGGAGCGGCCGCGCCCGTATCGAGCTCCGCCACCTCACCGTTGGCCAGCTCCGGCGCGTGCCAGTCGCCCTCGGCCTTCTGCGTGATGCCGGCCACCTGGCCGACCGCACTGCCGAGACCCTTGAGCGCGTCGCCGATCTCGCTCGGCACGATCCAGAGCTTGTTCGCGTCGCCCTGAGCGATCGACGGCAGCATCTGCAGGTACTGGTACGCGAGCAGACCCTGGTCCGGCTTGCCGGCATGGATCGCGTTGAAGACCGTGGTGATGGCCTGCGCCTCACCCTGCGCCTTCAGGATCCGTGCCTCCCGCTCGGCCTGTGCCCGCAGGATCCGGGACTGCTTGTCACCTTCGGCGGTGAGGATCGCGGACTGCTTCTGGCCCTCGGCGGACAGGACGGCCGACTGCCGCATCCCTTCCGCGGTGAGGATCGCGGCGCGCTTGTCCCGGTCGGCGCGCATCTGCTTCTCCATCGAGTCCTGGATCGACGGCGGCGGGTCGATCGACCGCAGCTCGACCCGGTTCACCCGGATGCCCCACTTGCCGGTCGCCTCGTCCAGCACGTACCGGAGCTTCTCGTTGATCTCCTCGCGGGAGGTCAGCGTCTGCTCCAGGTCCATGCCACCGATGATGTTCCGCAGCGTGGTCATGGTCAGCTGCTCGATCGCCTGGATGTAGTTGGAGATCTCGTACGTCGCCCGCACCGGGTCGTTGACCTGGAAGTAGATGACGGAGTCGATCGACACCATCAGGTTGTCCTCGGTGATGACACCCTGCGGCGGGAACGCGACCACCTGCTCGCGCATGTCGATGGTGTAGCGGACCTTGTCGACGAACGGGGTCAGCAGGTTCAGGCCCGGCTGCAGGCCGGTCTTGAACTTACCGAACCGTTCGACGATCCCGACGGTCTGCTGCTGCACCACCCGGACGGACTTGACCAAGGTCACGATCACCACCAGGGCGACCAGTGCCAGGACTATCAGGAACGCGGTCACTCGACCCTCCACTCGAACACTCAGACGGACAGTCAGCCGCCTTGTCTCGACACTACTGCGAGTAGGGGACCACTCAACGGTCAGGACTGCGGCGGGTCCTGGGGTTTCGGGCTCTCGACTTGCGGCAGCGGCTCGCTCACCGGGTACACGACCGCGGTGGCGCCGTCGATCGACATCACCTCGACGCGGGTACCGGGCGCGATCGTCGACATCTCGTCGTACGGGCGGGCCGTCCACAGCTCACCGCCGAGCCGGATCGAGCCGCCGCCGTCGGGGTGGATCTCCTTCACCACCGTGCCGGTCCGGCCGATGACATGCGCCGAACCGGTCTTGAGCACCTGCCCGTGATGGATCTTCCGGACGATCATCGGCCGGATCGCGCCGAGCATCGCCGCCGCGGTGATCAGCCCGACGACGATCTGCAGCCAGAGCAGCCCCGGGAAGAACGCGGCCACCCCGGCGGCGGTGAGCGCGCCGGCGGCCAGCATCAGCAACGTGAAGTCGAGCGAGGCCAGTTCGGCCAGACCGAGGACGGCGGCGATCGTCAGCCACGCCGCCCACATGTTGTCCCGCAGCCAATCCATCATCTACCAAGCCTATCCGCGTTGGGGGCTTCCAGTAGGTGTATGACGCGTCACCGCGGGCGCGGGATCCGGGGTCAGAGGGCGCGGGCGGTGTAGCGGCCGTCCTCCTGCTTGAGGGTGAGGGCCAGGTCGAAGGTGTCGCTGAGGTTCTCCGCGGTCAGCGCCTGGTCCATCGGGCCGGCGGCCACGATCGTGCCCTGCTTGAGCAGCAGCGCGTGCGTGAAGCCCGGCGGGATCTCCTCGACGTGGTGGGTGACGAGCACCATCGCGGGTGCACCGGTCGCGGTCGCGATCGAACTCAGCGAACGGACCAGCTGTTCGCGACCCGTAAGGTCCAGGCCCGCGGCCGGCTCGTCCATCAGCATCAGCTCGGGGTCGGTCATCAGCGCGCGGGCGATCTGCACGCGCTTACGCTCCCCCTCGGACAGGGTGCCGAACGTCCGGTCCGCCAGGTGCGCGATCCCGAGCTCGGCCAGCAACGCACCGGCCCGTTCGTGGTCCAGTTCGTCGTACTCCTCGATCCAGCGGCCGAGGACGGCGTACGACGCGGAGACGACGACGTCGGACACCCGCTCGCTCTTCGGCAGCCGGTCCGCGAGCGCGGCGCTGGTCAGCCCGATCCGCGGGCGCAGCTCGAACACGTCGACCGCGCCGAGCACCTCACCGAGCAGCCCGGCGACCCCGGACGTCGGGTGCACCTGGGCGGCCAGAATCTGCAGCAGCGTGGTCTTGCCGGCACCGTTCGGCCCGATCACCACCCACCGGTCGGCCTCGTCGATCGTCCAGTCGATCCCGTCGAGCAGACGCGCGTCCCCCCGAACGACCGACACCCCGGCCAGCTCCACCACTGCAGTCATGCTCAAAACCTAAGGGGTCGCCGTTTTCGGCCTGCTGGTGGGTGGTGCGAGACTTACGGGCGTGCTGACGACCTCCGCCTCGGTCCGGTTCACCGTCTGGACGAACGCGATGCTGACCGGCGCCTGCGATCCCGACACCGCCGCGCACAAGATCCTCGGCGACGACGTCGGTCACCACGTCGCGGGTCTCGCCGGGCATCCCGAGCCGGCCACGTTGCCGGTGGCGCTGAACCTGTTGCGTGCTGCGGGTACGACGCAGGCGCATCTCGCGCTGCCGGTGCCGGGCGATCCGATCGGGCTGGCCGGGCCGCCCGCCTTCAACGAGGCGGCGCTGGAGACCGGCGAGGCCGTCGTACTCACGGGGCCGGAGATCGGGCTGGTTCCGGCGTACGTCGGGCCGGCTGTGCAGTGGTCGGTGCTGCCGGCCACGAGCCCGCTGCCCGCGGACTTCGGTGAGGCGGACCGGGGGTTGCGGATGGCGCTGATCGACGCGGCCGAGTCGCTGGCGGCGCTCGAGGTCGCGAAGTGGAAGCCGGAGGTGGCGGACGCGCTGATCGACATCCGGAAGATCGGGCGTGGCACTGGCGACGAGCTGGCGCCGGGGTACGAACCCCGAGCGGTGAGGACCGCGGCGACGGCCCGGAGATGTCTCGCGATCGCGGACGCCGCACTGGAGGACGACGGCGCCGCGGTAACCGGCGCCGAGGCCGACGCCCGCCGACGGGCACTCCTCGGGCTGGCCGCCGCAGCACGCCGCGCCCTCGTAGCAGCCTGTGCTCCGCCCGTTCATGCTTGAGATCTGGACCGGCCGCTGGACTGTCATCTCATTTAGGTAGCGTTCGGTGCGAGATGACAGGACTGGGTGAGGTGGAGACGGCGGCGGCCGAGCGGCCGACGTTGCTGGTGACGTTGACGGGGACCGACCGGCCGGGGCTGACGTCCGCAGTGCTGTCCACCCTGGCGACCCGTGGGCTCGAGGTGATCGACGCCGAGCAGGTCGTCCTGCGTGGCCGCCTGGTGCTCGGCGTACTGCTGACCGCGCCGCGCGACCACAAGAACCTGAAGGAAGAACTGAAGGCGCTCGCGAACCTCCTCGACGTCGACATCTCGGTGAAAAAGGGTGTCGGCGACAACGAACCGCGGCGCAAGGGCCGCAGCCAGGTCACCATCATCGGTCACCCGTTGTCGGCCGCCGGGCTCGCCGCGGTGGCCGGCCGGATCGCCGACACCGGCGCGAACATCGACCGGATCAGCCGGATGGCGCGGTACCCCGTGACCGCGATGGAGATCGCCGTCTCCGGTGTCGAACCCGAGGCGCTGCGCACCGTGCTCGCCCAGGAGGGCGTCCGGCAGAGCCTCGACATCGCCGTCCAGGACGGCGGGCTGTACCGGCGGGCGAAGCGGCTGATCGTGATGGACGTCGACTCGACGCTGATCCAGGGCGAGGTCATCGAGATGCTCGCCGCGCACGCCGGCCGGCTGGCGGAGGTCGCCGCGGTCACCGAGCAGGCGATGCGCGGCGAACTGGACTTCGCCGAGTCGCTGCGGCACCGGGTGGCGGCACTCGAAGGCCTGCCGGTGTCGGCGCTGGACGAGGTGTACGCCGCCATCGAGCTGGCGCCCGGCGCGCGCACCCTGGTCCGGACGCTGAAGCGGCTCGGGTACCAGTTCGCGATCGTCAGCGGCGGGTTCAGCCAGATCACCGGCCAGCTCGCCGCCGAGCTCGGCATCGACTACGCGAAGGCCAACGAGCTGGAGATCGCCGACGGCAGGCTCACCGGCCGCGTGGTCGGCGAGATCGTCGACCGGCCGGGCAAGGCCACCGCCCTGAAGGAGTTCGCCGCCCGCTCCGGTACGCCGCTCAGCCAGACCGTCGCGATCGGTGACGGCGCCAACGATCTCGACATGCTCGCCGCCGCCGGCCTCGGCGTCGCGTTCAACGCCAAGCCCGTGGTCCGGGCCGCCGCCGACACCCACCTCAGCGTCCCGTACCTGGACACGATCCTTTACCTCCTCGGCATCACCCGTGAGGAAGTCGAGACCGCCGACGCCGACAACCCGGCCTAAGAGACACGCCCTAGCCTCAACCCATGGAATTCCAGAGCCGCCCCGCGACCCTCGAGGACGCACCGGCGATCCACGCGATCATTGCCGCCAACGAGCAGGCGTGGCACGGGCAGGTGGAGTCGGCGGCGGACGCTGTCGCCGCTGACCTCCAGCGTCCGCTGATCACGCTCGACCTCGACACGCGTGTCGTCGAAACGCCGAGCGGTGACGTCATCGCCTGGGCGTGGGTGCACGGCGGGCGGCGCTCACAGATCGACGTGCATCCGTCGTACGCCGGACGCGGCCTGGGCACCGAACTGCTCGACTGGGCGGAGGCGCGGGCCCGTGAGCACGAGAGCGACTGGCTCGCACAGACGGTCGACGACGCGGACGAGGCCGGTTCGGCGTTGCTCCGGTCGCGCGGGTACGACGTACTCGCGACCAACTGGTTGCTCGAACGGCCGGTCGACGGCGAGGCGCCGACGGTGCCGGACGGGGTGACGGTACGGCCGTTCGCGCCGGGTGACGAGCCGGTGGCGCACCAGGTCGTGCAGGACGCGTTCGACGAGTGGCAGCCGCGCCGGCACGGGTACGAGGAGTGGGCCGGGACGAGTATCGAGCGGCCGAGCTTCGACCCCGCGCTGTCGCCGGTCGCACTCGCCGGATCCGAGATCGTCGGGGTCGTGATCGGGCTGGAGCTCCCGGACTCCCCCGACGGGTACGTCGACCAGGTCGCCGTACGGAAGGACTTCCGCGGCCGCGGCATCGCCCGCACCCTGCTGACCGTCGCCGCGCAGGAGGCCGGGCGGCGGGGGCGGCGGACGCTGACGCTCTGGACGCACTCCGGCACCGGCGCACTCGCGATGTACCAGCGCCTCGGCATGTCGGTCCGGCGCAGTACGACGGTCTACCGCACGCAGCTGTGACGAGCTGTTGACACCAGGACGTGAGAGCGCTCCCATTGACCTCATCCACCGCCCCTGGAGGTCGACATGCGGATCCGCCCCCTCGCACTCGCCCTGATCATCCCGCTCCTCGCCGTCGCCTCGACCCGCGTCGTCGCCGAGGCCAACGTGCCACCGCCGCCGGCCGGCTGGTCGACGGTGTGGAGCGACGACTTCGACGGCCCGAGCGGCAGCCTGCCGTCGAGCACGAACTGGATCGTCGACACCGGCCACGGCTACCCGGGCGGCCCCGGGAACTGGGGTACCGGCGAGATCCAGAACTACACGAACAGCCCGGACAACCTCTCCCTCGACGGCGCCGGCAACCTCAAGATCACCCCGCGCCGGGACGCGGCCGGCAACTGGACGTCGGCCCGGATCGAGTCCCAGCGCGCGAACTTCAAGCCGCCGGCCGGAGGGGTGCTGGCGATCGAGAGCCGGATCCAGATGCCGAACGTCACCGGTGACGCCGCGCTCGGGTACTGGCCGGCGTTCTGGGCGCTCGGCTCGCCGTACCGCGGGAACTACTGGAACTGGCCGGGCATCGGCGAGTTCGACATCATGGAGAACGTCAACGGGATCGACTCGGTCTGGGGCGTGCTGCACTGCGGCGTGAACCCGGGCGGCCCCTGCAACGAGACCACCGGCCTCGGCGCGAACCGCGCGTGTCCCGGATCGGCCTGCCAGTCCGCGTTCCACACGTACCGCTTCGAGTGGGACACGTCCGTCACACCGAACCAGCTCAGGTGGTACGTCGACGGGCAGCAGTTCCACTCACTCAGCAAGAGCCAGTTCCCGGCGGACACCTGGTCGAACATGACGTCGCACGCGGGGTACTTCGTGCTGCTGAACCTCGCGATCGGCGGCGCGTTCCCGGACGCGCTGAACGGCCCGACGCCGCGCGCGTCGACGGTCCCGGACAAGCCGATGGTCGTCGACTACGTCGCGGTCTCGACGAAGGGCGGCGGTACGACTCCCCCGCCGAGCTCGTCGGCGTACAGCACCCTGCAGGCGGAGGCGTACAGCCAGCAGTCGGGCATGGGCCTGGAGACCACGACCGACACCGGCGGCGGCCAGAACCTGATGCAGATCGGCAACGGCGACTGGGCCCTGTACCGCGGCATCGACTTCGGCAGCACGCCGGCAACACAGTTCGTCGCCCGCGTCGCGTCCGGCGCCGCAGCCGGGGTCAGCGGCCTGGTCGAAGTACGCCTGGACAGCAGGTCCAACCCCCCGATCGGCAGCTTCGCGATCGCGAACACCGGCGGCTGGCAGTCCTGGCGAACCGTCCCCGCCAACATCTCCACGACCACCGGCACCCACGACATCTACCTGACCTTCACCAGCGGCCAACCCGCCGACTACGTCAACCTGAACTGGTACACGTTCACCCACTGAGGCTCCGTACGCCCCACATCCCCGACTTTGAGAAGCCACCAACCACGGAAGGGCGCGCGGAATGGTCGGTGGCTTCCCAAAGTTGGGGGTGGGCGGGGGTGAGCACCTACCATTCCGGTTATGTCTGAACTGCAGGGTGGGCCGGGAGCCCTGTTTGCTATTGGTGGTGCCGAGGACAAGCTGAAGAAGCGGACGGTGCTGCAGGAGTTCGTCGAGGCGGCCGGTGGGTCGAAGGCGCGGATCGTCGTGGTGCCGACGGCGTCCGCGCTCGGGCCCGACGTCATCGACGTGTACCGCGCGCTCTTCGCCGCCCTGGGGGCCGAGAGCGTGGTCGGCGTCCGCCCGGAGAACCGGGAGGACGCCGACGACCCGGCCTTCATCGCGCCGCTGAACGACGCCACCGGGATCTTCATGACCGGCGGCAACCAGCTCAAGCTCGCGGGCGTCGTCACCGGTACGGCGTTCGGCCGCGCGGTGACGGCCGCGCACGCGCGTGGGGCGGCCGTCGGCGGTACGTCGGCCGGCGCGAGCATCCTCGCGGAGCACATGATCGCGTTCGGGCGGTCCGGCGCCACCCCGCGGCAGCGGATGAGCCAGCTGGCGGGCGGTCTCGGCCTGGTGCAGGGCGCGATCGTCGACCAGCACTTCGCCCAGCGGAACCGGTACGGCCGGCTGCTCTCGCTGGTCGCGCAGTCCCCCGGCCTGCTCGGGATCGGCGTCGACGAGGACACCGCGGCGGTCGTCCGCGGCAGCCACCTGGAGGTCGTCGGCCGCGGCGCGGTGACGATCTTCGACGGCACCCGGATCACCTCGAACGCGCCCAACGCGAAGCGCTCCGAGCCGATCCTCGCGTCCGGCGTCGTCCTGCACGTACTGCCCGCGACCGCGACGTTCGACCTGCAGAACCGGGTGCTGCTGTCGTACGGGCCGCAGCCGCCGGCCGAGGAGATCGCCGAGATGGCGGCGGCCGAGGCGGACCTGCGCAAGCTCGCGAAGGAGATCGCCGCGGAGGGCGTGTCCCCGCGGTACTACGCGGAACGCAAGCGGCGGGCGGGACGCCGTACCAAGGCGGCCACAACGATCGGGGCCGGGGAGTCCAGACCGGAGGCGACCGAGCCGATCAAGGCCGGCGCCGACTCGCAGCAAACCTCTGAGCTCCCCGACCGCACGCAACCAGAACAGTGACGCCCAATGACCGATGCAACACCGTCTCCTGACCTGAAGATCATCGAGACCCGCGTCTACCGCGGCCCGAACATCTGGAGCTACGAGCCCGCGATCCACCTGGTCGTCGACCTCGGTTCGCTGGAGAAGTTCCCGTCGAACACGATCCCCGGCTTCACCGAGCGGCTGCTCGCGGACCTGCCCCGGCTCGACCAGCACCACTGCTCGCGCGGCCGCCGCGGCGGCTTCATCGAGCGGCTGGACGAAGGCACCTGGCTCGGGCACATCTCCGAACACGTCGCGCTCCAGTTGCAGCAGGAGGCCGGCCACGACATGCGGCGCGGCAAGACGCGGCAGGTGAAGGGTTCGCCGGGCGTCTACAACATCACCTACGCGTACGCCGACGAGGCGGTCGGGCTGGCCGCGGGCGAACTCGCCGTACGGTTCGTGAACAACCTGGTCGAGCCGGACCCGGCGTTCGACTTCACGCAGGAGCTCGAGAAGTTCATCAAGCAGGCCGAGCGGACCGCGTTCGGCCCGTCCACGCAGGCGATCGTGGACGAGGCGGTGTCCCGGGACATCCCGTGGATCCGGCTGAACAAGGCCAGCCTGGTGCAGCTCGGGCAGGGCGTGCACGCGAAGCGGATCCGGGCCACGATGACGTCCGAGACCGGATCGATCGCGGTCGACGTCGCGAGCGACAAGGACCTGACCACCCGGCTGCTCGCGTCCGCCGGCCTGCCGGTGCCGCGCTCGGAGTCGGTCCGCACGGTCGAGGAAGCGGTCTCGGTCGCGCACAAGATCGGGTATCCGGTGGTGTGCAAGCCGCTGGACGGCAACCACGGGCGCGGTGTCTGCCTGAACCTGCCGGACGCCGACGCACTCCGCGACGCGTTCCCGATCGCGGCCGAGCAGTCCCGGCGCGGGTTCGTGATCGTGGAGAACTTCGTCACCGGCAAGGACTACCGGTGCCTGATCATCAACGGCCGGATGGAGGCGATCGCCGAGCGGGTGCCCGCGCACGTGGTCGGCGACGGCGTGCACACGGTGGCCGAACTCGTTGACATCACCAACGCCGATCCGCGGCGCGGGGTCGGGCACGAGAAGATCCTCACCCGGATCACGATCAACGCGGCGGCCCGGCAACTGGTCCGCGACCAGGGCTTCGAGCTGGACGACGTACCGCCCGAGGACGTGATGGTGAAGCTGACGCTCACCGGCAACATGTCCACCGGCGGGATCTCGATCGACCGGACCTGGGAGGCGCACCCGGAGAACGTCGAGATCGCCGAGGAGGCGGCCCGGATGATCGGGCTGGACATCGCCGGCATCGACTTCATCTGCCCGGACATCACCCAGCCGGTGCGCGAGACCGGCGGCGCGATCTGCGAGGTGAACGCGGCGCCCGGGTTCCGGATGCACACCAACCCGACGATCGGCGAGCCGCAGTACATCGCGAAGCCGGTCGTGGACATGCTGTTCCCGCCGGGCGCGACCAGCCGGATCCCGATCGTCGCCGTGACCGGGACCAACGGCAAGACCACCACGTCGCGGATGATCAGCCACGTCTTCAAGGGTCTCGGCCGGAAGGTCGGGATGACGTCGACGGACGGCATCGTGATCGACGAGCGGCTGGTGATCCGGCAGGACGCGTCCGGCCCGAAGTCCGCGCGGATGGTGCTGCAGAACCCGCGGGTCGACTTCGCCGTGTTCGAGGTGGCCCGCGGCGGGATCCTGCGCGAGGGACTCGGGTACGAGCGCAACGACGTGGCCGTCGTGCTGAACGTGCAGCCCGACCACCTCGGTCTGCGCGGCATCGACACCCTGGAACAGCTCGCCGACGTGAAGTCGGTGCTGGTCGAGGCGGTGCCACGGACCGGGTACGCCGTCCTGAACGCCGACGACCCGCTGGTCCGGAAGATGCGCCGGAAGTGCTCGGGGCAGGTCGTCTGGTTCAGCATGTCCGAGCCGGGCAGCGAGGTCCGGGACTACATCGAGGGACACTGCCGGCGCGGCGGGCGGGCCGTGGTGCTGGAGCGGTCGGAGCTCGGCGACATGATCGTGGTGAAACACGGCCGCCGGTCGATGCAGCTCGCCTGGACACACTTGCTGCCGGCAACGTTCGGCGGGCGGGCGATGATGAACGTGCAGAACGCGATGGCGGCGGCCGCGGCGGCGTTCGCGGCCGGTGCGCCGCTGCACGACATCCGGCAGGGCCTGCGGACCTTCAGCACGTCGTACTACCTGTCCCCCGGCCGGCTGAACGAGATCGACGTCGACGGCCGCACCGTGATCGTCGACTACTGCCACAACGCCCCGGCGATGCGGATGCTCGGCGACTTCGTCGACCGGCTCGGCGAGAGCCTGAACGCGTCGTCAGAGCTCGGCCGGCCATCCCGGATCGGTGTGATCGCGACCGCGGGCGACCGGCGCGACGACGACATCCGCGAGCTCGGCGAGGTCGCGGCGCAGCACTTCGACGCGGTCGTGTCCCGCGAGGACGCACGGCTGCGCGGCCGCAAGCGCGGCGAGGCGGCGAACCTGGTCACGGCAGGAGTCCGGGCCGCGATGGAGGACGGCGCCCGCTGCCGGCGGGTCGACGTCGTACTCGACGAACTCGACGCCGTCCGCTACGCGCTCGACCTGTCGAACCCGGGCGACCTCGTCGTCCTCTGCGTCGACCAGCACCAGCAGGTCCTGGCCGAACTCGAGTCGGTCTCCCACCTGGCCCAGGCGGGCGCCCGCTCCGGCGACGAGGGCGGCGACCCGGACTTCGTCCAACCTGACGAAGAGATCACGGAGGAGACCGTCAGCTGACGGGATCCCGTCGCGCCAGCAGCCGGCGGCGGGGCTCGTCGCGGTCGATCCAGTCCAGGTCGTCGGACAGTACGGCGTCGTTCGACCTGTCGGCGTACGGGTCGGCGGGAGGTGGCGCCGGCGGCAGCGCGCGCAGTTTGAGCGTGACCATCGGGATCGCCAGCAGTACGCCGACCACCAGCCACGGCCAGTACTCACGCAGCAGCGGCGCGAACGACTGGAAGAACGCCTCGGTCGACGCGTTGCCGACCGCGTCCATCGGCTTCCCGGACGACGTGCTGATCAGCCGGACCGACTCGACGACCGCGAAGCACACCAGATAGAACCCGGTCAGCGGGATCCACGCGCCGACCGACCGCCAGCCGCGCTTCCAGCAGGCGATGTAGAGCAGCAGCGCGAGTCCCGCGCCGACCAGCGCGCCGTTCAGCTGCCACAGCCAGCGCCAGTCGGTCAGCTGCTCGGCCGGACGCATCGCGGTCCAGGCGATCGGCAGCGCCAGCGCGAACGCCGCGACCACCGAACTCCTGGCGCCGATCGCGCCGAAGAACCCGCCGACGGCGGTTGCCACCAGCAACGTGATCAGCAGGCGGAGCTCGCCGAACGAGGTCCCGGTCGCCCACCACATGCCCGCGGCAACGACCAGTACCACCGGTACGGCGATCCGGATCCGCCCGATCAGCAGCCCCGCGAGCACCCCGCCCGCGAACCCGCCGAGCACCAGCAGGTCGACCCGTGGCGGTACGAAGTACGTCGTACCCTCCGGGAGTCCCTTCAGGTACGTCGCGGAGAAGCCGCCCACAAACCAGGCGACCACCGCGGCCGGGATCGACCACAGGTAGCGCATCACAACCCCGTTCCCACCCCGAGCGGGCGGACCGTCGGGGCTAGTGCTGGGCTCTCTCGACCTTGCTCTTCAAGATCTCCGGTGTGTCGACAGTAGCTCCCTGGGACCGCAACCAGGCGTCAAGACTCGCCCGATCCTGCAGAGACATGACCGCCACCACATCGCCCGCCTGTGCCTCCGCGACCAGCGCCTGCGCCGCCGCCAGCTCGGTCGGGAACGCCGGTACGTCGTCCACGCCGACCGACGCGGCCCCGGCCCGGAACACCGCCTCGAGCTCCGCCGGCGGCCGTCCGCGCAGGTAGTCGCTCTTGTGGCCGATCGCGACCCGGTCGGCGGCCCGGGCGCCCATCGCGCCGAGCGCCGCGACCATGTCGTCGGCCCGGTCCCCCGGCGACCCGAGCGCCAGCAGCAGCCGGCCGCCCTCGGGTTTGACGCCGTTCATGATCTCGATCAGCGCCTCCAGCCCGGCCTCGTTGTGCGCGAGGTCGATCACCACGGTGAAGTCGCGCAGCGAGTACAGGTTCATCCTGCCGGGGTTGTTCTCGTTCGGCGCGAACGTGCTCAGCCCCTCGATCACGGCCGCCCGCGGCAGCCCGAGCCCGAGCGCCGCCGACGCCGCGGCCAGCGTGTTCTCCACGTTGTAGTGCGACAGCCCGGACAGCGTCATCGGTACGTCGGCCACCTTGAGCAGCGGCTCCGGGTCGCGGGCGTTGTCCAGCACCGTGACGAAACCGTCGAGCACGGTGGTCGCCCGGCCGCCCTCGTCGAGCACGGCCCGGATCGACGGCGAGTCCGCGTCCCGGGAGAACACCCAGCACTTCGCCGGCGAACCGAGCCGCATCGCGAACGTCCGCGGGTCGTCGCCGTTGACCACGCACCAGCCGCGCGGCCGGGTGATCTGCGTGATCACCGCCTTCACCTCGGCGAGCTGGTCGACGGTGTCGATACCGCCCAGCCCGAGGTGGTCCGACGTGACATTGGTGACCACCGACACGTCGTTGTACGCGACGCCGACGCCGCGGCGCAGGATCCCGCCGCGCGCGGTCTCGACCACGGCGAGCTGGATCCCCGGCTGGGACAGCACCTGGGCCGCGCCGCTCGGGCCGGAGAAGTCGCCGTACTTGATCAGTTCGCCGTCGAAGTACACGCCGTCGGTGCTGCACCAGCCGACGTGCAGGTCGGCGGCCCGGCCGATGTGCGCGATCATCCGGGACGTCGTGGTCTTGCCGTTCGTCCCGGTCACCGCGACCACCGGCACCTTCGGCCGCAGCGTCGGAGGCGGGTTGCCCGGCGGCTCGTCCCGGACCCGCTCACCGACGGACGCGATCAGCTCCGCCAGGTCGCCGGTGTCATCAGGACCGAAGGCGTCCAGCACCTCGACGATCGCCGCGCCGAGCGCCCGCGCCCGGCCCTCGTGCGCCCAGGGGAACGCCACCACGAGCCGCCGTACGTCGGACTCCGGCCGCACCCGGACACCGATCCGGCCGATCCCGGCCGTGCGCGCGATCCGCCGTACGACGTGACCGACGACGCGGATCGCGAACCGCTGCCGGAACCCGGAGCCGATCCGGCCCGGACGGGTGGCGCCGAGGCCGATCGCCTGCGCGTACGCCTTCGCGGCCGGCGCAGGTGCGTCGACGAGCGCCGACACGTCGAGCGTCAGCTTGACCGCCGCTCGGCTGAAGTAGAGGTTCGCGCCGTCCAGGACGCGAAGCTCGACCAGAGAAGTTGCCACTACGCTCCCATCGCGTGGTAACCGCCGTCGACATGGATGATCTCGCCGGTCGTCGACGGGAAGAAGTCGCTGAGCAGCCCGACGATGGTGCGCCCGGTCGGCTCCAGGTCGGACGGGTCCCAGCCCAGCGGAGCACGGTCCAGCCACGGCTCCTCGAACTTCTCGAAGCCCGGGATCGCCTTCGCGGCCAGCGTCTTCAGGGGGCCGGCCGACACCAGGTTGCAGCGGATCCCCTGCGCACCGAGGTCACGCGCGAGGTACCGGCTGGTCGACTCGAGCGCCGCCTTCGCGACCCCCATCCAGTCGTACCCGGGCCAGGCCACGGTCGCGTCGAAGGTCAGCCCGACCACACTGCTGCCGCGGCTCATCAACGGCGCGCAGGCGACCGCGAGCGCCTTCAGGCTGTACGCCGAGACGTGGACGGCCTGCGCCACGTCCTCCCACGGGCCGTCCAGGAACTTGCCGCCGAGGATCGTCTCCGGGTTCCCGTACGCGATCGAGTGCACGACGCCGTCCAGACCGTCGACGTGCTCCCGGACCGCGTCCGGCAGCGCCGCCAGGTGCTCGGCGTTCGTGACGTCGAGCTCCAGCACCGGCGGCTCGACCGGGAGCCGCTTCGCGATCCGCCTGGTGATGCTCAGCGCGCGGCCGAAGTTCGAGATCAGCACGGTGGCGCCCTGTTCCTGCGCCACCTTGGCCGTGGCGAAGCCGATCGACGAGTCGAGGGTGACTCCGGCGACCAGGATCCGCTTGCCGTCGAGGATGCCCATCAGTTGCCCATGCCGATGCCGCCGTCGACCGGGATCACCGCACCGGTGATGTAGCCGGCCTCGTCGGACGACAGCCAGCGGACCGCGTTCGCGACCTCCTCGGTCAGCCCGAACCGGCCGAGCGGGATCTGGCTGAGGTACTGCTTCTGGGTCTCTTCCGGCAGTACGGCGGTCATGTCGGTCTCGACGAACCCGGGCGCGACCACGTTCGCGGTGATGCCGCGGCTGCCCAGCTCGCGGGCGATCGACCGGGCCATCCCGATCAGGCCGGACTTGCTGGCCGCGTAGTTCACCTGGCCGGGCGAGCCGAGCAGGCCGACCACCGAGGAGATGAACACGATCCGGCCCCTGCGCAGCCGCAGCATGCCCTTCGCGGCCCGGCGGGCGACCCGGAACGAGCCGGTCAGGTTGGTCTGCAGGACCTGGTCCCAGTCGTCGTCGGACATCCGCAGCAGGAGCGTGTCGCGGGTGATGCCGGCGTTCGCGACCAGCACCTCGACCGGGCCCTGCTGCTCCGCGATCGTGTCGAACGCGGCGTCGACCTGCGCCTGGTCGGTGATGTCGCACTTCACCCCGAGGAAGCCGTCCGGAGGCGGGCTCGAGTTGTAGGTGACGGCGACCTGGTCACCGGCCTCCTTGAACGCGGTAGCGATCGCCAGACCGATACCCCGGTTGCCTCCGGTCACCAGCACAGACCTGCCCACAAGCCCTCCTCACGTCGTCGATCGGAGGAACGCTATCTCACCGCGACCGAGGTCCGGGCCTCAGGAGTCTTCGAGCCGGAAGCCGACCTTCATACCCACCTGGTAATGGTCGATCTCGTTGTCGACGACGTGGCCGCGGATCTCTGTCACCTCGAACCAGTCGAGGTGCCGCAGGGTCTCCCCGGCCCGGCTGATGCCGTTGGTGATCGCCTGGTTGATGCCCTCTTTCGAGGTGCCGACGATCTCTGTCACGCGGTACGTGCGATCGGTCATGACATACCTCTCTCCAGACTGGCTGCGCCCGGCCTCCACTGCGGAGGCAGCGCGGCGTACCGTTGTTCCTGGTGAGGAGGATAGATGTCGAGACGCCATGAGCGGAGCGGCGCGGCGGTCATCTCGGTGACCAGTGCGCAGCCGGGCCGGTCGGAGGATCTGGACAGCCGGATCGTGCGGTACGCCTGGATGATGTCGATCCGGGTGGTCTGCTTCGTCCTCGCTGTCGTCACCCCGTCGCCGTGGCGCTGGGCGTTCGTGGTCGGCGCGATCGCGCTGCCGTACTTCGCGGTCGTGCTGGCGAACGCCCATCGGTCCGCGACCCAGGACGGCGCGAGCCCGTTCATCGCCCCCGGCCGGACCGCGATCGGGGACGGCCGGACGACCGTCGTACCGGCCGGCGACGAGCCGATTCAGGACCGCCGGACCGACACCGAAAAGTGATCTGGGCCGGGACTGGAAAACTTGGACTGATTCGTGTCAGAATCTCCCGCGTGCTCTGAAGTTCAGCAGTGGAATTCAGGGACTTGATGCGGCGTCGGACGGCTCCCCCCGTGGCTGTCCGACGTCGCTTCATTTTTGCCACTATTGATTATTGAGACCTCAGGAATGCCGGGAATGTGACTGAAGAAGCTGCATCGACCACCTGCTCCGCCAGGGGCTGCGGCAACGCCGCCACCTGGGCGTTGCGCTGGAACAACCCGAAGATCCACACACCGGACCGGCGGAAGACCTGGCTCGCCTGCGACGAACACAAGGCCGGCCTGTCCGACTTCCTGGACCGCCGGTCATTCCTGCGCGAGGTCGAACCATTCACCTAGGGCGTCCCGAGTGCCCCGCAGTAGGCGGGGAATTACCGGGCACGCCCTAGGTGAATGTCGAGCGCACACGCCCGGGAGATACCGAAAAATCACATTTCCGGATTAGCCCGGATCAACCGCCGATGGCGGACATCGGGCGGGACGGCTGCAGGAAGCTCGGGTCGTTGATGCCGTGGCCCGGAAGTTTGCTGAGCAGCGCGCGCCGCCAGCGGTCCGCCAGTTCCGCGTCGTCGGCGCCGGACCGCAGCGCGGACCGCAGATCGGACTCGGTGCGCGCGAACAGGCAGTCGCGGATCTGACCGTCGGCGGTCAGCCGGACCCGGTCGCAGTCCCCGCAGAACGGCCGCGTCACCGACGCGATGATGCCGACCGTCCGCGGCCCACCGTCGACCAGGAACGACTCGGCCGGCGCGCTGCCGCGCTTCGACGCGTCGTCCGGGGTCAGGTGGAACCGGTCGGTGAGCATGCCGAGGATGTCGTCGGCGGTGACCATCGTCGCCCGGTCCCAGCCGTGCTGGGCGTCCAGCGGCATCTGCTCGATGAACCGCAGTTCGTATCCACGGGCGAGGCAGAACTCCAGCAACTGCGGCGCGTCCGTGTCGTTCACGCCGCGCATCAGGACCGCGTTCACCTTCACCGGCGTCAAGCCCGCGTCGTGCGCGGCCTCGAGCCCGGCGATCACGTCCTTGAGCCGGTCCCGGCGGGCGAGCTGCTGGAACGTGTCCGCGTTCACCGTGTCGAGGCTCACGTTCACCCGGTCCAGACCGGCGTCCTTCAGCGCCTGCGCCTGCCGGGCGAGCCCGATCCCGTTGGTGGTCAGCGAGATCTCGGGGCGCGGCGCGAGTTCCGCCGTACGGGCGACGATGCCGACCAGCCCGCGGCGCAGCAACGGCTCGCCGCCGGTGAAGCGGATCTCGTGCACCCCGAGCTGGGTGACGGCCACCGAGACCAGGCGCACGACCTCGTCGTCGGTGAGCAGCTCGGGCTTGCCGAGCCAGTCCAGGCCTTCCTCCGGCATGCAGTACGTGCAGCGCAGGTTGCAGCGGTCCGTGAGCGAGACCCGGAGGTCCGTCGCGACCCGGCCGTAGCGGTCCGCCAGGCCGTTGTGTGCCGCTTCCCGGATCGCCGTCATCCCCCCAGCGTACGTGCCGGGCGTCGGGTATTTCAGGGGATGGCTTAAGTTCGAGACGTGGGTCGTATCGTGAACCTCCGCTGGATCGCCGCCGCGCTGGGCGTCCTGCTCCTGGCTGTCGTGTGCGTGGAGCTCGGTCGCTGGCAGCTGCACCGTCTCGACGAACGCAAGGCACGCAACGCGGTGACCAGGACCAACCTGGCCGCCCAGCCCGCGTCCATCGACCAGATCCTGGGGCCGCCGGGTGTCGTGGGCGATCAGCACGCCTGGCGCACCGTGGTCGTCGCCGGGCGGTACGACGCCTCGAAGCAGGTGATCCTGAAGTACCGCAACGTCCAGGACAGACCCGGTTTCGAGATCGTCACGCCGCTGGTCCTGCCGGACGGGAAGGCGCTGCTGATCGACCGCGGCTTCATCGCCCGCCAGAGCTCGGAGCTGATGCCGCTGCACGTCCCCGCCGTACCGAGTGGGCAGGTGACCGTCACCGGGCGCCTGCAGCGCAGCGAACGCGGCGGCAGCACCACCGGCGGTACGCCGGACAACGGAACGGCCCGGCTGATCAACGGGCCCGACTTCGCGAAGGTCCTCGGGCTGAACCTGTACGACGGCTACCTGCAGATCACCAAGCAGGACCCCGCCAACGACCCGTCCTTCAGCGGGTTCCCCGGCCCGGAGATCGACGACGGTCCACACTTCTTCTACGCACTGCAGTGGTTCTTCTTCGCGCTGCTGGCGATCGGTGGACTCGTCTACTTCACGAAAACGGGAGGCCGCAGTGACAAGTCGGGGGCCAAGTCGGGGGCCGAATCCGGAGACGAGCCACCAGCAGACGCCGAGGACGTCGAACAGCCGGCCCACGCCGGAGCGGCGGATCGAGGACTACGCGCTGATCGGTGACCTGCAGACCGCCGCGCTGGTGTCGAAGCGGGGCTCGATCGACTGGCTGTGCTTCCCGCGGTTCGACTCCCCCGCCTGCTTCGCGGCGCTGCTCGGCACCGACGACAACGGTCGCTGGCGGATCGCGCCCCGGGACGCGGACGCGGTCAGCAGCCGGCACTACCGCGGCGACACGCTGGTCCTGGAGACCGAGTGGTCGACCCCGACCGGGACGGTGCGGGTGATCGACTTCATGCCGCCCCGGGACGCGGCGCCGGACGTGGTCCGGATCGTCGAGGGCATCCACGGGTCCGTCGAGATGCGGTCCGAGCTGAAGCTGCGGTTCGACTACGGTCACGTGGTTCCGTGGGTCCGCCGCTCCGACGGTCAGATCGACGCGATCGCCGGACCGGACGCGGTCTCGCTGCGCTCCGACGTCCACCAGTACGGCCGCGATCTCACGACGTACGGCGATTTCCGGGTCGGCAAGGGCGACCGGGCCTGGTTCGTCCTGACCTGGCACCCGTCGCACCATCCGGTCCCGCGGGCGACCGACGCGATCGCGTCGCTGCAGCCGACCGAGGACTTCTGGACGGACTGGATCGGCCGCAGTACCAGCACCACCGAGCTCAGCGAGGAGGTGACGCGGTCGATCCTGACGCTGAAGGCGCTGACCTACGCGCCGTCCGGCGGGATCGTCGCGGCCCCCGACCACCTCGTTGCCCGAGACGCTCGGCGGCTCCCGGAACTGGGACTACCGGTACTGCTGGTTGCGCGACGCAACGATGACGCTGTCCGCGATGCTGCGCGCCGGGTACACCGACGAGGCCGAGGCCTGGCGGAACTGGCTGCTGCGCGCGATCGCCGGCTCTCCGCAGGACGTGCAGATCATGTACGGCGTGACCGGGGAGCGCCGGCTCACCGAGTTCGAGGCCGGCTGGCTGCCCGGGTTCGCCGGGGCGGCGCCGGTGCGGATCGGGAACGCGGCCGCCGAACAGTTGCAGATCGACGTGTTCGGCGAGGTGATGGACGTGCTCGCGCTGGCCCGGGAGGCCGAGATCGGCGCGACCGACGAGGCCTGGCAGGTCCAGCGCGGCCTGATGCGGCACCTGGACGAGGTCTGGAACCAGCCCGACGAAGGGATCTGGGAGGTCCGCGGCGGGCGGCAGCACTTCACGTACTCGAAGGTGATGGCCTGGGTCGCGTTCGACCGGGCCGCGCGGGCGGTCGAGCGGTTCGGGCTGAGCGGGCCGGCCAAGGAGTGGCGGGCGCGCGCGGACGAGATCCACAAGGCGGTCTGCGAGCAGGCGTACGACCCGGACCGGAACACGTTCACGCAGGCGTACGGGAGCAAGGCGCTCGATGCCGCCGTACTGCTGATCCCGCAGGTCGGGTTCCTGCCGGCCGACGACCCGCGGGTAGCCGGCACGGTGGACGCGGTGCAGCGTGAACTGACCGTCGACGGGTTCGTCCGGCGGTACCTGACCGAGCACACCGACGACGGGCTGAGCGGCGACGAGGGCACGTTCCTGATCTGCTCGTTCTGGCTGGCCGACGCGCTCGCGATGGTCGGCCGGGTCGGCGAGGCCCGCGACCTGTACGAGAAGCTGGTTGCCCTCCGCAACGACGTCGGGCTGCTCGCCGAGGAGTACGACGTCGGCTCCGGGCGGATGCTCGGGAACTTCCCGCAGGCGTTCTCGCATCTCGGCCTGGTGAACACCGCCTGGCACCTGACGACGGCCGAGTCCCCGCTGCGCAGGTCGGCGTACTAGGTCTTTGCCATCGGCCACGTTCGAGGTGCGCGCCCGCGTGGGGTGCGGCAGGATGGAGTCGTGGACCTAGGACTGCGCGATCGCACCTACATCGTCACCGGCGCCAGCGCCGGGCTCGGCTTCGCCACCGCGAAGGCCCTTGCCGCCGAAGGCGCCCGGCTGGTGATCTCCAGCCGGAACGAGGAGTCGATCACCCGGGCCGCCGCGGAGCTGGGCGCGAACGTCGTCGGCATCCCGGTCGACAACGCCGATCCAGAGAGTGCGGAGCGGCTGGCCGCCACCGCGATCGCCAAGTGGGGCGAGCTGCACGGCGCGCTGATCAGCGTCGGCGGCCCGCGGGCCGGGACCGCGCTGGACACCGACGAGGCGGACTGGCGGGCCGCGTTCGACAGCGTGTTCCTCGGCGGGCTGCGGATCGCCCGGGCGGTCGCACGGGCCGGGGCGGAGGGTACGTCGATCGCGTTCGTACTGTCGTCGTCGGTGAAGTCCCCGATCAACGGGCTGGCGATCTCGAACGGTCTCCGCCCCGGGCTGGCGATGGTCGCGAAGACCCTCGCCGACGAGCTCGGTCCGAACGGCATCCGGGTGAACGGCCTGATGCCCGGCCGGATCTCCACCGCCCGCCTGAAGGAGCTGGACGGCAAGTCCGGCGACCCGGAGGCCGTCCGCCGCGCCTCCGAGAAGACCATCCCACTGCGCCGCTACGGCACCCCCGACGAGTTCGGCCGCGTCGCCGCCTTCATCCTCTCCCCCGCCGCCTCCTACCTGACCGGCGCAATCATCCCGATCGACGGCGGCGCCCTCCGCACCATCTGAGCCCCCACCCACCACCCGCTCCACCCCCGGCGGCCCACGCCGCCACCCACCACCCGCTCCACCCCCCACGCCCGCACCCATCACCCGCTCCACCCCCCGCGGCCCACGCCCGCACCCATCACCCGCTCCACCCCCGCGGGCCTGCGCCCCCACCCGCTCCCCGGCCCGCGCCCCCACCCACCACCTGCTCCACCCTCCGCAGCCCGGCCCACCTTCAGGCCGCGGCCACACCGCCCTCCCAGCCGTCGGCCCGTTTGAGGCTCTTGTGACTGATGTATGGCTGGGTGGTGTGTTTCCGGGGTGGCGTCGCGGGGGCGTGCCCGCGTGCAATGCCGACAGGACATGTCCGGCGGCCGGGTAGTGCACCTGAGCGTGACCGCGCCCGCGCGTACAGCGTCTCCCCGGCGCTCTACCTGTCGCCACAGACCGAGGCGTAGTCGTGTCGCCCGAGCATGCGTTTCTTGTCCACTTGCGCATGTTCTCCGCCTGGAGAGCCTGCCGGCCGGACGGCACCGTCCAGGGGTTGGAACCGCCGAGAGCGATGCTGTCCACCTGAACCGACCACCCGAATTCCCCCGACCTCGCTCAACTACGACCGATCAGTCGTACGGCGCAGCGAGCTGTTCGTCGAGTCGTGGGATTCGGCGAACGACACGCCGTAGCCGGCGACCCCGATCCACGACTCGCGGGTGAGGACACCAGCCAAACGCCACGATTCGGCGTACAGCCGCGATCGTCATGGTGAACCCCGCCCGCGCGTCGGGCACCCACGCCGGCGAAACCCCCTCGCCCACCTGGCTCCGGCATCACACGGTCCGACCAACGCCCACACCTGCGTCAAGAGAGCCCCGTTTCAGGGGTTAACCCCTGAGATGGTGCCTTCACCCGCTGCATGCGAGGTGCAAAGGCACCACCTGAGTGGTTAACCACTCAAATGGCGTCGCGAGAATGCGGCGCACGTGGGGGCGGGACATGGGTGGGAACGTGGGCGGCGGGACCTCGGGGCGGGGACGCGGGTGTGGTCGTGGCGACGCGACGCGGACGTGAGGGTGGGGGCGCGACGCGGGCGTGGGGGCGCGACGCGGGCGTGGGGGCGCGACGCGGACGTACGGGTGGCGGCGCGACACGGGCGTCGGGGCGCGACGCAGACGTACGGGTGGCGGCGCGACACGGGCCTGGGGGCGCGACGCAGACGTACGGGTGGCGGCGCGACACGGGCCTGGGGGCGCGACGCAGACGTACGGGTGGCGGCGCGACACGGGCCTGGGGGCGCGACGCGGACGTGAGTGTGGGGGTGGGACGTGGGCGTGGTGGGGGTGGGTGGTGATGGGGCAGGTTATCCCCATTGGCCGGGGACGTAGTCGCCGGCTGGTTGCTGGGTGATGACGTTGAGGCGGTTCCAGGTGTTGATGCCGGCGATGGCGGCCACCAGGGCGGCCAACTGGTTCTCGTCGTAGTACTTGGTCGCGTTCTGCCAGACGTCGTCGGGGACTCCGCCGGCGGCGTCGGCGATCCGGGTGCCGGCCTCGGTCAGCGCCAGGGCGGCGCGCTCCGCGTCGGTGTAGACGGTTGCCTCGCGCCAGACCGCGACCAGGTTGATCCGGACGGCGGTCTCGCCGTGGTGCGCGAGGTCCTTCGAATGCATGTCGACGCAGTACGCGCAGCCGTTGATCTGGCTGGCCCGTAGCTCGACCAGCTCGAGCGTCGCGAGCGGAACGCCGGCGTCCAGCGCGACCCGGGCCGCGGAGTTGAGGTGCTTGATGAACTTGCCGAGTACGGGGTTGGTGAACAGATCCAGACGAGCGTCCATAACAGGTGTCTCCTAGCGAATGAGCGTGTCGATACCCACCCGACGAGACAGCGCTACGGAATGTCAGGGATGCGGTTGCCCTGCTCGTCCCAGTGCTCGGCGACCTTCTTGCTCGGCTGCACCCGCGGCGGCTCGCCCGGCATCTTCGGGTAGTCCGGCGGGAAGTTCAGCTCGCCGCCGGGCAGCTCCTCCCACAACCGCAGCAGCGGGTCGAGCGCGTACGCCGTCTCGTCCATGTCGGCCCACGGGTCCCCGTCGGCGAGGTACTCCGGGACCGTGTGCAGGTTGAACGCCCGCGGGTCGTCGACCTCGGCGAGCCGCTCCCAGGACATCGGCGTACTGACCGGCGCACCGGGCCGGGGCCGGAGCGACCAGGCGCCGGCGACCGTCCGGTCGCGGAGGTTCTGGTTGAAGTCGAGGAAGATCGACGCCTCGCCGCGTTCCTCCTTCCACCAGGCGGTGGTGACGCCGTCGTCGCGGTGCTCGAGCTCGCGGCCGAGGCCGATCGCGGCGTGCCGGACCTCGTCGAACGACCACTCGGGCCGGATCCGCACGTAGATGTGGATCCCCCGGTTGCCACTGGTCTTCGGGTACCCACGGAGCCCCAGCTCGTCCAGCAGTTCCCGCGCAACACCGGCCACCCGGCGGGCGTCGGCAAAGGTCGCCCCGGGCTGCGGGTCGAGGTCGATCCGCAGCTCGTCAGGACGGTCGAGATCGGTACGGCGGACTGCCCACGGGTGGAAGGTCAGCGTGCCCATCTGCGCTGCCCAGACCGCGGCGGCCGGCTCGGACAGGCACAGCTCGTCGATCGGGCGGCCGTTCGGCGTCAGCACGCGGCAGGTCTCCAGCCAGTCCGGCGCGCCCTTCGGCAGCCGCTTCGAGTAGAACCCGTCGCCGGTCTGGCGGCCGATCGAGTCGACCGACAAGGTCATCCCCTCGCGCCACCCACCGGGCCAGCGCTCCAGCGCGACCGGCCGGTCCCCCGAGGCGTGCATGAACGCGGGCGCCACCGCGACGAAGTACTCGCAGACCTGCAGCTTCGAAACCTCCGGAGCCCAGTCTGTCGCCTCGTAGACAACCCGCTCGGGGCTGGAAACCCGGACCTCACGCTCCCCCACGGTGAGCATCACCGCCGTGCTCTTCGCCATGCCGAGACGCTATCGCCCCGGACCGACCAAAACCCGGATCCGCGACGGAACGGCAACTTTTCCCAACCCCTGGCCACGTTCGGTGACTGGGCGGTAACGTTCCAGCACCTCGTTCCTGGGGCGTGAGGCCTCCGGGACACCTGACAAGGAGCGCGAGGATGAACAGATCCGCCCTGTTCGCCGCTGCGACTGCAGTGGCGACCACCACCGCCCTCGGACTGACCAGCGCATCTACTGCCACCGGTGCACCGACGGCTTCCCCTCTCCCCAGCCCCGCCGTGGCCGTCGCGAAGGCCAAGGAGGCGATCAGCGGCAACCTGGCCGCGCTGCGGGCCACGACGGCCGACGCGTTCGTGGTCAAGGACGTGATCGTCGACAAGGACGGCAGCAGCCACGTGCGGATGGACCGCACGATCGGCGGCCTCCCGGTCCTCGGCGGCGACGTCGTCGTCCACGAGACCAAGGACGGCGCCTTCAAGAGCGCCAGCCTGACCCTCACCAAAACCGCGAACATCAGCCGTACGCCGAAGCTCGGCGCCGCCACCGCGACCGCGAAGGCGCTGACCAACGGGGTCAAGTCCGAAGGCAAGCCCAGCCTGGTGATCGAGGCCCGCAAGGGCGCGCCGCGGCTGGCGTACCTGGTCACCACGGTCGGCACCCAGAAGGACGGTACGCCGAGCCGCATCACCACCACCGTCGACGCCTTGACCGGCGCGAAGCTGATCAGCGAGCAGCACATCGAGACGGCCACCGGTGACGGCAAGAGCCTGTACTCCGGGACCGTGCCGATCGAGACGAGTACGGCGACCGGCGGCTTCACGCTGACCGACGCCACCCGCGGCGGCGGCTGGACCGGCGACGCGAACAACAAGACCGACTCGGTCCTCTGCCAGGTCTTCCAGCTGGGCTGCGTCGCGGCGACCAAGTTCATCGACGCCGACAACCACTGGGGCAACGGCACGAACTCGGACCGGACGTCGGCGGCCGTCGACGCGCACTACGGCGCGGAGACGACGTACGACTACTACAAGAACGTGCAGGGCCGGAACGGGATCTTCGGCGACGGCAAGGGTGTCCCGAGCCGCGTGCACTACGGCTCCAACTACGTGAACGCGTTCTGGGACGGCAAGCAGATGACGTACGGCGACGGTGACAACGTCGCGGCCGGCCCGCTGGTCTCGCTCGACGTGGCCGGCCACGAGATGTCCCACGGCGTCACCGAGCACACCGCGAACCTCACGTACTCCGGTGAGTCCGGCGGTCTGAACGAGGCCACCAGCGACATCCTCGGCACGATGGTCGAGTTCTACGCGAACAACCCGGCCGACCCGGGCGACTACTACATCGGCGAGAAGATCATGAAGGACCGCCCGGCGCTGCGGTTCATGGACAAGCCGAGCAAGGACGGCAACTCCCCCGACTGCTACTCGTCGAGTGTCGGCAACCTCGACGTGCACTACTCGTCGGGTATCGCCAACCACTTCGCGTACCTGCTCGCCGAGGGCTCCGGCGCGAAGACGATCGGCGGCCTGCCGCACAACTCGCCGACCTGCGACGGCTCGACGCTCACCGGCATCGGCCATGACAAGCTCGGCAAGATCTGGTTCCGCGCGCTGACCACGTACATGACCAGCGGTACGACGTACACGCAGGCCCGGACCGCGACGCTGAACGCGGCCACCGACCTGTACGGCGCGAGCAGCGCGGAGAAGGCCGCGGTCGCCGCGGCGTGGACCGCGGTAGCCGTGAACTGATCGAGGTTTCGCCGGTCCTGTCCCACTGGGGCGGGCAGGACCGGCGAATGATCACCCGTGCGTTTGACCGCCGCACCCGGTGTTCACGTATTGGGCCTTGGATGGACCACATACCGATGTGAGAATCCGGGCCATGTCTGCCCTGAACGGATCACGACGCCGCATCGGCGCTCTCGTGGTCGCCTCGAGTCTCGCCTTGGCCGGCGCCGCGACCCTGGTCGCCCGGCCCGCCGACGCCGCTTCCTCCGACGTGCTCATCACCGAGGTGTACGGCGGTGGCGGCAACAGCGGTGCGCCGTACACCAACGACTTCGTTGAGCTGACCAACAACAGCTCCGCCCCGGTCGACGTGAGCGGCTGGTCGATCCAGTACGCCTCCGCCGCCGGTACGTCGTGGCAGGTCACGAAGCTGACCGGCAGCATCGCGCCGGGCGCCGTGTACCTGGTCCAGGAAGCCGGCGGCGCCAACGGCCAGCCGATGCCGACGCCGAACGTGACCGGGACGATCGCGATGTCCGCGAGCGCCGGCAAGGTCGCGCTGGTCACCAGCCAGACCGCGCTCGCCTGTGGCTCGGCCTGCCACGCCGACCCCGCGGTCCGCGACTACGTCGGCTTCGGTACGGCGAACGACTCCGAGACCGCGCCCGCGCCGGGCCTGTCGAACACCACCTCGGCCGCGCGCAAGGACCCGAAGCAGGACACCGACAACAACAGCGCCGACTTCGTCGCGGGCGACCCGTCGCCGGGCACGCTGACCGGCGGCCCGGCCGAGCCGCCCGTTGACGCGAAGATCCACGACATCCAGGGCGCCGCCCACCGCTCGCCGCTGGAGGGCAAGCGGGTCAGCAACGTCACCGGCGTGGTGACCGCGAAGAGCGGCAACGGGTTCTGGTTCCAGGACACCCAGCCGGACGACAACCCGGCCACCAGCGAGGGCATCTTCGTCTTCACCAGCTCGGCACCGACGGTATCGGTCGGCGACGCGCTGAGCGTCGAGGGCACGGTCGCCGAGTTCCGCCCGGGCGGCGCCGGCGGTACGACGAACCTCACCACCACCGAGCTGACCAACGCGGACGTCACGGTCACCGGTACGGCCGCCGTACCGGCTCCGACGATCGTCGGTCCGGGCGGGCGGGTGCCGCCGTCGACGGTGATCGACGACGACTCGACCGGTGACGTCGAGAAGACCAGCACCGCTTTCGACCCGGCCAACGACGGGCTCGACTTCTGGGAGTCGCTCGAGGGCATGTGGATCGGCATCAAGCAGCCGGAGGTCACCGGTCCGACCAGCTCGTTCCGTGAGCTGTCGGTCGTACCGGCCGGGTCCGGGGTCCGCACGGTCCGCGGCGGGATCCTGCTGCAGAAGACCGACTCGAACCCGGAGCGGGTGCTGCTGGACGACGTACTGACGCCGATCCCGGACGCGAAGACCGGCGACAAGCTGGCCGGTACCGTCGCAGGTGTCCTGGACTACTCGTTCGGCAACTACAAGCTCCTGCCGACCACCACGCCGACCGTGATCGACGGCGGGGTCAAGCGTGAGGTCACGCGGGCCTCCGGGCCGACGCAGCTGTCGGTGGCGACGTTCAACGTGGAGAACCTGGACCCGTCCGACGGTGACGCAAAGTTCGACGGGCTCGCGCAGGCCGTCGTCCACAACCTCGCGTCGCCGGACGTCCTCGGGCTCGAGGAGGTGCAGGACAACGACGGCGCGGTCAACTCCGGTACGACGGCCGCCGACAAGACGCTGAACATGCTGGCCGCGGCGATCGTCAAGGCGGGCGGACCGAAGTACACCTGGAAGCAGATCGACCCGGTGAACAACGCCGAGGGCGGCGAGCCGGGCGGCAACATCCGGGTCGCGTTCCTGTACCGGACCGACAAACCGCTGAAGTTCGTCGACACGCCCGGCGGCGGCTCGACGACCGCGACCACGATCGTCACCGACCACGCGGGACGCCCGCACCTGAGCGCGTCGCCGGGGCGGGTCGACCCGGCGAACCCGGCGTGGGCCGCGACCCGGGTGCCGCTGGCCGGCGAGTTCAAGTGGCACGGGCAGACCGTGTTCGTCGTCGTGAACCACTTCAGCTCCAAGGGCGGCGACGACCCGCTGTGGGGCCGGTTCCAGCCGCCGGTGCAGTCCAGCGCCCCGAAGCGGCACCAGCAGGCCGCCGTGGTCCGCGGGTTCGTGGACCAGATCCTGGCGAAGGACAAGGGCGCGAACATCGTCGTACTCGGTGACCTGAACGACTTCGACTGGTCGCAGACCGCGGACATCCTGGTCGGGTCGGGCAAGACCGCCCTGGTCGACCTGCCGCGGACGCTGCCGCTGACCGAGCGGTACAGCTACGTGTTCGAGGGCAACAGCCAGATCCTGGACCAGATCCTGGTGTCGCAGAACCTGCGGCCGACGGCGGCGTACGACGTCGTGCACATGAACGCGGAGTTCCCGGACCAGATCTCCGACCACGACCCGCAGGTGGTGAAGCTGACCCCGCTGCCCTCCTGGGTGCGCTAACCGGAGTGTTACGTCGGTCGCCCGGGCGGGGTTTTCGGCTCCGGGCGGCCGATACTGGTGTGGTGACAGATGACACCAAGGAGTACACGGTCCACAAGTCCGATGCGGAGTGGAAGGCGCAGCTCTCCCCCGCCGAGTTCCACGTACTGCGCCAGGCCGGCACCGAGCGGCCGTTCGTCGGCGAGTACACCGACACCAAGACGGTCGGCGTCTACAAGTGCCGCGCCTGCGACGCCGAGCTGTTCCGCAGCGAGACCAAGTTCGACTCGCACTGCGGCTGGCCGTCCTTCTTCGCCCCGCTGGCGGAGGACCGGGTCGAGTACATCGAGGACCACGACCTCGGCCTGAAGCGCGTCGAGGTCCGCTGCGCCAACTGCGGCTCCCACCTCGGCCACGTCTTCGAGGGCGAGGGCTACGGCACCCCCACCGACCTCCGCTACTGCATCAACAGCGTGAGCCTCACCCTCGCACCGGCCTGATCGCCCGCCGGGGCCCTAGACTGGGTCGGCTGGTTGTTCCTGGGGAAGGAAATTGGTGGCTGACGAGGTCCGTACACCGCGGGTTCTGGATGTGCTCTCGGCCGCAGAGCCGTGGGAGGTTCCGCCGGCGTGGACGGAACGCGTTCGGGCTCAGCTGAAGGTTTGGGCGGACGATCCGGAGGCGTTGCGGCCGTTGCGGCCGGAGGCGTTCCCGGACTTCGTGAGGGGGACGCCGGCCGCGGTCTGGTTCACCCACCAGGCGGCGCCGCTGCTGACCGGGTGGATCCCCGTCCTGCACGGTGAGTACGCCGACCTGTCGACCGAGCTCACGCACGACTTCTACCGGCCGTCCTCCCGCCTCGGCGGCAACGGTCACGTGATCTACGCGGCGCCCACCGACTGGCACCTGCAGGCGATCGCCGGCGCCCGCGGCTTCCGCGAGCTCGGTCGCAAGCACGCGCTGCTGGTGTCCCGCGACGTGATCCGGCTGTTCGTCGACGCTCCCCCGATGGCGGCTCGCGCCGAGGCCCTGGCCGCCGCGTTCGACCGGGTGGTGGCCGACCGCGAGGCCTTCCACCTGCACCTCACCGGCGAGTACGACGAGATCGCGAAGTACTGGCGCACCGACGCGCTCAAGCCCGGCGAGCGGGCCCTGCTCCCCGAGCTGGCCGGCCCGACCGCCGCGCTCAAGTACTCGCTGAACTCGATCCGCGACACCCACGCCCGGATGCTGATGGCGATCCCCGACGAGTACGCCGGCGACTTCGCCCAGGTGATGTCCGAGCTGATCCTGGCCGCCGGGCTGCACGGCATCCCGCAGTCCGTGGCGAACATCCTCGGCGACGCCACCATCGACGTCCACAAGGCGCTCGAGGACCTGCGCCCGAGGTTCAACCTGCAGACCTGGCACGGCCACGTCAACCAGTGGATGTCGCGGGCGATCCGCAACGGGCAGTCACCGCTCGCCCGGTCCTGGGGTGCCGCCGCCGCGCGGGTCGGCGTGCACCTGTCCGGCGTACTCAGCAAGCAGCCGTGGCCGGAGCCCGAGATCCCCGACCTGACGACGCTGTTCCGGATGCTCGACCGGGAGCGCTGGAACTCCCTCGAGACCGCCGCCGCGGCCGAGCAGGACAACTCCCTGGCGGCCGCGTGGAGCAGCGTCAAGGACACCGAGGACAAGCAGCGGGCCGGCAGCACCGTCGACGGCGAGCCGTTGCCGCCGAAGCCGGTCGACCTGACCGACAACCCGCTGGCCGAGCTCGACTCGCTGATCGGCCTGGCCTCGGTGAAGGACGCCGTCCGCCGGATGGTCGCCGAGGTGAAGACGAACCTGCGCCGCGGCGAGCTCGGCCTGCCCAGCCACGAGCGGGCCCGGCACATGGTCTTCGTCGGCAAGCCCGGTACGGCGAAGACGACGATCGCCCGGCTGCTCAGCCGGATCTACCACCAGCTCGGCGTCCTGGAGAAGGGCCACGTGGTCGAGGTCGACCGCTCCGACCTGGTCGGCGCCGCGGTCGGTTCGACGGCACCGATGACCGCGGCCAAGTTCCGCGAGGCGCTCGGCGGCGTGCTGTTCATCGACGAGGCGTACAGCCTGACGCCGGAGAACACGCCCGGCGACTACGGCCTGGAAGCGGTCGCGACGATCCTGAAGATGATGGAGGACCACCGCAACGACTGCATCGTGATCGTCGCCGGGTACCACCGCGAGATGCAGCGCTTCATGGAGTCGAACACCGGCCTGCAGTCCCGGTTCCCGAAGCTGCTGTCGTTCAGCGAGTACGACACCGACCAACTGGTCCAGATCTTCGAGCTGCAGGCGCACCAGAAGGGCATGATCTACGGCGAGGAAGTGCTCGACAAGGTCCGCACCGTGATCCCGCCGGCGCCGCGCGGTCACAGCTTCGGCAACGGCCGGTTCATCCGGAACGTGCTGGAGGAAGCCGTCTCCAACCAGGCGACCCGGCTGTCGGCCAGCGACCCGGACAAGCTCACCGAGCGCGACCTCCGCGAGCTGATCCCGTCCGACGTCCGGCCCCCGACGTCGATGCGCGCCGAGGACTACCTCCTCCAAAAGCCCGGTACCTGACGCTTACGTCCGAAGAACCGTGGCCTCTGACCCTCACATCTTCGGACGTGACGGGTCAGATGGGGGTGGCGAGAGCGATCGGGTTGCCCTCGGGGTCGGCCAGGTAGGCCTGGCGCTCGCCCCACGGCATGGTGGCCGGCTCCTGGAGGACCGGGTGGCCGGCCGCCCGGAAGCGCTCCACCTCGGCTTCCACGTCGTCGACGTACACGAAAAGCTCGAAGCGCGGCGCCGCACCGACGGTGATGCCGAGCTGGGCCTCCGGCCAGTTGGCGTCGGACAGCCCCAGCGAGGAGTCGCCGCGCTCGAGGCCGACGTAGTGCGGGTCGCCCTCGAGCGGGAACTGGTACGTCGGCTCGTAGCCGAGGAGGGTGTAGAACTCGACGGACCGGCGTACGTCGGTGACGTACAGCACCGGGAACGCCTTGCCCATCAGACCAGGTTCGCGATCAGGTCGGCGATCTCGGTCCGCTTGCCGGTGTAGAACGGGACCTCTTCGCGGACGTGCCGCCGGGCCGTGGACGCGCGCAGGTCGCGCATCAGGTCGACCATCCGGTGCAGCTCGTCGGCCTCGAAGGCGAGGATCCACTCGTAGTCGCCGAGCGCGAACGACGCCACCGTGTTCGCCCGGACGTCGGGGTAGGTGCGCGCCATCTTGCCGTGCTCGGCGAGCATGAACCGGCGCTCCTCGTCCGGCAGCAGGTACCACTCGTAGGATCGGACGAACGGGTACACGCAGATGTACGGGCGTGCCTCCTCGTCGGCCAGGAACGCCGGGATGTGGCTCTTGTTGAACTCGGCCGGCCGGTGCAGCGCGAACTGTGTCCAGACCGGGACCAGGTGCCGGCCCAGCCGCGACCGGCGGAGCGCGTGGTACGCCTCCTGCAGCGCGTCCGAGGTCGGCGCGTGCCACCAGATCATGAAGTCGGCGTCCGCCCGGAAGCCCTCGACGTCGTAGATCCCGCGGATCACCACGTCGTCCGCGGCCAGCTTCCCGACCAGGTCGGTCAGCTCCGCGGTCAGCTCGTCCCGGTCCGCATCACCCAGCGGCGTCTCGACCTTGAACACCGACCACAAGGTGTAGCGGATCACATCGTTCAGCTCACGGGCCTTCGGCTTACCAGTCACGACTTCATTGTCTCCAATGCGTTCAGGTGGTCCCGCACCCGGGTGGCCGCCTTGCCACCCGATGCCACACACGCGGCGATCCCGACACCCCGGTACGCCGCCCCGCAGAGCGCCAGGCCCGGCACGCCGGACGCTGCCGCCTCCACCCGGTCGACCCGGTCCAGGTGCCCCACGGCGTACTGCGGAAGCCCACCGCCCCACCGGGTCACCAACGACCCGACGACGTCGGGCAATCCGATCGCCTTCGACAGATCGGCCACCGCCAACCGGACCAGCTCCTCGTCGGAGCGCTGCAGCACGTGCTCCTCGCCGAGCCGGCCGACCGAGGTCCGCAGTACCGCGAGGTCTCCCCCGGCCTCCGCGGACCAGGCCCACTTGGCGTGCGAGTACGTCGCGGCCTTGATCGTGCGGCCCTCGACGGACGGCACCAGGAAGCCCGAACCGGTCGCCCCGGCGGGCCAGTCGGCCTTCCGGACGGCGAGCGTGACGATCGCCATGCTCGCGTACTCGATCGCCGCCAGCTCGGTCGATGCCGCCGGCACCAGCTCCGCGAGCATCCGCGCGGCGGGCGTCGCGGGTACGGCGACGACGATCGCGTCCGCGGTCAGGTACGTCGGCGCGGGCACCGGCCCGGCCTCCAGCTCGAACCCGCCGGCGGTCCGGGTGATCCGGCGTACGGCGAGCTTGGTCCGGATCTGCACGCCGCGGCCGACCAGGTCCTTCTCGAGCGCGGTGACGATCCGGTTGATGCCGCCGGCAACACCCGCGAACACCGGCTGACCGGCGCGCTTCTGCCCGAGCTCGCGCAGTTCGGCGGTGGCGGCGAGCAGGCTCGGCGCGGTCCGGAGCTTCGCGTACAGGTCGGGTACGGCGGCGGCCAGCGAGATCTCCTCGGCCTTCCCGGCGTACACCCCGCCGAGCAGCGGATCGACCAGCTTCTCGGTGACCGCGGACCCCATCCGTTCCGCCACGAACCGCCCGATCGCCACGTCCTCGGTCAGCGCGGGCGGCGCCAGCTCCGACTCGCGCGCGACCTGCTCGGCGGCGGCCTCCCCGAGTACGTCGGCGGTCGCGGACGGATCCACCGGGACGCCCATCACGGTCGGCGGAATCGCCCGGATCCGGTCGCCCACCCACAGCCCGGCCGAGGTGGTCGCCGGGTGCACCAGATCGAGCCCGACCGCCCGGATCAGGTCGACTGCCTCCGGCCGCCGGGCCAGCACCGACTCGGCGCCGAGGTCGACCGGCACGCCCTCGATCTGGTCGCCGGCCAGCTTGCCGCCGAGTCGCGGCGACCCTTCGAGGATCGTGACCTGCGGCGGATTCGGCCCGGTCGCGAGCGCGTGCGCCGCCGCCAGTCCGCTGATCCCGCCGCCGACCACCACAACCCGGCTCACAGCGCCTCCAATACGTACTGCTTTCCCGGCCCGAGGTCGGTGCTCGAGACGCCGACCTGGCGGAAACCCACCCGGGTGAGCACCGCCTGCGACGCCGGGTTTCGGTCCGAGGCCCCCGCCCGGAGCGAGGTCAATCCGTAGCCGGGAGCCAGCTGGACGATCGCCCGCACCGCGGCCGTCGCGAGACCTTTGCCCGCCCACTTCTCGGCGATCCGGTAGCCCAGCTCGGCCGACCCGTTCTCCAGGTCGATCAGGTTCACCCGTCCGACCACCGCGCCGTCGCCGTCGACCAGCAGGTGGAAGCGGCAGACGCCTTCCTCCTGCTCGGTGAGCAGCGCCGCGTGCCGGGCCGCGAAGTCCGCGAAGTACTCGTCGCCGCGGTCCCAGATCCACGAGGCGAAGTACGCACGGTTCTCCAGCTCGAAGGCCAGCACGGCGTCGGCGTGCTCGGCGCTCAGCGGCTCCAGCGTCACCTCGTGGTCAGGCAGGTACATGAGCTGACTGCACGTATTTGGTGATCCGCTGCAGCACGTCGGGATCCGCGTTCGGCGGGACCCCGTGGCCGAGGTTGAAGATGTGCCCGGGAGCTGACGCCCCTTCGGCGAGGATCCGGTCGACCTCCGGCTCGATCGCCTCCCAGCCGGCGAACAGCAGCGCCGGGTCGAGGTTGCCCTGCACCGGCTTCGGCGTGCCGAGCCGCCGGACCGCCTCGTCCAGCGGCACCCGCCAGTCCACCCCGACCACGTCCGCGCCGGCCGCGCTCATCAGCCCGAGCAGCTCGCCGGTGTTCACGCCGAAGTGCACCCGCGGTACGTCGTACTGCTTCAAGGCGTCGAACACCTTCGCCGAGTGCGGCATCACGAACCGCTCGTAGTCCCGCGGCGACAGCCCGCCCGCCCACGAGTCGAACAGCTGGATCGCCGACGCACCGGCCTCCACCTGGACCGACAGGAACGCGATCGCGACGTCCGCGAGCCGGTCGGCCAGCGCATGCCACAACGAAGGGTCGCCGTGCATCATCGCCTTGGTCTTCGCGAAGTCCTTGCTCGGCCCGCCCTCGACCAGGTACGACGCCACCGTGAACGGAGCGCCCGCGAACCCGATCAGCGGCGTACCGCCGAGCTCGGACACCAGCTGCCGCACGGCCTCCGTGGTGAAGGACACGTCGGACGGCGTCACCGGACGGACCCTGGCCACCCCGGCGGCGTCCCGGATCGGCTCCGCGACCACCGGGCCGACGCCCGGCTTGATCTCGACGTCGAAGCCGGCCGCCTGCAGCGGGAACACGATGTCGGAGAAGAAGATCGCCGCGTCGACGCCGTAACGGCGGACCGGCTGCAGCGTTAACTCGACGACGAGGTCGGGCCGCATGCACGACTCGAGCATCGAGATGCCCTCCCGGGCCGCGCGGTACTCGGGCAGCGCACGCCCGGCCTGGCGCATGAACCACACCGGAGTGTGCGGCGGCCGCTCACCCCGGGCGGCGAGCAGGTAGGCGGAACGGTCCAGCGAGGGAGGTAACGTCACACAGGGATGATCCCACGCCTCCGTCAACAGCCACCTGGTGGTCGGGAGCCAAGGGCCCCATGACCCGCCGTGCCGGAGGCGCGGCCATACATAGAGCTACCGGCGCGTCGTCGCACGCGTCGGTGAGTAATCAGTCGTAGGCTGCCGATATGGGTGCCCGCAAGCAGGTCGACGCGCCACCCGCGGAGTTCGCCGAGGCAGTCTCGCAGTTACGGGGTGCCCGGTTCCGGCCCGAGGTTTTCGTCGAGGAGATGCCCGCACCGCAGCGGATCGCACCGCATGCGGCGGCGGTCAGCGCGGACGTGACGGTCGACGGTGACGATGTCGCCACCGGCCGCCTGGTCGTCCTCTACGATCCCGCGGGGAACGACGCCTGGCAGTCGACCTTCCGCTGTGTCGCATACGTGCGCGCCGCCGTCGAACCGGAGATGGTGACCGACGCGCTGCTCGGCGGCGTGGGCTGGACCTGGCTGATGGAGGCGCTCGCGGACCGCGGCGCCGACTTCCTGGCACCGAGCGGTACCGTGACCAGGGTGGTATCGGAGAGCTTCGGCGGGATGGCCGACGACGACGCGACCGCGGAGATCGAGATCCGCGCGTCCTGGAGCCCGGTGCCGGGCGCCGGCGGACTGGTCGACGTGACCCGGCACGCCGAGGCCTGGGGTGAAGTGCTGTGTACGGCGGCCGGTCTGCCGCCCGTTCCGCCGGGGGTGGTCGCGATGCCGACCCGGCGTGGACAGCGGGGCCGATGAGCCCAGCCAACCAGGAGCAGCCATCCGCACCGGAGGCCCCGGCCGCGTCGAACCAAGATGCTGACCTGCCCCTGCTCGAGCTCAGGGACGGGTTGTCCGAGGTGATCGACAGCGACCCGGCACTGACCGAGACGGTCGAGGCGTTCCAGGCCGGTACCGGTCCGGTCGCCGTCGATGCCGAGCGCGCGTCCGGCTACCGCTACTCGCACCGTGCGTACCTGGTCCAGTTGCGCCGCGAAGGCTCCGGCTCAGCCCTCGTCGACCCGATCCCGTTCGGGGACCTGTCCGCGCTCGGCGACGCGATCGTCGACACCGAGTGGATCATCCACGCGGCCAACCAGGACCTGGCCTGCCTGGCCGAGGTCGGGATGGTGCCGCGCCAGGTCTTCGACACCGAACTGGCCGGCCGGCTGCTGGGCTACCCGAAGGTCGGGCTCGCGTCGCTGGTCAGCGAAGTGCTCGGCTACCGGATGCGCAAGGAGCACTCCGCCGCCGACTGGTCCACCCGGCCGCTGCCGTCGCCCTGGCTGGTGTACGCCGCGCTCGACGTCGAGATGCTGATCGAGCTGCGGAACGCGATCGAGCAGGAGCTCCGCCACGCGGGCAAGTGGGAGTGGGCCGAGCAGGAGTTCACCGCGATCCTGGACGCTCCCCCGCGGGAGCCGAAGCCGGACCCGTGGCGCCGTACGTCGGGAATGCACCGGGTGCGGAACCGCCGTAGCCTGGCCGTCGTCCGGGCGCTCTGGGAGGCCCGCGACCAAATCGCGGAGGCCGCTGACATCTCCCCCGGCCGGATCCTGCCGGACGCGGCGATCGTCGAGGCGGCGTCGGCGATGCCGACCGAGCGGGAGGCTCTGCAGAAGCTCACCGCGTTCAAGGGCCGCGGCGCGCACCGGCACATGCGGACCTGGTGGGAGGCGGTCGACCACGCCCGCAAACTGCCCGAGTCCCAGCTGCCCAAACAGGGCCCGAGGTACGACGGCCCGCCGCCGGCCCGCGCCTGGGCCGACCGGGACCCCGATGCCGCCGCCCGGCTCTCGACGGCCCGTGCGTCGGTCGCCGAGATCGCCGAGGCGCACCGCCTCCCGACCGAGAACCTGCTGGCCCCGGACACCATCCGCCGCCTCGCCTGGTCCCCGCCCGAGGACCTGACCGTCGACGTCGTCACGGCGTTCCTCCGCGACCACCACGCCCGCCCGTGGCAGATCGCCCTCACCGCCGACATCCTCACCGACGCGATGGCCTCCGAGGCCCCGGCCAAACCGCTCGACTAAACCTCTGGCCGCTACTCGACCGGATTGAGGACCTTCGGCTTCAGGTCCTGGCGGATGTCGGCGCGGAGACTGAGGAGGGTCTGAAGGGCGCCGAGGAGGATCACCGTCGCGATGACGGCGAAGATCTGGCGGTAGCTGAGCACGCTGACGAGCAGGCTGCCGAGTGCGAGCGAGATCGCCTGCGGCGTCGAGATCAGCACCTCGACCGCGGTCGACACCCGGCCGATCAGGTGGCTCGGCGACCTGCGCTGCATCAGCGTCGTCAGCGCCACGAACGTCCACGGCAGCCCGACACCGCAGATCGCGGCGCCCACGAGCACCACGGCGATCGTCGGCGCGACGGCACAGACGATCGTGGCAACCGCCAGCGTCAGCAGACCGAGAACGCAGGTGGCGATCTCCCCGAGCCGCCGTACGGCGCGACTTGCGGTCAGGCCGCCGGCCACGGCTCCGACGCCCTGGCAGGTCACGAAGACCCCGGAGAACGTCGGTGGCTTGCCGAAGGCATCCATCAGCGCGTAGATCGAGGACTCGAAGAACCCGATCACGAGGATCGAGATCGCCAACCCGACCAGAACGTTGCGAAGCACGCGATCAGCGACCAGGAACCGCACCCCGCCAAGCAGATCATCCCGGAAGGTGCTCCGCGCCGGGGCCTGCGTCTCAGTGACCTTGATCGTCGCGATCAGCAACCCGGCGACGGCGAACGTGGTCGCGTCGATGATCGCCACCAGCCAGCCACCCGCGGTCGCGAACACCGCCGCGCCGACGAGCGGACCGAACAGCCGATAGCCCTCCTTGATCGTGGCGAGGCTGGAGTTCGCGTCGACGAGCAGTTCGTCCGGCAGCAGCTCCTTGAGCAGCCCGTTCACCGCGGCGGGCAGCACGACGAACGAAACGCCGTACAGGAAGGCGACGACCCAGATCAGCCACACGTCGCCCGCGTCCCGGACGAGCACCAGCGGGAGTACGGCGGCCGCGCTGGCCAGGTTGCCCCAGACAAGGATCGGCTTGCGCGGCAGCCGGTCCACCCAGACGCCGAGCAGTGGCGCACCGAGTGCCGGGAGCACCATGAAGAAGAACGTCAGGCCGGCCTGTGCGTTCGAGCCGGTCAGCGTCTTCACCCACATGCTCAGCACGAGCAGCATCACCGAGTCGCCGAGCATCGACGTACTCAGGCCGCCGAACAGGCGCGTGAATCCGGGCTGCCCGAACAGCTTCCTCATGCCGGATCGACCCCCGGGAAGTACGTCGGGACGCCCCAGGCGACGAACTCGCAGAGTCGCGCGTTCGCCGGACGCTGCACCGGATCGGTCAGCCGCTCGATGTGGCGGTCGAGCACCGCGTTGATCGCGGCGTTCATCTCCTCGAGCTCGGCCGCTGTGAGCCAGGCGACCATCTCGGTGTTGCTCCGCGCCGCACGCCAGTCCTCGGCGTCGTCCGGCGCCCGCTCCTGCGACTCCCGCAGGCGATCGATCGCCCGGCCCATCATCACGTCGGACAACGCCTGCGCCGCGCGCCGTTCCTCGACCGACCCCGACGCATGCTCCTCGTCCCAGCGAAACCCGAGGCCCGGTACCTTCCAGGGCCGCTGCCGCCCCTTCCCGCCCTCGGCCTCCACCACGAAGCCGTGCTGCGCCAGCTTCCGCAGGTGCCAGGAGCAGTTGGCAGGCGTCTCGTCGAGCCGATCGGCCAGCTCGGTGGCGGTCAGCGGCCCGCTGATCGACAGCAGCTCGACGATCGCCATCCGCACCGGATGGGCCAGGGCGTTGAGCTCACGGGGGTCGCTGAGCCGGCGATGCGGGTTCGGCATGCGTCGAAAGTACTCTTTCGAAAGAGTTGTTGCAATGGCCCGCAAAGGAACGCCCGCCACGGGTGGACGTGGCGGGCGGTCGGCGGTGCTAGGCGGGAAGCTGGGCCTCGATGGCGGTGACGACCTCGGTGGACTCCGGCTCGGTGCGGGGGCGGAAGCGGGCGGCGACGGTGCCGTCGGGGGCGATCAGGAACTTCTCGAAGTTCCACTGGATGTCGCCGGCCTCGCCGTCGGCGTCGGCCGTCCGGGTCAGCTCGGCGTACAGCGGGTGCCGCCCGTCGCCGTTCACCTCGAGCTTGTCGAGCATCGGGAACGTCACGCCGTACGTCGTGGAGCAGAACGTCTCGATCTCCTCGGCGGAGCCGGGCTCCTGGCCGCCGAACTGGTTGCACGGGGCGCCGAGCACGGTGAAGCCGCGCGCCTCGTACTTCTTCTGCAGGTTCTCCAGGCCTTCGTACTGCGGCGTCAGGCCGCACTTCGACGCCACGTTGACGACCAGTACGGCCTTGCCCTTGTACTCCCCGAGCGAGGTCGGCGCACCGGACAGAGTGGTCAGCGGAATGTCGTACAGGCTCATGCTCATCCTTGAGTTGTCGGTAGATGCCGGGCGAGAAAGTCTTCGGTACGCCGCCACGCGAGCGCGGACGCGTCGGCGTTGTGGAACATCGGCAGCGGGTTGTCGAACGCGTGCCCGGCACCGTCGTACCGGTACACCTCGACCGTGTTGGTAGAGGTCAGCGCAGGCACGATCGCGTCCACGTCCAGGAACGCGTCCGCATTGCCGAAGTGGTGCAGGCTGGCGGCTTCCGTCCGGAGCTCGAGCAGCCGCGGCAGCGCGGAGCCGTAGTAGCTGACCAGTACGTCGGGCGACGCGACGGCGGCCACGTTGTACCCGAGCCCGCCGCCGAAGCAGAAGCCGACGACCGCAGTACGTCGACCGCGCGCCTGCAGGTACTCCAGCGCGGCGACCGAGTCCGCGAGCGCCTGGTCCCAGTCGAGCCGCTGGACGATGCCCATCGCCCGCGGCATCAGATCCGGAGCGGACTCGTCCAGCTCGGTGTCGTCCAGGCGCCAGTAGATCTCCGGCGCGATCACGTAGTAGCCGAGGGCGTGCAGATCCGCCGCGCGCTCCTTGATGTAGTCGGAGACCCCGAAGATCTCCTGTAGCAGCAGGATTCCGGGTGCGGCACTGCTTGCGGATCCCCACTCGTGGAACGGAATCTCCAAGGTCACACCGTGAAGCGTACGACCTCCGGTTCAACCGGCACCGGCTTGGGTGCGGGCATCCAGGCCCTGGTCTCCGCGATCGCGTCCAGCAGCAGCTGGTACAGCCGGTCGTCCGGGTTCGGGACGCAGGCCTGCGAGATGCCCTCGACGGCACACGAGACCGCGCGCGGCGCCGTACGGCGGGCGAAGTCCGGTGTCACCCGGCGCCCGCGGGCGGTGAAGGACCGCGCCCACTTGGTCGCCTGCGGGACGGCCTGCAGGACCGCGACCGACTCCGGCTCGAGGTCGTCCGGCGGCCGCCCGTCCAGTGCGGCGAGCTGCCGCTCCCCCACCAGCAGCGCGACAGCCAGGATGTACTGGCGCTCCTGCGAGACGACCGGCAGCGCGTGCCGGATGCAGTGGGCGGCGACCCGCGGTACGACGTGTGGATCGTCGGGGGTCAGCCCGATCACGGACGGGATCAGTGGTGCGAGCCGGGAACGCCCGGAGTCGCTGGTGCAGTCGTTCACGTCGCGGGCGACACCGGCCAGCAGCGGATGCGTGCAGGCCGGATGGTCGGACCACGGCTCGCCGGCCAGGTACGACGCGAACTCCATGAAGCAGGCGCCCTTGCGCGGGCTGCGGTGTTTCCCCCGGCTGAGGACCGGTACGGCCAGATCAACATTGTTCATGGAACAACTCCAGTAACGCGGACCTTGACCACCAGCATGCGCCCATTCGCGCCGCATTGCCACGGGTAACAGGTTTGTGAGGGGACCCTGGTGCGACAACCTCCTCTCCACCTTCCCTTTCTCTTCTTGTGAGCGGACGCACACGGCCAGGTGGTTTGGGAGTCTGTTACTCATGGGTAGCATCAGAGTAGCTTTCCCGACCCCCCAAGGAGGGCCCTCGTGCCCCGTGAGATCCGCGATGTCGTGTACGTCGACGGCGTTCGCACCCCGTTCGGCAAGGCCAAGGGCCAGTACGCCGAGACTCGCGCCGACGACCTGGTGATCAAGTGCATCCGGGAGCTGCTGCGGCGGAACCCGGGGCTCCCCCCGGAGCGGGTGGACGAGGTCGCGATCGCGGCCACCACCCAGATCGGCGACCAGGGCCTGACCATCGGCCGGACCGCCGCGCTGCTGGCCGGTCTGCCGAACACCACGCCCGGCTACGCGATCGACCGGATGTGCGCCGGCGCGATGACCGCCGTCACCACCACCGCCGCCGGGATCGCGTTCGGCGCGTACGACGTGGTCGTGGCCGGCGGTGTCGAGCACATGGGCCGGCACCCGATGGGCGAGGGCGTGGACCCGAACCCGCGGATCATCGCCGAGAAGCTGGTCGACACCTCCGCGCTGGTGATGGGCTCCACCGCCGAGAACCTGCACGACCGGTTCCCGGGCATCACCAAGGAGCGCGCCGACGCGTACGCCGTGGCCTCCCAGGAGAAGGCGGCCAAGGCCTACGCGAACGACCTGATCCAGCCGGACCTGGTCCCGATCGCGACCCGTTCCGCGGCCGACGGCTGGGGTTATGCGACCACCGACGAGCCGATGCGGCCGGGGACGACGGCCGAGGACCTGGCCGGGCTGAAGACGCCGTTCCGCCCGCACGGACGGGTGACCGCGGGCAACTCCGCCGGTATCAACGACGGCGCCACCGCCTGCGTGCTGGCTTCCGCCGAGGCGGCCGAGGAGCTCGGGCTGGCGCCGAAGATGAAGCTGGTCTCGTACGCGTTCGCCGGCGTCGAGCCCGAGGTGATGGGCGAGGGCCCGATCCCGGCCACCGAGAAGGCGCTGCGGCTCGCCGGGCTGAGCATCGACGACATCCAGGCGTTCGAGGTGAACGAGGCGTTCGCCGTGCAGGTGCTGGCGTTCCTGGAGCACTACGGCATCGCCGACGACGACCCGCGAGTCAACCCGTACGGCGGCGCGATCGCCTTCGGGCACCCGCTCGCGTCGTCCGGCGTCCGGCTGATGAACCAGCTGGCCAAGCAGTTCGAGCAGCGCCCCGAGGTCCGCTACGGCCTCACCACGATGTGCGTCGGCCTCGGCATGGGCGGGACCGTCATCTGGGAGAACCCGAACTGGGAAGGTGCTTCGGCATGAGCTTGCAGGAACTGATCGACAACGCTTCTGTTCTCTCGACCGACGAGGTAGTAACCGTTGCACGCTCGCGGGACGTCGTACTGCCGAACAAGGCCGGCACGATGGCGCTCATCACGCTCGACAACGGCCACGACCACACCAAGCCGAACACCTTCGGGCCGAAGGGCCTGGGCTCGCTGAACGCCGCGATCGACGCGGCGCTGGCGCGGGACGAGGTCGTCGCGATCGGCGTCACCGGCAAGCCGTTCATCCTGGCCGCGGGCGCGGACCTGACCGGCGTACCGAAGCTGACCGACCGGGAGCAGGCGCTGGCGCTCGGCAAGATCGGGCACGGCGTGCTGCGGAAGCTGGTCGACGGCGGCAAGCCGTCGTTCGCGTTCGTGAACGGCGTCGCGCTCGGCGGCGGGCTCGAGGTCGCGCTGCACGCGACGTACCGGACGGTGTCGGTCGCGGCCGGGATGCTGTCGACGCCGGAGGTCTTCCTCGGGCTGCTCCCCGGCTGGGGCGGCAACTTCCTGCTGCCGAACCTGATCGGCGCGGGCAACGCGGTCAAGGTCGTCGTCGAGAACGCCCTGAACCAGAACAAGATGCTCGGCGGGCCGGAGGCCGTGAAGCTCGGCATCGGCGACGTACTGCTGGAGTCGGCGGACTTCCTCGAGCAGTCGCTGCTGTGGGCGTCGAAGGTCCTGACCGGGGAGATCACGGTCGAGCGGGCGGAGATCGACCGTGGCGAGGCGTGGGACGCTGCCGTTGCCCGGGGCAAGGGATTTGCCGACGTCAAGGTGAGCGGCGCGGCGCCCGCGCCGTACCGGGCTCTCGAGCTGATCGCGGCCGCCAAGGACAACGATCGCGACCGTGGGTTCGCGGCCGAGGACGAGGCGCTCGCGGACCTCATCATGAGCGAGGAGCTGCGCAGCGGGCTGTACGCGTTCGACCTGGTGAACAAGCGGGCCAAGCGGCCGGCCGGTGCGCCGGACAAGTCGCTGGCGCGTCCGGTCAACAAGGTCGGCGTCGTCGGTGCGGGCCTGATGGCCGGTCAGCTGGCGCTGCTGTTCGCGCGCCGGCTCGAGGTACCCGTCGTATTGACGGACCTCGATCAGGAGCGCGTCGACCGTGGCGTCGGGTACGTGCACGGTGAGATCGACAAGCTGCTCGCGAAGGGCCGGGTCCGCCCGGACAAGGCGAACCAGCTGAAGGCGCTCGTCACCGGGTCGGTCGACAAGGGCGCGTTCGCGGACGCGGACTTCGTGATCGAGGCCGTGTTCGAGGAGCTGCAGCTGAAGAAGACGATCTTCGCCGACCTGGAGAAGATCGTCCGGCCGGACGCGATCCTGGCGACCAACACGTCGTCGTTGCCGGTGACCGAGATGGCCGCGGACCTGGAGCACCCGGAGCGGGTCGTCGGGTTCCACTTCTTCAACCCGGTCGCGGTGCTCCCGCTGCTGGAGATCGTCCGCGCGGACCGGACCGACGACGAGTCGCTGGCGACGGCGTTCGCGGTCGGCAAGTTGCTGAAGAAGTCGTGCGTGCTGGTGAAGGACGCTCCGGCGTTCGTGGTGAACCGGCTGCTGACGCGTTTCCTCGGTGAGGTCAGCGCCGCGGTGGACGAGGGTACGCCGATCCTCGAAGCCGACAAGGCACTATCGGCGCTCGGCCTCCCGATGCCGCCGTTCGTCCTGCTGCAGCTGGTCGGCCTGCCGGTCGCGCTGCACGTCGCGGAGACGATGAACCGGGCCTACCCGGAGCGATACGCCGTGTCCGGGAACCTGGCGAAGGTGGTTGCCGCCGGCAAGAGTTCGTTCTACGTCTGGCCGGAGGGCAAGCCGGTCGTCGACCCGGAGGTCGAGGCCCTGGTGACGGTCGGCGACAAGCCGTCGACCGGCGACGAGCTCCGCACCCGCGTGCTGACCGCCCTCGCCGAGGAAATCAAGATCATGCTCGACGAGGGTGTGGTCGCGGAGGCGCAGGACATCGACCTGTGCCTGCTGCTCGGCGCCGGCTGGCCGTTCCACCTGGGCGGCATCACGCCGTACCTGGACCGCACCGGCATCTCGGAGAAGGTCAACGGCGCGCCCTTCCTCCCGGAGGGACTGGCTAGCCTGCCCAAGGGCGTCGCCAGTCTCGCCTAGTACCGCTGGGGGTCGGTGCGGCGCCGGAAGCCCGCTCCGGCCCCCAGCAGCTCTCAGGCCTTCTGTACCTCGCCGGTCTTCTGCTCCAGGCCGACGCGGCTCTTGCGGTAGCCGTAGAGCGCGTAGATGACGAACCCGAGCACCATCCAGACCAGGAACCGGATCCAGGTCTCGATCGACAGGTTCAGCATCAGGTAGACGCAGATCACCGCCGCCACGATCGGGATCACCGGGTTGCCCGGCACCGTGAACGACCGCTTGATGTCCGGCCGGCTCCTGCGCAGCAACGGTACGGCGATCGACACGAGCGTGAACGCGGCCAGCGTGCCGATGTTCACCATCTCCTCGAGCTTCCCGATCGGCGTGACACCGGCGACGATCGCGACCACGACACCGATGCTGATCGTCAGGCGGTACGGCGTACCCCACTTCGGGTGCGTCTTGCCCAGCTGCTTCGGCATCAGGTGGTCCCGGCTCATCGCGAACACGACGCGGGCCGCACCGATCATCAGCGTCAGTACGACCGTGGTCAGACCGGCGACCGCACCGGCCGAGATCAGCGTCGCGAAGCCGCCCTGGCCGACCGACTTGAACGCCTCCGCGAGCGCGGCCTCGCCACTGATGTCGCTGTACTTCACCATGCCCGTGATCACGATGCAGACCAGCACGTACAGCACCGTGCAGATCGCCAGCGAGCCGATGATGCCGCGCGGCAGATCCCGCTGCGGGTTCTTCGCCTCCTCGGCCGTGGTCGCGACCACGTCGAACCCGATGAACGCGAAGAACACCAGCGACGCGCCGGACACCAGGCCCATGATCCCGAAGGTCGACGGGGTGAAGCCGAACAGTGCCTGGAACAGCGGCGTGGTGATCGTGACGTCACCGTTCGCGGCCGGAACGCTCGGCGGGACGAACGGCGTCAGGTTCGAGCCCTTGATGTAGAACAGGCCGGCGATGATCACGAACAGCACCACGAACAGCTTGATCGCGACCAGGACCAGGTTGACCCGCATCGACTCCTTGATGCCGATCGTCGCCAGTGTCGCCAGCACCAGGACCAGCAGCATCGCCAGCACGTTCACATGACTGTTCGGCCCGATCGACGACGGCCAGCCCAACCCGATCTGATCGAGGAACAGGGCCGCGTACGTCGACCAGCCCTGCGCCACGACGCTTGCCCCGAGCATCAACTCGAGCAGCAGGTCCCAGCCGATGATCCAGGCGAAGATCTCGCCGAGCGAGAAGTACGAGAACGTGTACGCCGAACCGGACACCGGCACGGTCGACGAGAACTCGGCGTAGCACAACGCGGCCAGGCCACAGCAGATCGCGGCCAGGACGAAGGACAGTGCGATCCCCGGACCGGCGTACAGCTTGGCCGCGCGGCCGGTCAGGGTGAAGATGCCGGCACCGATGATGACACCGATGCCGAAGACGGTCAGGTCGATCGCTGTGAGGCGTTTCTTGAGCTGGTACTCCGGCTCGTCCGTGTCGGCGATCGACTGCTCGATCGTCTTCTTCCGCACAAGACTCATCTGCGCCTCCTCGACTGTGTCTTCGCAAAGACAGGGACGGATCCCTACGAGGTTGCCTCGTCTGACAGCGCGAGGTCAAACCGCCACTCAGCGTTGTGGCCGGTATGTTGTCAGCGCGGTCCACAGCGTCGCCTCGGTCAGTCCGGTGCGGGCCAGCAGGATGCGGTCGCGGGACGCCTGGTCGATTCCGTTCCGGGCCATGTCCTCGTACAGCTCTTCGACCTTGCCGAGACCGATCCGGTGGACGAGGTACCGGACGGCCAGCCAGCTCACGCCGTACACGTCCGTGGTGTTCTGGTAGAAGCCGTTGTCGCCGGGCAGCGAGGACAGCTGCGGTACGGCGGTGTCTGCGACCTCCTGCTCCCACTTGAGTACCTCGGCCGGCCCGCTGATCGCCTCGATCCCCCGCCAGGACACGTATTCCGCCGCGCCTTCGGCCAGCCACAGTGGCTCGTACCCGCCGAGCGCCGCGGTCACCACGTGGGTGATCTCGTGCGACAGCAGGATCTCGTCGACGTGGTCGCGCTGGTTCGGGTTGATCACGATGTAGCCGCCGGCGACCGTACCGTCGGCGGTGTCCTGACCGGGCAGCGACGAGAACGTCGACCCGGTACTGGCCGCGGACTCGATGTCCTCGTCGGCGAACCGGGCGTCGCGGACGTCGGTCTGGTCGAGCGCGATCACCAGCACCGACCCGTTCCAGGTCAGCGGCCAGTACGCCGTCACCTCGGCGAGGCCCTCGTTCGCGGCCCGGACGATCGCGCGGCCACGCACCGTGTCACCCTTCTCGACGAGCACCATCACCCGCGGCGCGCGCTGCACCTCGATCCGGCCGAGGTCCCACGCCTCGCGGTGCGCGCCCGGGCCGAGGTCGGGGTCGAGCTCGTTGTCCGCGGTCAGCAGCCAATGGCCGTCGCGAGCGACGAACGTGTAGCCGAGCTCGGTCGTCACCGGCGTGAAGTCGACCTTGGGGATCTGGTACCGCATCAGGACCCGGACCAGGTACGTCGTCCGCCCGTGGGCCTTGAGCAGCGCCGGGTTGAAGCGTTCCTCGGCCTGGCTGTAGCCGATCTCGGTGAAGCCGATCTCCATCAGGTTCGCGAACAGGGTCTTCTGCGCGGCGACGAGCTTCTTGTTCAGCGGATCGACGTCGGCCAGGAACTGCTGCTCGTCGCCGGTCTGCACGGCACCGGCACGGCGTACCAGGATGGTGTCGATCGCGACCCGGCGAGCCGCGACGGCAGCGGCGATCCGGGACGGCTTCGTCGTCCGCGCCGGGGTCGGCGCGGACGCGCGCGCCCGGAGGTCCTGCTCGCGTTGTTCAACGGTGTAGACGACGCCGCCGGAGACCAGGAGCACCGCCAGCAGCAGACCCGGCCACCGCCTCATGCTGCTGCGGCTGCTTTCAGGGCACGGAAGAGTCCGGCCTCCGTCATTCCGAGGTGTTCGAGCATGATCCGGTCGCGGTCCTTCTGCGTGACGCCGAGCGAGGCGAGCTCACGGTACAGCGTGCCCACCTCGGTCCCGCCGAACCGCGTGAACAGGTAGTCGAGCGCCAGCCAGGACAGCGGGTACGAGCTGACCGCCTGGTCGAAGAACGTCGCGTCCGCGGGCAGCGCCGTCGCCTTCGCGAGGTACTTCGTCCGGACGTCCAGCCGGTACTGGCCGATCGCCAGGTCCTTCTGCCCGGGCATGTTCAGGAACTCGATGTACGTCGCGGCGCCCTCGACCAGCCAGCGCGGCGCGTACGGCCCGTACGGCGCGGTCGCGACGTGGGTGAACTCGTGGGCGAGGATCCGGGTGTCGACCTTGCCGCGGTTGTTCGGGTTCACCACGACGTACGAGTCGGCCCGCTCCCCCTCGCCGGTGACCTCGCCGGGCAGCGTGCGGTACACGAAGGTCGCCATCGCGAGGGCGTCCTCGGCGTTCTTCGGCTGTGAGTAGTCGGCGCCGCGGACCACCTTGTCGTCGAGCGCGACCACGACGCCCGAGCCGTTCCAGCCGCCCGGCCAGTTCTTCGAGACCGCCTGTACCGCGTTCTGCGACATCGTGACGAACCTGTTCGCGAGCGCGTCCTGGCCCTGCTCGACGACCACGAGCACCCGCGGCGCGCGCTTCACCAGCACCAGCCCGAAGTCCCAGGCCTCCTCGTGCGAGCCGCGCGGCAGGCGCTTGTCGAGATCGGAGTCGGACACCAGCAGCCAGCTCCCGTTCGCCCGCCGGCTGAACGTGTACCCGAGCATCGCGCGCACCGGCACCAGGTCGATGCCGCGGAGCTGGTACTCCATCGCGACCGCGACCAGGTACGTCGACGGACCGTACTTCTGCGCGATCGTGTCGTCGTACTGCTGGGCGAGCTGCTGGTAGGCGAGCTTGGCGAAACCGAACTGGCGAAGGTTCGCGAACAGCGTGCGCTGCCGGGCGACGAGCTTGGTGTCCGTGGGGTCGACGTCCGCGACGAACTCCTGCTCGTTCCCGGTCAGCACCGCCTGCGAACGGCGCTGCAGCACCTTGGTGACGGCCGCGGACCGGGCCGCCAGGTCGACGGCCGGCGTACTCGGGCCGGTGCCGACCGCGTCGTCCGCGTGCTGGCTCGAGTGGTGCAGGTACAACCCGCCGCCGACGGCGGCCGCGACCAGGGCCAGCGACAGCAGGATCGGCCAGACGCGTGATCGCCGGCGGACGGCGGCGTGCCTGCTGTGTCGCCCTCCCCCGTCAGCCATGGCGCCTGGCTAAGCCTTCCGGCCGCCGGCCCGGTCCGGCTCGCCGAGAGCGGCGTCGACGTGCTGCGTGAGCTGCTCGGTGATCTCCCGAGCGACCTCCTGCCCGGTCAGGCCGATCTCCTGCAGTACGGCGGCGCGCTTGGCGTGCTCGAGGAACACCTGCGGGACGCCGAAGTCGCGGAACGGCGTCCGGACGCCGCCGTCGCGCAGCGCCTGCGCGATCATCGCGCCGCACCCGCCGGCCCGGCCGTTGTCCTCGATCGTGACCACCAGCTTGAAGTCCGCGGCCAGCTCGACGAGCTCCGGGGCGACCGGCTTCACCCAGCGCGGGTCGACCACGGTGACACCGAAGCCGTGCGCCTCGAGCCGCTGCGCGACGTCCATCGCGGTCGCCGCCATCGCGCCGATCCCCACCAGCAGGACGTCCCGGCCGGAACGCCTCAGTACGTCGACGGACCCGACACGGTCGATCTGCTCGATGTCCGCGAACACCTCGCCCTTCGCGAACCGCAGCGCGGTCGGGGCGTCGTCCACGTCGATCGCCTCGTTCAGCAGTTCCTGCACGCGCTTGCCGTCCCGCGGCGCCGCGAGCCGCAGGCCCGGGACGAGTTGCAGCAGCGACATGTCGTACACGCCGTTGTGGGTGGGGCCGTCGTCGCCGGTGACGCCCGCACGGTCGATGACGAACGTGACGCCGCACTTGTGCAGCGCGACGTCCATCATCACCTGGTCGAAGGCCCGGTTCACGAACGTCGAGTAGAGCGCGACGACCGGATGCAGCCCACCCAGGGCGAGTCCGGCGGCGCTCGTCACCGCGTGCTGCTCGGCGATACCGACGTCGAAGGTCCGGCCCGGGAACTCGTCGGCGAACGGCGCGAGACCCGTCGGGTGCAGCATCGCCGCGGTGATCGCGACCACGTCGGGGCGCCGGTGGCCGATCTTCACCAGCTCGTCGGAGAACACGTCGGTCCAGCCGCGCGGCTTGTTCGCCGGGCGGACCTGGTGCAGGTTGTCCTCCTCGTCCTGCTCGGCGGGCGGGTAGCCGAAGCCCTTCTTGGTGACCGCGTGCACGATCACCGGGCCGCCGAAGGACTTCGCGTTCCGCAGCGCGTCCTCGAGCGCCTGCCGGTCGTGGCCGTCCACCGGGCCGACGTACTTCAGGCCGAGGTCCTCGAACATGCCCTGCGGGGCGAGCATGTCCTTCAGGCCCTTCTTGACGCCGTGCAGCACCTCGTACATCGGCGGGCCGACGTACGGCGTCCGGCCGAGGTTCTTCTTGATCAGGTCGAGGATCTTCTCGTACCGCGGGTTGGTGCGCAGGCTGGTCAGGTGGGTCGCGAGGCCGCCGACGGTCGGGCTGTACGAGCGGCCGTTGTCGTTCACGATGATGACCAGGTTCAGGTCCTTGGCGGCGGCGATGTTGTTCAGCGCCTCCCAGGCCATGCCGCCGGTCAGCGCGCCGTCGCCGATCACCGCGACGACGTGCCGGTCCTCACCGCGCAGCCGGTACGCCTTCGCGAGGCCGTCGGCGTACGACAGAGCGGTCGAGGCGTGGCAGTTCTCGACGATGTCGTGCTCGGACTCTGCCTGGCTCGGGTACCCGGACAGGCCGCCCTGCTGACGGAGCGTGCCGAAGTCCTTCGCGCGGCCGGTGACCAGCTTGTGCACGTACGCCTGGTGGCCGATGTCGAACACCAGCCGGTCCCGAGGGGAGTCGAAGACCCGGTGCATGGCCAGTGTGATCTCGACCATGCCGAGGTTCGGGCCGAGGTGGCCGCCGGTGCGGGTCACGGTCTCGACCAGCACGTCGCGGATCTCGGTCGCCAGATCGGTCAGCTGCTGATCCGTCAGCTTCTTGAGGTCTTCCGGACCCTCCACCGTCTCCAGCACGCGCATCGAGCTCCTCCCGCAGGTAGTCCTCGAATGCTCTCACATTCCAGGACGCCGGCCAGGTGTGGCTGGTTCGAAGGTGTGCTGCGTCTCACTTAGGGTGATCAGGTGGAGATGGTGAGGACGTTGTTCCGGAAGTACGACGGGCAGCCGCACCGCCTGGTCGAGGCGATCCGGCTCGGCGAGGACGAGCACGGGCTGTGGGTCGGCTCGCTCCCGGGCAGCCAGGGCCAGCGCGCCGACGGCAGCTGGAAGTCCATCGACCACCACCGCGTCCGGCTGTTCCCGCGCGGGCAGTGGTGGAGCGCGCTGTTCAACGACGTACCGCACCAGACGGCGATCTACTGCGACATCACGATGCCGCCGGAGTTCGGCGTCGACTCGGTCACCGCGGTCGACCTCGACCTCGACATCCGCCTGCTCCGCGACGGCACCGTGCACGTCATGGACGAGGACGAGTTCCACGAACACCAGATCCGCTACAACTACCCGCCCCAGGTGATCGCCACCGCCCGCGCCGTCTGCGACCACCTGGCCGCCACCATCACCACCGCCGAGCCCTTCACGACCGCCTACAAGCCGTACCTGGAGCAGATCCGCTCGCTGACGCCCTGAGCCGGTAGGTTGACGCTCATGCGTGATGTCCGGGTGGTGTACCGCAAGTACGACGAGAAGCTGCATTGGCATCAGTGGATGCGGTTTCTCGGTGAGGACGAGTACGGGGTGTGGCTGGGGGCGCCGGCCGGGTCGGTGTCGCAGCGCGGGTCCGAGCCCGAGGTGACGCAGGAGCAGGCGCATGTGCAGCTGTTCCCGCGGGACAAGTGGTTCACCGCGATCTTCAACGACGCGCCGCGGCACACCGAGATCTACGCCGACATCACGACACCGGTCGAGTTCTCGGACGACGTGGTGACGATGATCGACCTCGACCTGGACGTGATCAAGCGCCGCGACGGCACCGTCTTCGTCGACGACGAGGACGAGTTCGCCGAGCACCAGGTGCAGTACTCGTACCCGCCGGACGTGATCGCCACCGCGCAGCAGACCTGCGACTGGCTCGTCCAGGCCGTCGCCACCGAGGAGCCGTTCCTGACCGTCTACAAGACGCACCTCGACAAGATCCGCTAGCGCACCTGGTGCACGCTCAGTGTGCCGTTCTTGAGCAGCATCAGGCCCGGGAGCGGGCCGCGCTGGCCGGCGTACATGTCGGCGACCGGCGCCACGGTCAGGTAGAGGTTCTGGCCCTTGGGGACGTCGACGGCGATCGCGGGGAGCTCGAACGTACGCCGGACGCCGTGCGCCGCGCGTTGTTCCCGCAGGGGCATCGTGTTGTTCTGGACGACCCTCGCGGTGAGCGGGTTCGTGCCGACGCTCAGCGCGAAGTACGCCGCCGACTGCGGGATGATCGTGTAGACGTTCGCGGTCACGGTCGGCGTACCGGCGATCGTGATCGGGCCCTTCGCGATCGGCAGGTTGACCGGTAGCCCGGCGCCGGTCGGTACGACGATCTTGCCGAGCGGGTAGCGCTTGTTCGGCGTCAGGCTCCGTTGCGTGAGGCAACGACCGACGGCGGTGGACAGGTGGTACGTACCGAACCCGCTCAGGCCTTCCGACTTGTGCAGCAGCTTCTCCTCCATGAAGCGGATCGAGAGGCTGGAGAAGTTCGGCGAGCCGAGCGCGATCGAGCACGGGTCACCGGGCGTCGCGTACCCCGGCGGTACGACGGCCGGCAGCGTGTGACCGCCGTTGTACCCGACGAAGATCGACCGCGCCCGGGCCCGCGCCGTCAGCGCGTGGTCGAAGTTCGTCAGGCCCTGGTTGAGGTTGAACAGGTTGTCGGAGATCCCCTGGCCGAACAGCACCGGGATGTCGAGCTTGCGCCCCTGCGACACGTGCCACGCCGGACCGTTGTGCGCGAAGAACGCTGTGAGGTCCCGCCCCGCCTGCCCGCTCGGCCACCCTCCGGTCGCGATCAGCGCGACGAACGCCTTCGACACGGCCGGCGGCAGGTGGGTCCCGCCGCCCGCGAACAGGATCGACAGCCACATCGTCCGGGCCGCCTCCTGCGGCGCCAGGCTCTGCTTGAGGTCCCACCAGGTGATCTCCGGCGCCAGCGCGTCGAACCGGGTCGCGCCGCGGTCCCGCAGCTCGGTGAAGGCCCCGGCGAACTGGTACCCGCCGCCGTACGAGCCGCCGATCGCGCCGATCAGTGGATCGCCGGGCCGTTGCTTCGTCACCCAGTCCAGGCCCGCGACCAGGTCGACGAGCTTGACCACGTCGCGGCCTTCGTAGTCCGGGTTCATCACGTGCGCGACGCCGGTGCTCTGCCCGAAGCTCCGCTGGTCGAAGCTCAGTACGCCGAACCCGGCGTCCAGCCACGCCTTGAACGCGGCCGGGTCCGTCGTACGGCTGCCGCCCCAGCCGTGGCTGTGGAAGATCAGCGGCACGGTGTGCTGCGTCGTCGCTGTGGCCGGCTTGAAGAGCGTGTAACAGATCTTCACGGGCGTCGTCGTCCCGGGCTCCGGCACCGACTCGACGCATCCGTTGGTCACGGCTGGGTCAGCTGCCCGGGCCGGGACCACCGGCGACAGCAACAGAGCGACCACACCGACCAGGGCAAGCACGCGACGACGCATCATCAGTCACTCCCAGTGATCAACGGATCCCGCTTCGCACACGCTAGAGGACCTGCCGCACGATGACCAGATCCCGCACTCAGCCTTCGGCGAACCGATAGCCGGAAACCGCGCCCCCGCTGCGACACTGTGCCCGTGCATATCGCGATCGAGGTCGTGGCCCTCGTCGCCGTCGTCGCGGCCGGCGCCGCGCTGGCGCGACGGATCGGCATCTCGGCTCCCCTGCTGCTGGTGGTCGTCGGGATCGCGGCGTCGTACCTTCCGTTCATCCCGCGCGTCGAGCTCCAGCCCGAGGTCGTCCTGGTCGGCTTCCTGCCGCCGCTGCTGTACTCCGCGGCGATCAAGACCAGCCTGGTCGACTTCTCCAAGCACCGGCGGTCGATCGGGCTGCTGTCGGTCGGCCTGGTCGCGTTCACCGCGCTCGGCGTCGGCGTCGTCACCTGGTGGCTGCTCGGCCGGGTCGCGGCCTCGATCGGTCAGCAGCCGCTGCCGTTCTGGGCCGCGTTCGCGATCGGCGCGGTGGTCGCGCCGCCGGACGCGGTCGCCGCCACCGCGATCGCCAAACGCGTCGGCCTGCCGCGCCGGATCGTCACGATCCTCGAGGGCGAGAGCCTGCTGAACGACGCGACCGCGCTGGTCTGCCTGCGGACGGCGATCACGGCCGCCGTGGTCGCCCCGACCGTGCTGCACGTCGGGCTGGACTTCCTGCGCGCGGCCGGTGGCGGCGTACTCGTCGGCATCGTCGTCACGTTCGTACTGGCGAAGATCCGCCGCCGGTTCGCCGATCCGGTGCTGGACACCACGCTCAGTCTGACCGCGCCGTTCGTCGCCTACATCGCCGCCGAGAACCACTACGTGCACGCGTCCGGCGTACTGGCCGTCGTCGTCACCGGGCTGCTGCTCGGTCACAAGGCGCCGATCATCCAGTCGGCCAAGTCGCGGATGTCGGAGCGGACCAACTGGCGCACGTTCCAGTTCCTGCTGGAGAACACGGTCTTCCTGCTGATCGGTCTGCAGACCCGGTGGATCCTCGACGACCTGACGGCGAGCCCGTTGCCGACCTGGCTGATCGCGACCACGACCGTCGCGGTGTTCCTTGCGGTCGTGCTGCTGCGGCCGATCTGGGTGATCCCGACGACGCTACTGTCCCGCCGGTACCTCGGGCCGTCGCGTCCCGGGCCGGTGTCCCGGCGCGCGCTGATCGTGGTGTCCTGGGCCGGGATGCGCGGCGTGGTCACGCTGGCGGCCGTCTTCACGCTGCCGCCTTCGACGCCGCACCGCGAGGTGCTCGTGTTCATCGCGCTCGCCGTCACCGCGGGCACGCTGCTCGTCCAGGGCTCGACCCTCCCCTGGCTGGTACGCCGGTTGCGGCTGCCCGGCCCGGACCCGGCGGAGGACGCGCTGCAGGAGGCCGCCGTACTGCAGGGAGCTCACCGCGCCGCGATCGCCAAGCTCGACGAACTCACGCAGCCGTCCGATCCGCCGGCCGTTCTCGACGTACTGCGCCAGCGTGGTGAGGCCCGGGCGCAGGCGGCCTGGGAGCGGCTCGGGCGGCCGGAGAGTGAGTACGAGACGCCGAGCGAGGCGTACCGGCGGCTGCGGATCGCGATGCTCGGGGCCGAACGTTCGCACATCCTCAAGGTCCGTGACGCCGGGCTGGTCGCGGACGAGGTGCTGCAGCGGGCGCAGAGCGCGCTGGACATCGAGGAGTCGATCCTGGACCGCGACGAGGACGACGACGTCGGCGGGCGCTCCGAGGACCTGCGGCCGAAGGTGCCGCCGGGCGGGGCGTGTTCGCACCTCGAGGAGGCGCCGCTGGTGGTCACGCCGAACACGCCGGACGGTTGCGAGGAGTGCCTGGCGACCGGCGGTTCGTGGGTACACCTGCGGCTGTGTCTCGGCTGCGGGCACGTCGGGTGCTGCGACTCGTCGGTGATGAAGCACGCCAGCAAGCACCACGACTCGACCACGCACCCGGTGATGCGCAGCTTCGAACCGGGCGAAACCTGGCGCTGGTGCTTCGTGGACGAGAAGCTAGGTTGACGGCATGGCCGACTGTCTCTTCTGTTCCATCATCGCCGGTACGACGCCGGCGCAGCTCGTCCTGGACACGGCGGACGTCGTCGGGTTCCTGGACATCCGGCCGGTGTTCAAGGGCCACACCCTGATCGTGCCGCGCGCTCATGTGCCGACGATGGTCGAGATGTCCGACGAGGTGATGGTGCCGCTGTTCGGGGCTGCTCGCTCGGTGGCCGCCGCGGTCCGGACCGCGTTCGACGCGCAGGGGTCGTTCGTTGCCGTGAACAACGTTGTGTCGCAGTCGGTGCCGCATCTGCACGTGCACGTCGTACCGCGCACCAAGGGCGACGGGTTGCGTGGCTTCTTCTGGCCGCGGACGAAGTACGCCGACACGGCCGAGGCCGAGGAGTACGCCGGGAAGCTACGCGCTGCGCTTGGTGACTGACCGGCCAGCCGACTCGCGGCTGACTGGCGTGCAAGCCGCCCGCGCCGTGAACCGGGGGCTTGAACACCTACTGGGGGCGCTGCACACGAAATAGCCTGTGCGAACACACCAGTTCCTGTGCAAGGCACCAGCTTCTGCTCGCTCGCCGCGGGGAGCGGTCAGACGGTGGCTCGTTCGTACTCGACCTGCGGGAGCGGGTTTCCGTCGCCGAAGTCTCTCGTCTGGGTGGCGCCGGTTTCGGTGAAGCCGCGCTTCGTGTAGAAGCGGCGGGACTGCGGGGTGTCACGCAGCGTCCAGAGGTGGACGCGTTCGGCGTCCAACTGCCGGAGCGTGGCGTCCATCAGGGCGGCCGACACACCACTTCCCCAGCCGTCGGGGTGCGTGTAGAAGCTGTAGATCTCCGCGTACCCGGGCCGAGTCTCCGACGGCAAGGTCCACGACATCGCAAGCGCGCGCTCACCGACAAAGCCGAGCATCACCAGCCCGTCACCCGCCGCAAGCCGTTCATGCCATCTGCCCAGCCGACTCTCGATCCCCTCCCGCGCAACCTCCTCGGAAAAGAGAGGCGCATACGCCGCACCCCACGACGCCGCATGAATCTCCCCCACGACCGCACCATCATCGGACATAGCCGGCCGCGCCGAGATCACCCCACCCGTCCCGCCGCCCGCAACAGGACCGGACGCGGCGGTCGGACCGGGAACGCCGGCCGGCCCACCGGCGGTCGCTGGACCGGAGGTGGTGGCGGGACCGGGAACGCCGACCGGGCCACCGGCGGCCGCTGGACCGGACGTGGCGGTCGGACCGGCAACGCCCTCCCGGTCACCGGCAGCGGCTGGACCGGAGGTGGTGGTGGGGTTGGGGCGGTTAGTGGACGGGTCGGTCAAGTCGGTCCTCCAGTTTTGTGAGGGCGCGTTCGACGGCAGCGCGGACGGTATGGTCGGGGTCGTTGGCCAGCGGGCGGATCGCGTCGGCATGTTCGTACTCGCCCGCCGCCCCGACCGCGCGCACGGCCGCCTCGCGGACCCGGGGTAGCTCATGCTCGAGGTCCGGCAGCAGAGCGTCCACGAGCTGCCCGAGCTCGCGCTGGGCGGCGATGCGCGCGACGTGCTCCCGGACCCGCCACGCCGGATCCCGCGCCGCGACCTGCAACGCTTCGACCACGTCGTCCCGCCACACGTACAGGAACACCCGCGCGGCCCACACCCGGATCCAGTAGTAGTTCACCGGATCCACCGGCGTCTTCCACCCACCCGGATTGTCCGAGCCCGTGATCGCTACCAGCTTCGGCAGCGCAGCGCCGTACGCCTCCTTGCCGGAGATCTCCCCCGTCAGGAACGCGACACACCAGTCGATCACGACGTCCTCGCCGAACTCGGCGCAGGCAGCGCGGACCACATCGCGGGGCGTGTCCCTCATGGCCTCAGTAAACCGTGAGGCTCCGACAGTTCTAGAGAGCCTTGGCCCACTCGGCGCGGTAGGCGTAGCCGTCCTGGTCGGCCGCCTCCCACCGGACGCGCACCGAGCCGCCCGGCGGCAGCGAGCGGAACCCCTCGGCCTCGATCACCGAGAAGTGGGTCCAGCAGCCGCCGGGAGTGCTGGGGCAGTCCACGACGCCCCAGCCCTGGTCGTCGTGCCAGAACCGCACGACGCCGTCGTCGGTTCCGGTACGACGCGTCATGCTCAGCTCGCGATCAGCGAGCGCAGTACGTACTGCAGGATGCCGCCGTTGCGGTAGTAGTCGGCCTCGCCGGGGGTGTCGATCCGGACGACCGCGTCGAACTCCTGCACCGCGCCGTCGGGCGAGGTCGCCTTGACATGCACAGTGCGCGGGATGTCGCCGTCGTTCAGCGCGGTCACACCGGTGATGTCGAACGTCTCCTCGCCGGTCAGGCCGAGGGACTCCGCGTTCTCCCCCTCCGGGTACTGCAGCGGCAGCACGCCCATGCCGATCAGGTTCGACCGGTGGATGCGCTCGAAGGACTCGGTGATGACGGCCTTCGCGCCGAGCAGCGCCGTCCCCTTGGCGGCCCAGTCCCGCGACGAACCCGAGCCGTACTCCTTGCCGGCCAGGATCACCAGCGGGGTGTTCTGCGCGGCGTACGCCTGGGCGGCCTCGTAGATGCTCGTCACCGGCGCGTCGGACTGCGTGAAGTCGCGGGTGAAGCCGCCCTCGGTGCCCGGCGCGATCTGGTTCCGGAGCCGGATGTTCGCGAACGTACCGCGGATCATCACCTCGTGGTTGCCGCGGCGGGAACCGTACGAGTTGAAGTCCTTCCGGTCCACCCCGTGCTCGGCCAGGTACGTGCCGGCCGGGCTGTCGGCCTTGATCGAACCGGCCGGCGAGATGTGGTCGGTGGTGACCGAGTCGCCGAGCTTCGCCAGCACGCGGGCCCCGGCGATGTCGGTGACCGGCGACGGGTCCTTCGCCATCCCGTCGAAGTACGGAGGCTTCCGGACGTACGTCGACTCGCTGTCCCACGCGAAGGTCTTGCCCTCCGGCGTCGGCAGCGACTGCCAGCGCTCGTCACCGGCGAACACGTCGGCGTAGTCCTTGGCGAACATCTCCTTGTTGATCGAGGTCGCGATGGTCGCCTCGACCTCGTCCGCGCTCGGCCAGATGTCCTTCAGGAACACCTCGTTGCCGTCGGTGTCCTTGCCCAGGGCATCGTTCTCGAAGTCGAAGTCCATGGTGCCGGCCAGCGCGTACGCGATCACCAGCGGCGGCGAGGCGAGGTAGTTCATCTTCACGTCCGGGTTGATCCGGCCCTCGAAGTTCCGGTTGCCGGACAGCACACTCACGACGGCGAGGTCGGCTTCCTGGACACCGGCCGAGATCGCCTCGGGCAGCGGGCCGGAGTTGCCGATGCACGTCGTACAGCCGTAGCCGACGAGGTGGAAGCCGAGCTTCTCCAGGTACGGCGTGACGCCGGCCTTCTCGTAGTAGTCGGTGACGACCTTCGAACCCGGCGCGAGCGAGGTCTTGACCCACGGCTTGGACGCCAGGCCCTTGCCGACCGCGTTCTTCGCGAGCAGCGCGGCGGCCATCATCACCGACGGGTTCGAGGTGTTGGTGCAGGAGGTGATGCTGGCGATCACGACGTGGCCGTGGTCCAGCTCGATCTCCTGGCCCTCCAGCGTGACCTTGGTCTTCTTCGACGGGCGGTCGCTCGCGGCCACGACCTGATGCGGGTTGTCGTCCGGGTGACCGTGGCCGTTCGGCGCGTCGCTGGCCGGGAAGCTCCCGGTCTCCGACGGGTCGACGTCCTTCTCCTCGGCCGCGTAGTCCGGCAGCACGCCGCGGAACGACTCCTTGGCCCTGCTCAGCTCGATCCGGTCCTGCGGACGCTTCGGGCCGGCGATCGACGGGACCACCGTCGACAGGTCGAGCTCGAGGTACTCCGAGAAGCGCGGCTCGATGTCAGGGTTGTGCCACAGGCCCTGCTCCTTGGCGTACGCCTCGACGAGCGCGACCTCGTCGTCGCCGCGACCGGTCAGCCGCAGGTACTCCAGCGTCACGTCGTCGATCGGGAAGATCGCGCAGGTCGAGCCGAACTCCGGGCTCATGTTGCCGATCGTGGCGCGGTTCGCCAGCGGGACCGCCGCGACGCCGTCGCCGTAGAACTCGACGAACTTGCCGACCACGCCGTGCTTGCGCAGCATCTGGGTGATCGTCAGCACCACGTCGGTCGCGGTCGCGCCGGCCGGGACGGACCCGGTCAGCCTGAAGCCGACCACCTTCGGGATCAGCATGCTGACCGGCTGGCCGAGCATCGCGGCCTCGGCCTCGATACCGCCGACGCCCCAGCCGAGCACGCCGAGGCCGTTCACCATCGTGGTGTGGCTGTCGGTGCCGACGCAGGTGTCCGGGTACGCCTGGCCGTTGCGGACCATCACCGTACGGGCCAGGTGCTCGATGTTCACCTGGTGCACGATGCCGGTGCCCGGCGGGACGACCTTGAACTCGTCGAACGCGGTCTGCCCCCAGCGCAGGAACTGGTAGCGCTCGCGGTTCCGCCCGTACTCGAACTCGACGTTGCGCTCGAACGCGTCCGGCGTACCGAACACGTCGATGATCACCGAGTGGTCGATGACCAGCTCGGCCGGCGCCAGCGGGTTGATCCGGGTCGGGTCCCCGCCCAGCTCACCGACCGCCTCGCGCATCGTGGCCAGGTCGACCACGCACGGCACACCGGTGAAGTCCTGCATGATCACCCGCGCCGGGGTGAACTGGATCTCGGTGTCCGGGGCCGCGTTCTGGTCCCAGTTGCCGAGCTTGCCGATGTGCTCGGCGGTGATGTTCGCGCCGTCCTCGGTGCGCAGCAGGTTCTCCAGCAGGATCTTCAGCGAGTACGGCAGTGTGTCCGCACCCTCGATGCCCGCCAACCTGAAGATCTCGTACGACTGCCCGTTGACCTCGAGTGCCCCCTTGGCACCGAAGCTGTCGACGCTCGCCATCAACCTGCTCCTCTGTCCAGTCCGTATTCGCTGCGGGTCCGCTACCGCCATCCTGCCCAGCGAGTTGAGCGGGGCCGAGGTCAGGTTCCCCTAACCTCCCACCACAAACTCTCTCGACATCAAGATACACGACATCGAGCCAACTTTTCAGTGCGCGGCGGCCTCGATCCTGACCGCCAGATCCGCCAGCTCGTCCAGAAGCTCCACCGCACCCCACACCTGATTCCTCGTCCGCGCCGTCAGTGGCCGGATCACCCCGGCCGCGTGCAGTCGCTCAATTCCGGCGTACACACTGCTCGTCGCACCACCGATCGCGTCCTCCGCCTCGCTCGCCGAGAAGATCGGTGCCCCGATCAGCCGGTCGAGCAGGCGATCCGCCGCGCTACCCCGCCGTGCCGCCACCTCACGTCGCCAGCGGGGCTGCATTCCGGCGATCCGCGACGCCGACACCTGCGCCTCGCGCGCCGCGATCACAGAGGCCGTGGTGAACGACCGCACGATCGGCTCGATCCGGCCCTCGCGGTACTCCCCGAGTACGTCGAAGTATTCGGCCCGGCGTGCCACCAACGCCGACGCCAGCGGAACGACGACCCGCCGGGTCGCCCCGCGGCGTCGCAGAACGGTGTTGATCAGGGCGCGCCCGATGCGCCCGTTCCCATCGGTGAACGGATGGATCGACTCGAACTGGGCATGGACGATCGCGGCCTGCGTCAGCACCGGCAGATCGGTGCGGTTCGCGAACGTCACCAGATCTGCCATGTACTCCACCACCGTCTCCGGCGCCGGCGGCACGTAGACGGCGTTCCGGGGCGAGTAGTCACTGCCACCGATCCAGTTCTGCAAATCGCGGAACCGGCCGGCGTACGCACTCTCCGACGGGTCGTCGAGCATCAGCGCCAGATGCGCCATCAGGATCATCGATACCTCGAGCTCCGCCCCTGCGCCCACCGAGCCGATGAGGGCAGCCAGCGCGGCGGTCGAGGCCGCCATCGATGTCGCCGACGGATTCGACTTGACGCCGTGCAAGGCCCGGGCATAGTCGTCCACCGAGGCGTCGATGTGCTCGATCTTCGAAGAGGCGACCGACTCGGTGCGCAGCAGTAGCGTTTCGAGAGCTGCGAGCTCTGCGCCGTGCGAGTGATCCAGCGCCGCGATCTCGAGTACACAGGCCTCCATCGAGGCGAGCAACTGCCCATCGAACCGCGGTTGACGGCGCGCGATCAGCGGCGGACGCATAATCGTGACCTCGGTCAGCATGCGGTCGGCCGCCGTGCCGCCGCGGGCGCGCTGGCGCCACTGGCGGACCTCCGGCATGTGAGGTGGCCAAGCCCACTCTGCTTGCTCAGACTCCATCGACGCTCCTCGAAGTCGGACCATCTATTCGATATTCCGACTTGAGGAGCATAACTCAGACTTGATACAGATAATTCCGACTTGGCCTCAGGAAACCTGTGGAAGCACCTCGGCTGCGATCAGGTCGAGGTGGTCGAGGTCGTGGAGGTCCATGATCTGGACGTACTGGCGGTCCGAGCCGACGGCGGCGTACTGGCCGAGGCGGTCCACCACCTGGGCCGGCGTACCGGCGATGTCCTTCTCGGGGTGCGGCTCGCGGCCGATGGCGGCGGCGCGCCGCTTCACCTCGGCGTCGTCCTTGCCGACGATCACCGTGTGGGCGGTGGACAGCGCGAGCGTCTTCGGGTCCCGGCCGGCTTCGTCGCAGGCCGCTCGGACGCGCTTGAAGAGGGTGGCGGTCTCCTCGACGGTGCGGAAGCCGGCGTTGAACTCCGCGGCGTACTTCGCCGCCAGCGCGGGCGTCCGCTTCTTGCCCGCGCCGCCGATGATGATCGGCGGATGCGGCTGCTGCACCGGCTTCGGCAGCGCCGGCGAGTCGGTGATCCGGTAGTGCTCGCCCTGGAACTCGTACTTCTCCCCCACTGGCGTGTCCCACAGCCCGGTGATCAGCTCGAGCTGCTCGGTCAGGAGGTCGAAGCGCCCGGGGGTGTCCGGGAAGTCCAGCCCGTACGCCTTGTGCTCGGCCTCGTACCAGCCGGCGCCGAGCCCGAGCTCGGCGCGCCCGCCGCTCATCTGGTCGACCTGCGCGACCGAGATCGCGAGCACACCCGGGTTCCGGAACGTGGCGGAGCTGACCAGCGTGCCGAGCTTGATCCGCTGCGTCTCGCGGGCCAGCCCCGCGAGCGTGATCCACGAGTCGGACGGCCCCGGAAGACCGTCGCCGTCGCCCATCACGAGATAGTGGTCGGAACGGAAGAACGCGTCGAACCCGTTCTCCTCCGTCTTGCGCGCGACGGCGAGAAGGTCGTCGTACGACGCGCCCTGCTGAGGTTCGGTGAAGATCCTGAGAAGCATGGTGCCAACGCTATCTCGCGCGGGTGTACAGCTTCTCCAGGTACGACGGTTGCCATTGCGGGCCGCGGTCGTACAACCGGCGTACCAGCCCGTCCACGTCGAGCCGCTCCTCGACCGGGTTGTCCCACCAGTCCGGCACCTGGTCGTACCACCGATCGATCCGCAGCGTCCGCCCCGCCGCGTCGATCCGCGCGAACAACCACCCGCCCTGCTCGCCCCGCGCCTCGGACAACCACAAGTCAGCCAGCAGCCCGCTGAGCCGGTCGGCAGCAAACTCCGGATCCGCGGCCTCCGGCGGCTCCAGATCGAACCGGTACGACGGGGCGTTCGGATCGAGCACCTGCACCTGAATCGTGAACCCCGACGGCACAACCGCTGTCCGAGCCCGGCACCAGGCCCGCAACGCCTGCACCGCCTCCGACTCCCCCGGCCGCGGCCGGGGTCGCTCCACCTCAGCCCGCATGGCCGCCTCCAGAGACCCCACCTCCGGCACAACCCGAGGCCCCCCACCCCCGATCAGCCCCAGCCCAGGCACCACCAGCGGAACGGCCGCCCCAGGCCGGTTCGGATCGTTCAGCGGCACATACCCGGCCGGATCGTTGAGCGGCGCATACCCGGCCGGATCGTTGAGCGGCGCATACCTGTCCGGATCGTTGAGCGGCGCATACCCATCCACCTCGGCACCCGTCGCATGCCCGTTCAGCTCGCGCCCGCCACCCGCCTGCTCGCCGCCATCCCCAGGCGACCACCGCGCCGCATACCCCTCACGCAGAGCGTCGTACTCGACCGGCCCAGGCTCAGCGTCGTACCCGGGCGCTCCAGGCCCAGCGTCGTACCCAGGCGCCCCAGGCGCGTCGCCGTACCCGACACCGTCACCCACACCGGTCGCGTCATCACCCACCACGGGCATCGACCCGGTAGGCGTCTCATCCTCCGAGTCCCCCGCCACCCCATCCAACCCAGCCCACCGACCCGCCCCCCGAGCGTCCTCCCGACCCGCAACCTCCCACCCCGAACCGCCGTACGGCGTGCTCTCCGCGGCCGACGCCGGCTCCACCTCGGGCTGAGGCTCCGGAAGGGGCTCGGGCTGCGGGTACAGCTCCGGCAGGGATTCGAGCTCCGGTTGCGGAGCGGGATCTGGTTCAGTCTCTGGGAACGGCTCCGGCTCCGGCTCGGGCTCAGGCTCCGGGAACGGCCCTGGCTCCGGCTCGGGCTCAGGCTCCGGGAACGGCCCTGGCTCGGGCTCCGGCTCCGGGAACGGCCCCGGCTCGGGGTCTGGCCCGGGCACAGGCTCAGGCCCCGGGATGGGCTCTGGTCCCGGCACGGGTGCGGGTCCCGGCACCGGACTCGGGCCCGGCCCAGGAATCGGCCCAGGAATCGGCCCAGGAATCGGCTCAGGACTTGGCCCAGGCGTCGGGCCCGGTGCAGGCGTCGGCTCCGGTCCGGGGGTCGGACCGGGTACGGGCGGGGTGGGCTCGGGCCAAGGGGCCGGGTGTGGCTCCGGCTGCGGCCAAGGCCCGGGGCGAGGCTGCGGCCACGGCTGCGGCTGCGGCTGAGGGTAAGGCTCTACCTGACCTTCAACCCCATACCGATGCTCCTGATCGCCACCGGCACCATCCGGTACGACGGCAGCATCGGCTGCATACGAGTCGACCTGAACGTCCGACACATCGCCGACCGACACAGCGAGTACGGCAGGAATCTCCGCAGTCTGATCCTCAGGATCCAGCTCCCCGCCGGCCGGACCTGGCGTGGACGGCTGCCCGCCGACGTACGGCCCGCTCGCAGGCTGCTGCCGGACGCTGCCCGGTACGTCGCTCGCCCGATCGTGGCCACCCGCGAAGTGCTCAGCAGACTCGCTGGGCCGAGGCGCTGACCCAACCGCCGGGAGCTGCTCCGGGGGTACGTCGTCCGCAGGAGCGAACGGGGACGGTCCTGTAAACGAGGCGAGATCCTCTTCACCGGCGTCCGCAGGTTCCCCGTCGAGGACTGCCGCGATCTCGGCGGTCGGCGCGTCGTCGTCCTCGAGGTCCGCCCGCTGCGCGACCCCAAGGCCGTCCGAGTCAGCCGCCGCCCCGCTCGCAAACGCCGAGCCAGCAACTGCAACTGCACCCGCCCCCGGCGCGAACGGAGAGCCGGTGGGGGCCTCGTCCTCGGACGCGGCACGGTCCAGCGACGAACCGGGCCGGCTTGCGGCGGGAGGGGGTGCTGGTGTGAATGGGGACCCGGTCGGCGCCTCAGCTGCGGGGTCGGTAGGTGCCAACGGCGACGGAATGCCGGGCAGCGCGGACGGGGAGCCGGCAGGTGAGTCGTTCCGAGGGTTGGTGGATGCCGGTGGGACGAACGGTGCGGCGGGTTCGTGGTCAGTGGGTGAGTTTTCGACCCATTCGCCGTCGACCCAGCGGGGGCCTGTCCACTCGGGAGCGGGGGTGTCTTCGGTGAAGGGCGTGTAGGCGCTGGTGGCTTCCTGGTCGGGCCAGGACGGCTGTTCGGTGGTTTCCCAGTCCTGGTCGGGAGCGGGAGTGGCGGCAGCGGGGGCGTCGGCGAAGAGGCTGTTGTAGAAGTCGTCGCCTTCGTACTGGCCGCCGCCTACCCGAGGAGGCTCGGACGACGGAAGCGTGTAGCCCGGTGCCGGCGACGTGTGGCGGATCGGGAGGCCGGAGCTGGGCGTGTCGTCAGGGATGTACGTCCCCGGAGCCGCCGGGTCGTACTGCGGCGCGGCCGGCGGCACGGCAGACCCTGGATCGGGCTCCGAGTCGTACTTGCGGCGCCGGAGCCAGCCCTGCTTCTTCGCCGATACCTCCTCAGCCGACCCGCCAGGCGAAGCAGGGAGCGGTTGCCCGGTGAAGGGGCTGATGCCAGGCGGCACGACGTACGACTCCTCGTCGTCCACCAGCGGGTTGTCTCCGGTCACGAGGGGTTCAACGACCGAGACCTCGGCTGTGTCAGGGCCTGCGGGGAAACTTGCCGGTTCTGCAAAGTTCCGGGTGAAGTCCTCCGCCGCGACGACCCCGGACGGCAGGTCAGGCTGCAGCGGAGATCGCGGATCGATCGCGAAATGCCCGAAGAACGCCCCCAAGGCATCCGCGGACACCCCGGCACCACGAGCGGCCTGGACCAGCACGACCCCGGACGGCCGGAGCTCGTCGAGCCCGCCGAGGTAGTCGGCCCACTCGGCGACCCACTCGATCATCTCGTCGGCGGCGGCCTCGTCGGACGTGATCCACTGCCCGATCGGCGCGAACCCGTCGTCGACCGGCTGCCACGGATCGCCGGGGTACGACGCCCGCGCCCAGGTCGCGTTGAACGCGCCGTACACGAACCCGAGCTCGCCTGCGGTCTGCCGCTGCCGCACCTCCGGCTGCCCGATCCAGTCCGGCGAACCGGCGAGCAGGTCCTCGCCGGCCGTCTGGCTGTGCTGGGTGTGGAATCCCCACAGCACCGCCCGTCCGTCCGCGAGCCTGGTCATCCGCAGCACGGACGCGGTCTCGTCCTGGTGGTGGTATCCGTCGGCGTCGGCGTACCAGCGCCGGTCGAAGCCCGTGGCATGGGCGACCGCGGCGAGTGCGGTCCAGCGGGCGCGCAACTCCTCCGGGTCGTCCAGGTCAACGAGCGGCATCGGGTCTCCAAGCGCATTTGGAATCCAGGCCCAGACGCTACCCGAGGCCACCCCCGCTGACTACTTCACTGTCCACAGGCTCGAGTACGGCGACGCACTCGATGTGATGGGTCATGCCGAACAGGTCGAACGCGCGCAGCGACGCGATCCCGTACCCGAGCCGCCCGAACGTCTTCAGATCCCGCGCCAGCGCCGCCGGATCGCACGCCACGTACGCCACCCGGCGCGGACCGAGCGCGGCGATCCGCCGTACGACATCCTTCCCGGCCCCGGTCCGTGGCGGATCGAGCACGACCAGGTCCACGTGCTCCAGGCCCTGACCGGCCGCCGCGTTCAGTACCCGGTCGACGTCGCCGTTCTCCAGCGTGACCCCGTCCAGGTCGTGCAGGTTGCGCCGGGCGTTCCGGACCGCGTCCTTGTCGCCCTCGATCGCCAGCACCACGCAACCGGCCTCGGCCAGGAAGGCAGCGAACAGCCCGACCCCCGAGTACAGATCAAGCGCAGTCTCACCGCGGGCAGGCTCGAGCCCGCTCAGTACGGCGTCCACCAGCGTCTCCGGCGCCTCCGGGTGCACCTGCCAGAACCCACCGGCCTCCACCAGGAACCGCCGGTCGCGTACGACCTCGACCAGCCGCTCTCCCGGGTCCTTATCGGTCTGTACGGCGGTCTTGCCCTCCGACGACACCACAGCCTGCACCGACGACACACCCGGCCACCGCGAGCCCAGTACGTCGGGAGTCCCCGGATGCGCGATCAGGCACCGGTCGATCGGCACCAGGTCGTGTGAGCGGTGCGCGTACATCCCGGGCCGCTCGTCGACGACGGCGTACCGCATCCGCGTCCGCCAACCCAGCCCGTCATCGCCCGGCGACTCGATCACGACCGTGCGCTCGATCCCGCCGATCCGCCGCAGCGTGTCCGACACGACAGTCGCCTTCAGGCGGCGCTGCTCCACGATGTTCGCGTGCTGGAAGTCACAGCCGCCGCACAGCCCCGGTCCGGCATACGGGCACGGCGGCTCGATCCGCTGGGGCGACGGCGTGAGCACCGACACCGCATCCGCCCGCAGGTACTTCGCGGTCTGTTCGGTGATCCGGGCGTGCACCAGCTCGCCGGGCAGCGCGTGCCGGACGAACACCACCTGCCCCTCGTGCCGGGCGACGCAGTGTCCCCCGTGTGCGACTGGACCTACCTCCAGCTCGACTACCGTCCCGACCAGACTGTTCTCGTCTGTCACCGATCTCCTGACGCCTTGCGGGCACCGCGCCGTACCTGGCCGGCTACCCGTTCCACCCGGTCCTGCCGCTCCTCGGCCCCCTGCGACGAGAGCAACTGGTAAGGAACGGACGTAACCATCACACCAGGTGTGAACAAGAGCCGCCCTTTGAGGCGGAGTGCGCTCTGGTTGTGCAGCAGGTGCTCCCACCAGTGCCCGACGACGTACTCCGGGATGTAAACCATCACCACATCCCGCGGCGACTGCCGCCGGATGTCGCGCACATACTGCAGGATAGGCCGGGTGATCTCCCGGTACGGCGAGGCCAGTCGCTTGAGCGGGACCGGGATACCGCGGGCGTCCCACTCGGCCTGCAGCGCGTCGGACTCGTCCCGGTCGACGTCGACGGTGACCGCCTCGAGCGTGTACGGGCGGGCTGCCTTCGCGAACGCCAGCGCCCGCAGGGTCGGCCGGTGCAGCTTGGAGACCAGGATGATCGAGTGCACGCGGGACGGCAGCATCAGCGGCTCGTCGTCCTCGGCGGACATCTGCCGGCGGACCGTCTCGTAGTGCCGGTGGATGCCCTTCATCAGCACGAACAGGCAGGCCATCGCGATGATCGCGATGTACGCACCGTGGGTGAACTTGGTCAGCAGCACGATCACCAGCACCACACCGGTCATCGTCAGGCCGACCGTGTTGATGATCCGGGAGCGGAACATGTGCCGCCGCTTCGCCGGGTCCGTCTCGGTCTTCAGGTGCCGCGTCCAGTGCCGGATCATCCCGAACTGGCTGAGCGTGAAGCTCACGAACACGCCGACGATGTACAGCTGGATCAGCTTGGTGACCTCGGCGTCGAACGCGATGATCAGCCCGGCCGCGCAGAGCGCCAGCAGGACGATGCCGTTGCTGTACGCCAGCCGGTCGCCCCGGGTGTGCAACTGGCGCGGCAGGAAGCCGTCCCGGGCCAGGATCGAGGCGAGCACCGGGAACCCGTTGAACGCGGTGTTCGCGGCGAGTACCAGGATCAGCATCGTCGCGCCGATCACCACGTAGAAGGCCGGCTGGAAGTTCGAGAACACCGAGTCGCCGATCTGGCCGATCACGGTCTTCTGGGTGTAGCTGTCGCCGACCGGCTGCCCGTTCCGGTACAGCTGGGTCGCGGGGTTCTCGGCGTACCGGAGTTTGATCTTGCTGGCCAGGAACAGGATGCTCATCAGCATCGTGACCGCGATCGTCCCGAGCAGCAGCAGCGTGGTCGCGGCGTTCCGGCTCTTCGGCTTCCGGAACGCCGGCACGCCGTTGCTGATCGCCTCGACACCGGTCAGCGCCGCACAGCCGGACGAGAACGCCCGGGCCAGCAGGAACACCGCCGCCACACCGGTGAACAGTTCGCTACCGGGCTCCGGCCGGACGTCGAAGCCCGAGCTCTCGGCCATCGGGAGGTTGCCGACGGCGAGCCGGATCAGCCCCCAGACCGCCATCCCGATGATCGAGAACATGAAGATGTACGTCGGGACCGCGAACACGCCCCCCGACTCCCGGACGCCGCGCAGGTTCATCGCGGTCAGTACCAGCACCAGGCCGACCGCCAGCGGTACCTCGTGGCCCTCCAAGAACGGCAGCGCGGACTTCGCGTTCTGCACGCCGGACGAGATCGACACGGCCACGGTCAGCACGTAGTCGACCATCAGCGCACTGGCGACGGTCAGCCCCGCGGTCGGGCCGATGTTCACCGTCGCGACCTCGTAGTCACCGCCCCCCGACGGGTACGCGTGCACGTTCTGCCGGTACGACGCCACCACGACGAGCATCACGAACGCGACCAGCAGGCCGATCTTCCACGAGAAGCTGTACGCCGCCAGGCCGGCGATCGACAGCGTCAGGAAGACCTCGTCGGGAGCGTACGCGACCGACGACAGAGCGTCGCTCGCGAACACCGGGAGGGCGATGCGCTTCGGCAGCAGGGTCTCACCCAGCTGAGTGCTGCGCAGTTTGCGTCCGAGCAGCAGCCGTTTGCCGATATCGCCTAGAGCGGGAGTCACACCGGTGATGTTAGAGGGCCCAAGGTCGGGTCTGGCACTCCCCGTCGTAGCGAGCAGGTGCTCGGTGCGGTGCATCGGCGCGCGGGAGCGAAGGTCTCGATGCGGCGCATCGTGGCCTTTGTCCCCGTGCGGCGAGGTAGCGTACCGAGTGCCGCGCAGTAGACGGGGAGTGCCAGACCCGACCTCGGTTCCGGTGTAGCGTCTATCCCTGCCGAACCGAGACAGCGGCCCCACGTGGGGCAAGGAGTGATCACTCAGTGCACGTCGTCATCATGGGCTGCGGCCGCGTCGGGTCGATGCTCGCGCGGGGTCTCGAGCGGCGCGGACACACGGTTGCGATCATCGACCAGTCGGTCGATGCCTTCCGCCGGCTCAGCCCCAACTTCACCGGCCGGACCATCGTCGGAATGGGCTTCGACCGCGAGGTGCTGATCGAGGCCGGCATCGAGGACGCCGAGGCTTTCGCCGCGGTCTCGAACGGCGACAACTCGAACATCCTGGCCGCCCGGGTGGCGCGCGAGACGTTCGGGATCGGCAACGTGGTCGCCCGGATCTACGACCCGGGCCGCGCCGAGGTCTACCAGCGGCTCGGCATCCCCACCGTCGGCACCGTCCGCTGGACGGTCGACCAGATGATGCGCCGGCTGCTCCCGGAAGGCTCCGAGCCCGAATGGCGAGACCCGTCCGGTACCGTCCGGCTGGCCGAGGTCCACGTCCACGCGGACTGGGTCGGCCGGGTCGCCCTCGACATCGAGAAGGCCACCGGCGCCCGGGTCGCGTTCCTGACCCGGCTCGGCGAGGGCATACTGCCGAAGGCCGACACCGTCATCCAAGAAGGCGACCTGGTGCACGTCGTGATGCTGGAACGGGACGCCGCGACGGTCGAGTCCCAACTCGGCACCAAGCCTGAGGAGCTGTGATGCGGGTCGCCATCGCCGGAGCCGGGAACGTCGGCCGTTCGATCGCCGGCGAACTCCTGGAGAACGGCCACGAGGTGCTGCTGATCGACAAGGACCCGCGCGCGATCAAGGCCGAGTCCGTACCGCGCGCCGAATGGCTGCTGGCCGACGCCTGCGAACTGTCCTCGCTCGAGGAGGCCGCACTGCAGCGCTGCCAGGTCGCGATCGCCAGCACCGGCGACGACAAGGTCAACCTGGTCGTCTCACTGCTCGCCAAGACCGAGTTCGGCGTACCCCGGACCGTTGCCCGGGTCAACCATCCGCGGAACGAGTGGATGTTCAACGAGGCCTGGGGCGTTGACGTCTCGGTGTCCACGCCGCGGATCATGTCCGCCCTCGTCGAGGAAGCGGTCTCGGTCGGCGACCTGGTCCGCCTGTTCACCTTCCGCCAGGGCGACGCGAACCTGGTCGAGCTCACTCTCCCCGAAGACTCCCCCATGATCGGCCAACGCGTCGGCGACGTCGACTGGCCCCTCGACACGGCCCTGGTGGTAATCCTGCGCGAAGGCCGAGTCCTCCGCCCCGACCCCGAAGGCACCCTCGAGCTCAACGACGAACTCCTCTTCGTAGCCGCCGACGAAACCGAAGAACAACTAGAAGCAATGCTCTCCCCCCACCACCAACGCAGCGAGTAAGAACCCCAAGCACACCGCTCCACGACACCTGCCTGTTGCCGCCTCCGGCGGGGCTGCACGAGAGGTACTACGGGCTGCACGTGAGGTACTGCGGGCCGTACGTGAGGTGCTACCGGACGAGACGCGGCGGCACGGAGCGCTGCGATGCTGCGTGCCGGTGACGTCGTGCCGGTGACGTCGTGCTGGTGACGTGATGCTGGCTGAGCCGACACCGATCCGCGGCGGCTGCCTGTTGCCGCGTCCGGCAGGCGCGCGTGACGTGTTGCCGGGCGGAGGTGGTGGCGTCGGATGCTTGTGAGGTGACAGGACGCGCAGGCACTGGTCACCGCTTCGCTGCGGCTGACCCTTGCCGCGCGTTCGGCGGCGGACGCACCAGCACTGCCGGGCGAACGTGGTGGCGCCGGCTGCTGTTGTCACGGGACATGCAGGCTAGCTGGACACCGTTCAAGGCCGGCGGCTTGACTCCTGCAGCCGTCGCTGGTGCGCACGGAAGCCACTCCAGGGCCCAAGGTGCTCGCGCCAGGCTGCAGGCGGATGACAAGGCCGCGGAGGCACCGAATGCTGCCGTAATGCGACGCGACCGGGCGTCGAGTGATGCACCGTCGTGTGATGCACCGTCGTGTGATGCCCAGGGCAACCAACTTTCTCGTACAGGCCGCGGCCCGGCACACCCGGCCGACCGTCGCCAACGCGGCCAGTTCGCGTGACGCGCAACTGAGAGCACCATTGCAACACCGAGTGCTCACAACGGGCGTCTGCGACCAGCGATGCAGCCTCGGCGGAGATAACCCGTGAGGTCGACTGCGCTCCCGCCAGGCCCAACCGGGTCTCCCGAACACCTCCGCGAACGTGTCCCGACTCGATACACCTACTGTCGTTCACGCGCATCGCCATCAACCAATTCTCCTTACCCGTAAGGAATCCCGTCCTATCACCGATTTGGCCGAGACCATTCTGTGATCTACAATAGAACACATGTTCGATCCTGATCTGGACGCCCTCGACACCACGGACCTGTTGGCCGCGGCAGCCGAGTACGCCCACGATCAGGAACACGCCGCCGTCGGCATCCTGCGCACCGCGCTCGCCTTCGCCGACCACCACGCCGTCGTCACCTGGACCGGTCGCGACCCGCTGCCCGGCTACGAACGACTCCAGGTCTACGGCGGCGAGGGCTGCCCCGGCGTCGCCGAGTTCGCGCCCGTCGAGTTCGGCGCCGTCCTCGGTATGTCCAGCGGCGCAGCCTCGTCACTGATCGGCGAAGCACTCGCCCTCAGACACCGCCTCCCTCGGATCTGGGCCGCTGTACTGGCCGGAACCGCGATCTCCTGGCGCGCCCGCAAAATCGCCCGCGCCTGCCTGTCACTGTCGATCGAAGCCGCCACGATCGTCGACCGCCGCGTCGCCGGCATCGTGAACACAGTCACCCCGGGCCGGCTCACCAATATCATCACCGCCGCCGTCTGGCACGCCGACCCCGACCAGGCGCAAGCCGACGCCGAGGCCGCCGCCCGCACCCGTGGCGTGTTCGTCGCCCAGTCCGACCCCAGCGACGACCACGGCACCAAACGCATCTGGGTCCGCGCCGCCACCGGCGACATCATCCGCTTCGACGCCACCATCAACGACCTCGCCCACGCACTGAAAACCCTCGGCGACACCGACACCCTCGACCAACGCCGCGCCAAAGCCATCGGCTGGATCGCCGACCCCGCCGCCGCCCACAACCTCCTCCAAGTAGCCCGCCACCTCGCCCACACCCAACCAACCAAGCCAAAGCCCACCCCACCACCCCGACCCGGCCCGGCCGACCCGTACTCCAGCCCGCCGACCACCCCCAACCCGCACACCCGACCAGACACCCGCCGACACCCCACCAACCAGCCCCACCCAGCCACAGACCCCGCCTCGGCCACGCCGACCAACCCAGCAGCCCAGCCCGCCCCAACCGACCTGACGGCCCAGGCCAAACCGACGGCCCAGCCCGCCCCAACCGCCCAGGCCAACCCGACGGCCCAGCCCGCCCCAACCGCTCAGGCCGACCCAACGACCCAGTCCGCTCAGGCAGCCCAGGCCGGCCAGGCCAGCCCGACGGACCGCTCCGGGCCGGCCGACCCGACTGCCCAGGCTGCACCGGCTGCACCGGGTCCTCAGGCCGACTGCGGCGGGGCCGTGGCTCAGGACGCAGCCACCACTGCGGGCGAGGCCCCCGCGACATACGAGCCCCCGCGTGACGACGAGGCTCTGGGCGATCACGCGGCCGTGGCCAACCACATCGAGGGTGATAACCCGACCACCAACGACCCGACCGCCGCCGATGACGCGTCCGCCGTGGACAGTGCGTGCAGCACGGACGGCGCGCCCGGCAGGTCCCGCACAGACGGCGCCATGGACAGCACGGACGGTAGGTGCGGCGTGGACGGTACACCCGGCATGGACGGAACACCCCGCACGTACGACATCGACGACGACGACGTGTACGACGCCGACCATGAGGTCGACGTGGACCAGGAGTACGGGGTGGACCAGGAGTGCGGGGTGGACCAGGAGTGCGGGGTGGACCAGGAGTACGACATGGACGGTAGGTACCAGGCGGACGCTGGGTACCGCGTGGACCATGTAGACGATCTGGACGGTGCCGGTGCCGGGCAGGCGTTTACGCGGCTCGCGCTGGCCGACACGCTGCAGGAGCGGCTCGCCGCCATCAAGCGCGACGCCTACAGCACCGGACTCGGCGCGAGCAGCGGTCGGCGGCCGCGGCACACCATGTACGTACACCTCACCGACAAGACCCTCACCACCGGCACCGGCGTACTCCGGGTAGAACAGCTCGGCCCCCTGCTCGCGAACCAACTAGGCGAGTTGCTCGGGCACGACCAAGTGATCGTGAAGCCAGTCATCGACCTGCACGACCAGGTCAGCGTCCACAGCTACGAAATCCCCGACCGAATCCGCGAACGAGTACGGCTGCGCCACCCCGTCGACATGTTCCCCCACAGCAGTGGCGAAGCCACCCCATCCATGGACCTCGACCACATCACCCCGTACCACCACACCGGCACGGACCACGCCAACCCGGAGCACACCGGCACGGAGCACAGCGGCACGGAGCACAGCGGCACGGAGCACAGCAACCACGTGGACAGTACCGGTGAACCGGACTCGTCCGGGTTGTTGCAGACCCGAGCTGACTGCGCCGGGCGAGCCGACTCCACAAGCCCACCCGGACGGACAGGCCCACCAGGAAGCACCAGACCACCGGGACCGACCGCACCACCGGGACCGACAGCACCACCGGGATCGGCACGACCACCCGGACCAGCCCGACCGGTGGCGCAGACCAGCGTCGACAACCTCATACCGCAAAACCGACTCCACCACCGCGCCAAAACCTTCGGCGGCTGGCACAACCGACGCCTGCCCGACGGGGGCATCGAATGGACCAGCCCCCACGGATTCACCTTCCACGTCGACCACACCGGAACCCAGAGAGTCACAGTTCGCTGAGACTGTGGTCCGACTCCGGATCATGGAGAACTTCGCCCGCACATCCACGCTCCGGCTGCTGTCACCGACCGCCGGTGGCCGGCCCATGACGGCGGCCCGGCTGGACCCGCTCTCGGCACTGGCCCCGGGGCCGCGCTGACCTCATGAGGACGGTACGGCGGTCAGGCCGTCGATCGAGCCGTGACAGACGCGGCAATAACAGGCAAGCCGTGCAGGAGAGGCCGGGCCGAGAAGCACGGAGCAGGATGGCCGGGACGGGCGGGACGCACAAGGACGGGCAGGGGGAACCGGATGGGCAGGGCAGGCCGCACAAGGACGGGCCGGGCGGAGACAGGACCGGGGTGAGACGGGCGGGGGCAGAACCCGGATGGCAGGACGCGCGAGGACGGGTCGCTCGCGGGGCAGGTGATTGGCCGGGAGGTCGGCGCACGCGGTGTGCGGCCTGGGCGGCGATGTCCCGATCGGGGAGCCGGACGCCGTCGAGGCGGGCCCGGGCGGTGCGGTCACGGCCGGGTGCTGTCACGGCCGGGTGCTGTCACGGCCGGGTGCTGTCGCCGCGGGGTGTATTGCTGGGCAGGCGGGCGGTAGGTGTGTCTGGTGGGCTCGCTCGGCTGGGGTTCGAACTCACGAGCAATCGTCGGGCGAAGTACCACCCGCTTGACGACAGCCAGAGGTGTAGTTGCCACGGGCGCTGTCATTTCCGCGAAACTGGGTGGCGCCCGTTTGTCGGTCACGGCCGGCAGTAGCTCGACTTCGTCGATGACGTTCGGCGAGGTGCCGTTCGCGGGCATCGTGTGGTCAGCGGGACGGCCGCGGCGGGGCCGGATCCGCTCGAACGGCGGGCAGGTGGCTCCGCGGCGTGGTTGGGGCCTGCAAGTGGGTCGAGTGGGGCGCCGTCACGGAGACGGAGTCACAGAGCAGAGCGCCTGGCGGAGGGGATCGGGTTAGGCGCGTTCTTCGGGTTTGTTTTCGGGTTTGGTGCCTCGGAGGAGGTGGGCGAAGTTGTCTTTGACCTCGTCCCACTTCTCGGGTGGCATGGAGGCGCGGAGTACGGAGTACGCGGCCCAGAGGGTGACGGCGTAGAACGGGAGGCCGAGGCCGATCTTGGCGATGCCGAGGGCGTTGACGTTGTGGGCGAGGTAGAGCGGGACCATGATCACCAGCCGGATCGCGACCTGGCTGGCGAAGACGATGGTCACGCGGTTCAGGCCGCGGAACAGGTCGGGGTCGTTGCGCCAGCCGAGCCACGTCTGGGTGATCACGCCGTACAGCAGGCCGAACAGCGGATACCGGGTCACGATCGTCACCAGGTACAGCAGGCCGTAGCCGGCGTTCAGCAGGATGCCGGGGAGGAACGCGTCCTGTGCCTGGCCGGTGTGGTGCGCGGTCCAGGCCGAGATCAGGACGCCGATGAACCCGGCGATCACGCTCGCGATCGGCTTGCGGCGGACCAGGCGGAACAACGCCACGACACCAGCGGACGCGATCGACACGATCAGCGCGAGCTTCAGGTTGTGGTCGCTGAAGCCGTAGACGAGGGTGAACGCGATCCACGGCAGACCGACGTCGACCATCATGCCGACCCAGCTGCCAAGGCCCTTCGGTGCCGCGGGCTCAGCCATGGGCTTCTTGGGGCCGGAGCTCGTAGCGCGGGTTGAACATCACCCGGTCGCCTTCGACGACGCCGATCCGGCCGGAGGCGATCAGCTCCGAGCCGGCGTGGATGCCGCCGATCTTGCGGCGGCCGAGCCAGATCAGCTTGACCGTGCCGGTTCCGTCGTACAACTCACCCTCCAGTGCCGGTACGCCGCCGCGCGGGCTGAACGTGATGGTGCGCAGTGTGCCGTACAGCGTGACGAGCTCCCGGTCGTGGCAGCCGGTGATGGAGCGCGCACCGCAGTCCTGCGCGAAGTCCTGAAGGACTTCGGCATCCTGCTGGTCGCGGTCTCCGGCCAGGCCGCGGAAGGCACGCTTCCACAGCCCCGCGGGTTTGTTGCTGCCCATGAGGTCGAGTGTAGTCCGGTCAGGCCTGCTCGGCGTCGTTCGGCTGGGCGTCCTCGGGCAGCCGCAGCGGCAGCGACTCGCGGACCGCCATCGGCTCGTTCCCGCGGACCACGACGACGTTCCGCAGAGTCTCCTCCATCGGCGCCGCGGCGTCCGGCTCGACGGCGGCGCGGCCCAGGACGGTACCGCGGAGCAGCCAGCGCGGACCGTCCACGCCGATCACCCGGGACGTCTGGCTGAAGACCTGTCCTTCCGGGTCCTCGACCGGGACCACCAGCACCAGCTCGGTGCCGAACGGGCCGTCGGACTCGGTCGCCGTCCCGCCCATCCGGGCGGCCTCGTCCATGATCTCCTGCCGTACTTCGTCCCAGATGCCGCTGGTCTTCGGCGCCGCGAACGCCCGCAGCTCGAGCGCGGAGTCGTCCAGCATCAGCAGCACCGCCTGCACCACGCCGCTCTGCTCGTCGACCTGCAGCCCCAGCTCCATCCCGGGCATCCCGGCGACCTGCAGCGCTCCCAGGTCGATCCGGTCGTCCGACTCCAGGTCGGCGTCCTCGACCTCGGTCGAGTCGAACGGACCTTCGGCGCGAACGTCCGGCGTCTCCTCGACGGTCTCGCTCGTGTCGGGCTCGTCGTTCTTGCCCTTACGGCGGAAGATCACAGCTCTTGCCTACTTCCTGGATGTTGGTACGGGCGCTGATGCCGCGCCGTAGTCTCGCGCATCCGGCAGGTCAACCGGCTGCACCTGATCAGCGTGTCACATCTCCGAAACCGCCCGTCGACCCGTGCCCCTGCTCACCGCGCGCGGAACCCGGCAGCGTGGCGACCTCGACGAAGCGCGCCTTCTCCACCTGCTGGATGACCAGCTGGGCGATCCGGTCACCGCGCCGTACCGTCACCTCGGCAGCCGGGTCGAGGTTGATCAGGTTGATCTTGATCTCTCCGCGGTACCCGGCGTCGACGGTGCCCGGTGCGTTCACGATCGAGACGCCGTGCTTGGCGGCCAGCCCGGAGCGCGGGTGCACGAACGCGGCGTACCCGTCCTGCAGGGCGATCGCGATGCCGGTGCCGACCAGGCCGCGCTCCCCCGGCTTCAAGGTCAGGTCGGCGGCCGCCACCAGGTCCGCGCCGGCGTCGCCGGGGTGCGCGTAGGAGGGCAGCGGGAGGTCGGGGTCGAGTCGCTGGATCAGTACCTCGGTCACGAGAGGCGACCCTATCGAGCGCCCCGGACGGTCCACATGCCAGGCTGGGCCTGTGGGCCAGAAGGAAAGCCAGAAGGAAAGTACGTATCGCGAAAGTCTGCGGGTGCCGGTGTCGTGGTGGATCATCGCCGCGGCCACCGTGATCACCCTGTTCGTCATCGTCGCCGTGCCGGCCGGAACGCCCGCCGGGGCGATCGTCGGCGGGCTCGCCGCGGCCCTGCTGCTGGCACTCTTCCTCCGGTACGGCGGGGCGCGCGTCGAGGTCGACGACCGGCGGCTGCGGGCCGGGCGCGCGGAGATCGACCGTACGTACCTCGGCGACGTCGAGGCACTGTCCGGTGACGCGGCGCGGAACGCGTTCGGGCGCGACTGCGACCCGAAGGCGTACCTGGTCCTGCGCAGCTACCTGCCCGGGGCCGTCCGGGTGCAGATCACCGACCCGGGCGACCCGGCGCCGTACTGGCTGATCGCCACGCGGCACCCCGATCGGCTTGCTGCCGCGCTCAGCGGGCACAGCGTGGGAAGATCCTGACTGTCAGCAGTCGTACGAGGAGGGTTTGCAGTGGTCGGAGCGAAGATCGGCTGGAGGCTGGTACAGGCCGCGTTCACGATCGTGGTGGGCCTGGCCGCGAGCAAGGCGGTCAGCACCGCCTGGAAGCTGGGATCCGGCGGGAAGCCGCCGAAGAACGGCCAGGGCGGGTACGCCGAGGTTGCCACCTGGGCAGCCGTCAGCGCCGGAGCCGCCGCAGCTGCCCGGCTGTTCGCCGAGCGTCGCGCGGCCGCGTACTGGCTGAAGTCCACCGGCTACGCCCCGCCCGGCTACGAGGAGGACGCCGCCAACGGGACGCTGCTCAAGAGCATCGCGAAGAAGGACGACGAGTAGGCATCAGGACAGCACAGCGGGACCGTTCCACAACCGTGGAACGGTCCCGCTGCAGGTTGCAGACGAAGTACTGGATTGCAAACTCGCTCCGCTCGTCCACGAGGGCTCGCGCTCAGGCAGCGCAGTCGCGGCAGATCAGCTGCCCCTTCTTCGTTTCGGCGAGCTGGCTGCGGTGGTGAACCAGGAAGCAGCTCGAACAGGTGAACTCGTCGGCCTGGCGCGGGAGCACCCGGACCGCCAACTCCTCGTGACTCAGGTCGGCGCCGGGCAGCTCGAAGCTCTCCGCGGCCTCGGCCTCGTCCTCGTCGACCTTGCCGGAGTTCTTGTCGTGACGCCGAGTCTTGAGCTCCTCGATCGACTCTTCGGAAGCGTCCTCGTCCGTCTTGCGCGGGGCGTCGTAATCAGTCGCCATGGTGTTTCCCTGCCCTCTTCGTACCCGTGGTGTTGCCTGCTGAGCCCTTGAACGGGTGGAGCGGCCGAGAAATTCCGCGGTCGGAGCACCGCGCTGAACTTTCGTCCCCCGAAACCCTTGACAGCCAGGCCGGGATCGGCAATCACCGTTCCCGAGGACGGGATTGTGCCCTATAAAGGTCCGCAATGCACGACTGGGTCCATGGTGTGACCCGCGTGTCGCAACAAATGACAGTACCGAACACATGAATGCTCGTTAGTGCGCGGTACTGCGCAGAAACGAGCACTCAGGAGACTCTAAGCGCGTAGCGGGTCGGCTCCGGCGAGCAGGTCGTGGAACGGCCCGAAGAGCGCCGGGCTGGCCGCGATCGACATCTCCGGTGACACCGGCGCCCCGTGCAGACCGCCGACGGTCGCCCCGGCCTCGGACGCGATCAGCGCGCCCGCGCCGTAGTCCCACGGGTTCAGCCCGCGCTCGAACACCGCGTCCAGCCGGCCGCACGCCACGTAGCACAGGTCGATCGCGCCGACGCCGATCCGGCGGATGTCGCGGACCTTGGTGATCAGGTGCTGGATCACCTCGGCCTGCACCTGCCGGCGCGCCGGGTCGTACCCGAAGCCGGTGCCGACCAGCGCCTTCGCCAGCTCGGTCTCGCCGGACACCCGGATCGGCTTGCCGTCGGCGAACGCGCCACCACCGAGCGTCGCGGTGAACACCTCGCCCTTCGGCGCGTCCACGACCACGCCGGCGACCGTCCTCCCGTCCTGCTCGACCGCGATCGACACGGCGTACGTCGGGAGGTCGTACAGGTAGTTGACCGTGCCGTCGATCGGGTCGACGACCCAGCGCACGCCGCTGGTGCCGACCACGTCGTCGCCCTCCTCGCCGAGGAACGAGTCGTCCGGCCGGGCCTTCAGCACCCGGGCACGGATCAGCTCCTCGGACTCGCGGTCGACCGCGGTCACCACGTCCGTGATCGTGCTCTTGGTGTCCGCGACGGTGATCGTGCCGCGGCGGCGCTCGACGATCAGTTGCGCGGCCTCCGCCGCCACCTCCACAGCCAGCTTCAGGAGGTTCTCGGGGCTTGTCATACGGCTTCCTTCGGTCGGCGCAGCGGCGGGCAGCAGTCGTGGCGGCAGTCGTCCCAGGCCGGGCCGAGTTTGCCGGCGCACGGCCGGTCGGGTTGCTCCCCGCGCTCGGCGGCAGCCCGCTCGACCACCAGGTCGCGGAGCATCGTGACGAACTTCTCGCCGGTCCCCGGGGTCGCGGCCCGCGCCATCGGCAGGCCGAGCTTCTCGGCGGTCTTCGCGGCCTCGGTGTCGAGGTCGTAGATGACCTCCATGTGGTCGCTGACGAACCCGATCGGTACGACGGCCACGCCAGGCTGCCCCTCGGCGGCGAGCACGTCGAGGTGGTCGTTCACGTCCGGCTCCAGCCACGGCACCTGCGGCGGCCCGGACCGCGAGCAGTAGACCAGGTCGGTCCGCCGGGTCTGTCCGGTACGGCGTTCCAGCTCGGCGGTGATCTCCGCGGCGACGTCGTTGTGCCAGTCGACGTACCCGTTGCCGTCCGGGCCGCTGGTGGCGTTCATCGCGGCCGGGATCGAGTGCGTCACGTACGCGATCGCGGAACCGTCCGGCAGCCTGCTCAGCGACTCGGCGGTCGACTCCACGAACGAGGAGACGAAGCCGGGGTGGTTCGCGTAGTGCCGGAGCTTGTCGATCCGCGGCGCGTCCGGGACCTCGCGGGCGGCGTCCTCCAGGTTCTCCCGGTACTGCCGGCAGCCGGAGTACGACGGGTACGCGGACGTGACGATCACCACGGCCCGGCGTACCCCGTCGGCGGCCATCTCACGCATCGTGCCGGTCAGGTACGGCGCCCAGTTGCGGTTGCCCCAGTAGATCGGCAGGTCCAGTCCGATCTCGTCGAACGACTCCCGCAGGGCCGTCAGCAGGGCGCGGTTCTGGTCGTTGATCGGGCTCTTGCCGCCGAACGAGTAGTAGTGCTCGCCGACCTCCTTCAGCCGCTCGTCCGGGATCCCGCGGCCGCGGGTCACGTTCTGCAGGAAGGGGAGCACGTCCTCGGGCTTCTCGGGCCCACCGAAGGACAGCAGCAGCACAGCGTCGTACGGAGCAGTGTCGATCGGAGTTGGAGCTGGCGACATATTCCAAGCTTCTCAGACGCCGATGACCTAAGCTGCTCCCGGTCTCTCATGCTCAAGCCTTACATCCATCTCATGCGCCGCCCCGGCGCCGGTGCGTTCTTCACGGCCGGCATCCTCGGGCGGATGCCGATCTCGATGATCGGCCTCGGAATCGTGATCCTGATCGCCCAGGAGAGCGGCTCGTACGGTCTGGCCGGCGCGATCTCCGGCGTGGCCGTGATCGCCGGCGCGCTGACCGGCCCGATCCAGGGCAGGCTCGTCGACCGGTTCGGTCAGCGCGGGCTGATCCTGATCGGATCGGTCGCCTGTACGGTCGGCCTGGCCGGGCTGCTCGTCGCCGTCCGTGCCGGAGCGGCTACCTGGGTGCTGTACCTCTTGTCTTTTGTTGCCGGCGGCACCCGTCCGCAGGTCGGGTCGTTCGTCCGGGCGCGCTGGACGCATCTGCTTGGCCGCGGGCGGGCGCTGCAGACGGCGTTCGCGCTCGAGGCGGTCGGTGACGAGGTCGTCTTCATCGTCGGCCCGGTCCTGGTCACCACCCTCGCAACCCAGGCCAGCCCGTACGCCGCCTTGTCCGCCGCCGGCGTGCTGGGACTGGCAGGCGGCATCTGGCTGGCGATGCTGCGCGCGTCCGACCCGCCCGGCCGCGGCAAGTCGAACGGCGCCGAGCAGGCTCCGCTGCCCTGGCTGTCGATCATGCTGCTCAGCCTGATCGGTCTCGGCCTCGGCGCGACGCTCGGTGGTGCGGAGGTGATCACGGTCGCGTTCACCACCGAAAAGGGCAAAGCTGGGCTTGCCGGTGTCGTACTGGCGATCTGGGCGTTCGGGAGTCTGCTGGCCGGCCTCTGGTACGGCTCGGTGCACTGGCGCGCCCCGGTCGAACGGCGGCTGCTGCTCGGCACCATCGCGCTCGCGGTCACGCTCGCGCCGCTCCCCTGGGTCAACAGCATCCCGATGCTCGGCGTCGTCCTGTTCTGCTGCGGTATGACGATCGCGCCGACCATGGTCGCGGTCACCGCGTGCGTCGAGGAATGGGTACCGCCGGAGCGGCTGACCGAGGCGATCACCTGGACCGTCACCGGCATCCTGCTCGGCGTCGCGCCCGGCAACGCGGCCGCCGGGCACGCGGTCGACGTCTGGGGTCCGTCGAACGCGTACTGGATCCCGTTCGGCGTCGGCATCGCCTGTGCGATCGTCGCGGCGATCTCGATCACGTTCGCCCGGCCGAAAGAACGGTTCGCCCACAACTAAGCTTGCATCTCCTGTTACGGGAGGTGTTTGGGTGATGGTCATGGACCACTCGATCGGCGCGCTCGCCCGGATCGCCGGCGTCTCGGTGAAGAGCGTGCGGCACTACTCGGACCTCGGTCTGCTCCCGTCCCGGCGGACGTCGGCAGGCCACCGGAGGTACGACGCGAGCGCCGTCGCCCGGCTGCGCCTGATCCGGACGCTGCGTGCGCTGGACCTCGACCTGCCGACGATCAGCGCCGTGCTCCGGCAGGAGCGTTCGCTCGCCGAGGTCGCAGCCACGCACGCGGACGCCCTCGCGATCCAGCTCCGCACGCTGCAACGGCAGCACGCCCTGCTGACGGTCCTGGCCCAACACCCTCTGGAGGATCTCCATCTCATGACCGACCAGTCCGAGCAGGACCGCCGCGCCCTGATCACCGACTTCCTCGACGCGACGCTCCACGGCATCGACCCCGCGATCCACCGCAACCTCACACCCGTGCTGCCCGAGGACGCCACCCCCGCGCAGGTGTCCGCCTGGCTCGAGGTGACCGCGCTGATCACCGACGAGAGCTTCCGTACGTCGATCCGCCGCCTCGCGACCGGGTACCTCGCACTGGCCGGCGACGACCCGTTGCGGCCCGATCCGGAGTATCGCCGCAGCCTGATCGCGCTCCGCCGCACCGCCGATCCACGCTTGGACCGCTACATCGAATTGGTTGCCGTGATCAACGGCTGGACGCCGTTGCGGAACGCGGGGTAACGGGTGAGCCGCGCTCCGGACGTCGACTACTCGGCAACCTCCGCACGTCCTGGCTGGGACGCGGTTCCGCCTGCCCTCCGCGAGGCATTGGCGGATGCGCTCGGCAGCCGGATCGAAGAGGTGTCCGAGCCGGTGTCGTCCGGGTTCACCGGGGGCTTCGCGGCGCGGGCCGAGCTGGCGGACGGGCGGCGCGTGTTCATCAAGGCGGCGCCCGAGGGACTGCATGCTTACGGGGCTTATCAGCGTGAGGCTGAGGTGGTTCCGCAGCTACCGGCATTGGTGCGTGCGCCGGTGGTTGTCGCGACAGCGGCTGCGGACGGCTGGTTCGCGGTTGCATCCGAATGGGTGGACGGGCGGATGCCCGGTTCACCGTGGACCGTGGCGGACTTCGAGCTGGTGACTGCCGCGTGTGAAGCGACGGCCGGCGCGATGCGACCGACTCCCTTGGCGGGGCTCGACAGTTTTGCGGACCTGGTCGGCGACGACGTGGGTGTCCCGGTGCAGGTCCTCGCGGGTGAGCGGGAGTTGCCTTCGGGGTTGCCTTCGTGGGTGCCTGAGGTCTTGCCGGAGCTGGTCGAGTTGGTGCAGCTCGTGCCGGAGGCGCTGGCCGGTGATACCGCGTCGCACTCCGACCTGCGCCCGGACAACCTGCTGATCGACAAGTCCGGCACCTGCTGGACGATCGACTGGAACTGGCTGACCCTCGGCCCGCGCTGGGTGGACTGGGTCGGGCTGCTGCCGGTCGCGCAGTACCAGGGCATCGACACGTTCGGCGCGCTCGCCCGTAGCCCGCTCACCGCCGGCGTACCGGACGATCACCTCGACTGCTTCGTCGCTGTCATCGCGGCGTACATGATGAAGAACCTCGACGCCCCGCCGCCGCCCGGCTGCACCCCGGCGCTCCGGGAGCACCAGCGGCTGTCCGCGTGGACGTTCCTCGACTGGCTCGCCGTTCGGCGGAGGTGGCATACCGTGGACGTATGACCAAGGCGCCTACCAGCAGGTTCAAGGTCGAAGTGCTCGACGGCGACCGTACGTCGCGGCGTGAGGACGTTGTCAGCACCGAGGAGCCGCTCGAGCTGCGGCTGGAATGGCCGGGCCGGCCGCCCGAGCCGCTGGTGGTGACGATGCGGACGCCCGGCTCCGACTTCGAGCTGGCCGCCGGGTTCTGCCTCGGTGAGGGGTTCGCGGTCCGCCCGGACGCGATCCGGACCGTTGCCTACTGCACCGATGTCACGCTGACCCGGGAGCAGCAGTTCAACACCGTCACGATCAGCTTCGACGGTCCCCCGGACCGCGAACCTCCCCAGCGGTACGGCGTCACGTCGGCCGCCTGCGGGGTGTGCGGGCAGCAGAGCCTCGACGAGCTCGCGGACCGCCAGTACGACCCGGTCGACCCGGTCGAGGTGCCGTTGGACGTCGTCCGGCGGCTGCCCGATCTGCTCCGCGAGGGACAGCCGATGTTCAACCGGACCGGCGGTCTGCACGCCGCGGGACTGTTCACCGCCGACGGCCGGAAGGTCGTCGTGAAGGAGGACATCGGCCGGCACAACGCCGTCGACAAGGTGGTCGGCTGGACCGTGCTGAACCAGCACCCCCGCAAGGGCCTGGTGCTCGCGGTCAGCGGCCGCGCCGGGTACGAGATCGTGCAGAAGGCGGTCGCGGCCGGCCTCGGCATGATCGTCGCGGTCGGCGCCCCGTCCAGCCTGGCCGTCGACCTGGCCCGCCAGTTCGGGATCACCCTGGCCGGGTTCGCCCGCGGCGAGCGCTGCGTCGTCTACTCGGCGCCGGAGCGGATCATCCGTCCAGCGTGATGAACGTCGCCTTCGGGACGTACTCGTAGCGGTCCGGCATACAGGTCAGGATGATGACCTGGCCGTGGTCGCCGGCGCGACCGAGCAGCGCCCCCATGTCCCGCAGCCGGGCCTTGTCGGACCAGCCGAGCGCGTCGTCGAAGATCACCGGCACGCTGCCGTCGCCGGTGCTCACCAGGTGGCTGATCGCGAGCCGGGTGATGATCGCGAGCTGCTCCTGAGCACCGGTCGACAACGCCTCGACGGGCAGCCGTACGCCGTCCAGCTCCCGCTCCGCGACGGCCAGGTCGTCGTCCAGCCGGACCCGGAACGACGGCCCGTACACACTCCGCCCGAGCGCATCGATCCGGCTCTGCAACGGCTCGGAGTACTTCGTCTGCGCCGCGGCCCGGTGCCGGCTCAGCGTGTCGTACACCCGGCGCGCCGCCCCGGCCCGGCGCTGCAGGCTCTCGTACTCGGTGCGCACGGCGGCCAGCTCCAGCTCCGCCACATCGCGCCGCGTCGCGAGCCCATCCCGCCCGGACTGCTCCAGGCGGCCTTCCGTCGTACGCAAGGCGTCACGCAACCGGTCGCGCTCGTCCTGCAGGCGCTTCGCGACCTCGAGCGCGGCGGCCAGTTCGTCGGCGACCTGGTCCGCCCCGGCCGCGTCGGCCTGTTCCTGGACGGCGGTCAGCTCGTCCAGCACTGCCTCGACGTCCGCCGTCGCCTCCGACTCCGCGGCAGCGACCGCGTCGTCGTCGAGGACGGACCGCGCGGACTCCAGTGAGTCGAGCGCCGCGGCCAACCGCTCGGCCGCGAGCTCCGCCCGGGCACGCGCGTTCTGCGCCTCGGACCGATCCTCGTCGGCCGCCTTGCGCGCTTGGGCCGCGGCGAACTCCGCGTCGGCCAGCAACCGCTCCGATTCGGCCAGCCCGTCCCGGGCGGTCTCGAGCGCTCGCTGTGCACCCGCGAGGTCGTCCGGCTCCGGCTCGGGCACCTCGAAGTCGTCGAACAGCGTGTCGTGCGGGGAGGTGAACTCCTCGAACAGCGACATCTGCCCCGGCACACCCTCAACCGCCGGCTGCTTGCCGCTGCTGTCGCCGGCACCGGCCTCGTCGGCCTCGCCGATCCCGAGCCGCGCGGTCAGCACCGCGATCCGCTCCCCCGGATCCCCTCCCGCGGTCAGTGACGTCTCCGTCCGGCGTGCCTCGTTCAGCTCGGCGGATGCCGTGTCGGCCTTCCGCAGCAGCTCCCGGGCCGCGGCGACGTCCTTCACGCCGGCCTTCTTCAGCAGGTCCTTCTCCCGGCGTACGGCGTCATCGACCCGCGAGCGCAGCGTGGCCGCCTCGCCACCCGCGCGGACGGTCACCTCGACCTGCCCCGGTACGCCGACCACCAGCTCGCCGGACACCAGCAGCTCGATCGACTCGTCGAAGCCGAGTTCCCCCGGTACGTCGCCCTCCAGGCCGGTCCCGGACAGCTCGACCGGCTCGGCGCCGAGCCGCCGTACGGTCACCTCGGGTACGCCGGCCGCGAGCGCGGCGCGGGCCTCGACGACCGCCGCCCGGGCGTCCTCGAGCGCGGCCACCAGCGCGTCGTCGACCTTGATCCGGTCCAGCACCGTGCCGGCCGCGGCGATCCGCGCGCGGACGTCGACCAGCTCGGTCTGCTGGCCGATCAGCCGATCCAGCTCGGCCCGGTCCATCAACTCCGACACCCGGCGCTCGGCCGCCTGGACCTCGGTACGCCGTACGTCCTTGAGCTCCACGACGTCCGTGAGCGTGGCCTCCGCGGCCTGCACCAGCTCGGCCGCGGTCCTCGCGACCAGCTCCGCATCGGCCCGGCGCGCGGCGTGCTCGGCCTCGAACCTGGTGAACCGCTCGACCTCGTCGAGCAGCCGCTCGCGGTCGAGCCGGGTGCGGGTGTGGTTCTCCAGCCGGGCCCGCGCGGTCTCGGCGCGGGACCTGACCGAGTCACGACGGAGCAGGATCTCGTCGGTCGCCTGCTTGCGTTCGCGTAACGCCTCGACGCCGGCCAGGTGATCGGTCAGCCGGCCCGACACGTCCTCCAGGTCGAGGTTCAGCCGCTCGGCGCGCCGGATGTCCGACTGCACCTCGTCCATCGCCTGCAACGCCTGCCTGGCCGCCAGCTCGGCCGCCGCGACCGCCTTCGCGGAGCGGGCGAAGTCGCCGGTCGGCTTCCCGCGCGGCGTCCAGTACCGCAGATACTCGTGCTCGACGGCGGTCACCAGCGGCATCGACGCGCCGTCGACCGGCGTCCCCGATTCGGCCGTCACCGCGGTGATCAGCGGCTCCGCGTCCGCCGGTGTTGGCAGCACCAACGACTGACCCTGGCTGACCATCAACGTCTGCCAGAGCACGGGATCGACGTTCTCGTGGAACAGCCGCTCGGCTTCGTTGTGCGCCTCGCGCCCGGTCCAGGACCGGCGGCGGCCGTCGGGCTCGACGGCGGTCAGCTCGGTGGACCGGTTCTTCAGCCAGCGTTTGGCGTACGTCAGCTCGCGGCCGCCGAGGCTCAGCTCGACGGTCACCTCCGGGCCGACGTCCTGGCCGACCGGCTGGATGTCCCGGATCCGGGTCGACTTCGAGTCGTCGGGCAGGTCGAAGATCAGCCCGAACGCCTCGACCAGGCTGGACTTCCCGACCTCGTTGTCGCCGACCACGACGGTGGTGCCGAGCGCGCGGAACCGGACACTACGGTCCTTGACGCCACGGAAGTCCCGTAGCGCCAAGCTGTGGAGTCTCATCCCGCGTCCCGCGCCAATCGGTGCATCAGCGAGAGCGCGGCACCGGCGCCCTCGTCGCCGCCGGCCAGGGCCTGCCGCAGCTCCTCCATCGCGGCGCGGGCCGGGCCGCTCAGCTGCAGCGACTCCAGGTCCGCGGCGTCCGGCGCGGGCCGCACGGTCCAGAACTTCGCCCACCGCTCGACGCTCGCGAACACCTCGCCCTGCGCGTCGATGATGCTGTCCAGGCGGGCCAGCAGCGGCAGCGGCAACGAGCCGTCGCCGGCCAGCCGCACGTACGTCCGTTCCTTGTCCGGAAGGTCCGCGAACCAGTCCTCGAGCGCCGCGATCGACTCCTCGTCGAACAGCTCGACGCGGTGGTCGACCATGTGCCAGGCGCCGACCCGGATGGGCTCGACCTCTATGGTGCCGCCGACCGTCACCTTGAGGACGTTGCCCGGCGCGTCCTCCTCCGGCGAGGTGACCTCCTGGGTGCCGGAGAACCAGATCCGATCGGTCACCCGCGTCGTCGAGTGCCGGTCGCCGAGGCCGACGTACTGCAGCCGGCCGTCCGCGACCGCGGCCTCCAGGGCGGTCTGGTCGATCGGCGGTACTTCGGACATCCCGCCGGACAGGCTGGTCAGCTGGCCGTGGGCGAGCAGGATCCGGATCGTCCCCGGCTCGGCCGGCAGATCGGCGTACGCCGGGGCGGCCGGATCGGACAGCGGGCGGCGGGACCGCCACGGCGCGCCGACGATCTCGACACCCGGCAGAATCCGGAACGGCGTCGTTTCGGTCAGCACCGTGACGTGGTCCGGGGCGTGCGCGAGCCACTGGCTCGACGTCCACAGCGATCCCGGCTCGAGCGCGTCGTGGTTGCCCGGCAGCAGCACGACCGGCACCGGGATCCGCTTCAGCGCCTCGCAGGCCCGCAGGATGGTCTGCCGCTCGACCTGGTTGTGCTCGAACACGTCCCCGGTGACGACCACGAACGCCGCACCGGTCCGCTCCGCGACCGCACCGATCCGCGCGACAGCATCCAGCCGCGCCTGACCCCACCGGGCCTGGCCGTCCGGCCCCAGGAACCGGCGCATCATCCCCAGCTGCCAGTCAGAGCTGTGCAGAAACGTGATCGAGTCCATTGCGGAAAGAACGCTAACCCGAGCCACCGACAGTCGCACAGTCAACACACAGGATCGCCCCAGACCGCCCACACTCCGGACGCCTCCCGACCATCTCGCCTCCCGACCATCTCTGAGACCATCTTTGAGAAGCCACCAACCATCTCCGCGCCGTGGAAATGGCTGGTGGCTTCTCAAAGTCGGTGGGAGAGTCCGAGGCGTGGACCTTGAAACGGAGCGGTTGCGATTGCGGCGGTTCACCGCGGACGACGCGGGACTGCTGGCGGAGCTCGACTCGGATCCCGAGGTGATGCGCTTCCTGACGGGTCAGCCGACACCGCGCAGCGAGATCGAGGGCGTCGTACTGCCGGAGATTCTGAAGGTGTACGCCGAGCACGCGCAGCTCGGGACCTTCGCGGCCGAGGAGAAGGCCGGCGGGGCGTTCGTCGGATGGTTCGGGATGCAGCCGACCACGGACCCGGCGGCCGTCGGCGTCGGGTACCGGCTGCTGCGGACCGCGTGGGGCAAGGGGTACGCGACCGAGGGTACGAAGGCGTTGATCGCGCGGGCGTTCCGCGAGCTCGGGATGGCGCGCGTCGAGGCGGACACGATGGCGGTCAACCACCGCTCACGGGCCGTGATGCGCCGCTCGGGCCTGCGGTTCGAGAAGGTCTTCCACGTGCACTTCGACGATCCACTGCCCGGCACCGGGTTCGGGGAGGTGCTGTACTCGGTCGACCGCCACACCTGGGAAGCTGGGAACCATGGATGACGACCGGCCGTACGCCGTACTCGATATCGACGCGACCCTGTCCGACACCAGCAAGCGGATCCACTTCATCGAGCGGAAGCCGAAGGACTGGGACTCGTTCTTCGCGCGGGCCAAGGACGACGCGGTGCTCGCGGAAGGGCTCGCGGTCGCGACGACGCTCGCGGCCGAGCACGTGATCGTCTACCTGACCGGCCGCCCGGAGCGGATCCGCCGGGACACCGAGAAGTGGCTGAAGGACAACGGGTTCCCGGACGGCGAGGTCTACATGCGCGGCGACACCGACCGCCGTCCGTCGATGCTGATGAAGCTCGGCCGGCTGAAACGCCTCGCCGAGCAACGCCCGGTCGCCGTCCTGGTCGACGACGACGTCAAGGTGATCGCGGCCGCCCAGAAGGCCGGCTACACCGTGCTGAGGGCCGACTGGGGACTCGATCCCGAGTCCCAGCCGACCCTCTTCGACGCACAGGAATCCGAAGGGCGTACCTGAGCTACTTGCCCTGAACTGCTTGCCCTGAACTGCTTGCCCTGGACTACTTGCTGAGCCCGACGATCAGCACGTTCGGGTACGGCGGGTACGGCGGCAGGTAGAAGTTCTGCACCTTCGAGCCGTGCAGGAACGCGTTCCGGGCGTAGATCAGCGGGACGATCGGCGCGTCCTGCATGACCTGCTTGTCGATGGCGCCCCACAACCCGGCCGCCTTGGTGCGGTCGGACTCGGCGGTGGCGGCGGCGATCGCCGAATCCACCGCCGGGTTCGAGTAGCGGGAGATGTTGTACCCGCCGTTGCCGATCTCCGAGGACGCGAACAGCGGCTGGATGTTGCCGATCGCGCTCGGGAAGTCCGGCAGCCAGCTGGACACCGTCAGGTCGAAGTCGGCCTTGTTCCCGGTGATCAGGTCGGTCAGCGGGGTGTTGTCCATCGGCTTGATCGTGACGTTGATCCCGGCCCGCTTGAGGCCCTGCTGGATCGCCTGCGCGACGGCCACGCCGGCGGCGCCGCTCGACGTGTTGTCGGCGACCAGTACGAGGTTCAGGTTGCTGACACCGGCCGCCTGCAGCAGCTGCTTCGCCTTCTCGGGGTCACCGGCCGGCGGCGCCTGGTACAGGTCGTACTTGTTGTACCCGTCCATGCCCGGCGTGATCAGCGTCGACGCGATCTCCCCGCCGAACTCCGGGCCGCCCTGCGCGACCTGGACCGCCTGCTTGTCGACGGCGTACTCGATCGCCTTGCGGACCGCGGGATTCGACAGCGCGGGCCGCTTCGTGTTCATCGCCAGGTACGCCAGCGCACCGGACGGCGACGTGGCGACGCGGGACTTGACGGCCGGGTTGCCGGTGATCGTCGGGATCAGCGCGGCCGGTACCGAAACCCCGGTCGCGGCGGCGTTCTTGTCATCGCCGGAGTCCGCGATCAGCCGCTGGTTGACCACGTCCGGCTGCAGGCCCATGTCCGTGACGATCGAGTCCGGCAGACCGGTGCGCGCCTGGTCGGTCGACTTGTCCCAGTTCGGGTTCCGGGTCAGCACCAGCTTGGAGCCGGGCGTGTAGGTCTGCACCTGGTACGGCCCGCTGGCCACCGGCTTCTCGCCGTAGTGCGCCGGGTCGGTGTCGGCCTTCTTCGGTACCGGCGAGAACGCCGGCATGCTGACGATCCACGGCCAGTCGCCGTACGGCTTGTTCAGCTTGAAGACGATCGTGGTGTCGTCCGGGGTCTCGATCGACGCCAGCTCGCCGCCCTTGTACGGACCCGTGTACTTGTCGCCGCCGACCAGGAGCGACTTGTGGTACCCGAGGCCGCCGGACAGCTCCGGCGCGAACGAGCGCTCCACGCCGTACTTGATGTCGGCGGCAACGATCGGCGTACCGTCGGCGTACTTCAGGCCGGACTTCAGCTTGTAGGTCCAGGTCTTGCCGCCGTCGCTGACCTGCCCGGTGCCGGTGGCCAGGTCCGGGACCAGCTCGGCCGCCTTGTCCGGCGACGTCTTCCAGGACGTCAGGCCGCGCAGCACGAGGTGGATCGTGCTGGTGCCGAGGTTCTGGCTCTTGGCCGGGTCGAGGCTGATCTCCTTGGCCGTGCTGAGCACGTGGAAGGTCCCGCCCTGCTCCGCCGCCGCCGTACTGCCACCACTGCTGGTGGACTTGTTGTTGGCGTTGCAGGCAGTCGCCGCGAGCGCCAGAACGGCTGCAACCGCAACCGCTCTCGATAGGTGTTTCATTCGGTCCTCTCAAGGGATGGGGGCTCAGGGAAGTAGCAGGCGGCCCGGTGCCCGGCTTGCCCGTCAACGGGTTCGAGCACTGGTCGTTCCGTCGCGCAGACGTCCTCGGCCTTGTAACAACGGGTCCGGAACGGGCATCCGGACGGCGGGTCGATGGGGGTCGGTACGTCGCCGGTCAGCACGATCCGCTCCCGGACCACGCCCGGCTCCGGCACCGGCACGGCGGACAGCAACGCCTTCGTGTACGGATGCGCCGGCGACTGGTACACCTGCGCCGCGGGGCCTTCCTCGACGATCGTGCCGAGGTACATGACGGCGATCCGGTCGGCCACCTGCCGTACGACGGCCAGGTCGTGGGCGACCAGCACGTACGACAGGCCGAGCTCGTCGCGCAGGTCGGCCAGCAGGTTCAGCACCTGCGCCTGGACCGACACGTCGAGCGCGGACACCGGCTCGTCGCAGACCAGCAGCTCCGGCTTCACCGACAGCGCCCGGGCGATCCCGATCCGCTGCCGCTGCCCGCCGGAGAACTCGTGCGGGTACCGCTCCAGGTGCTGCCCGGACAGCCCGACCTGCTCCAGGAGTTCGACGAGCTGGGTCCGCGACGGGCGGATCCCCTGCGCGCGGAACGGCGTACTGAGGATCGTGCCCACCGACTGCCGCGGGTTCAGCGACGCCTGCGGGTCCTGGAACACCATCTGGACCTGCCGGCGGATCGGGCGCAGCCGGCGGCCCTTGATCCGGGTGACGTCCTTGCCGCCGATCTCCACCCGGCCCGCGGTCGGGTCGAGCAGCCGGGTCGCGACCCGGGCGAGGGTCGACTTGCCCGAGCCGGATTCGCCGACCAGACCGAGGGTTTCGCCCTTGCGGACGACGAGGTTCACGCCGTCGACCGCGCGGACCGCCTGCGCCTTCCGCCACGGGACGCCGCGCAGGCCGAAGTACTTCCGGACGTCCTTGAGGTTCAGCAGTTCGTCAGACATCCGCCGGCCTCCGGCCCAGATGGCAGGCCGCCTCGTGATCGCCCTCGCCGGGACGGGGCGTGAGCTCGGGGCGCTCGGTGATGCACCGCTCCCCCACCAGCTCCGTGTACGCGCACCGCGGCTGGAACGGGCACCCGGTGGTGATCGACCCGGGTGTCGGCGGGCTGCCCGGAATCGTGGTCAGCCGCGGCTTCGGCGGTACGTCGACCCGCGGCATCGCGCCGAGGAGACCGATGGTGTACGGGTGGGCGGCCCGGAAGAAGATGTCCCGGACGGTACCGCGCTCGGCCGCTCGGCCGGCGTACATCACCAAGACGTCGTCCGCGACCTCCGCGACGACGCCCAGGTCGTGGGAGATCAGCACCAGCGCCGTACCGAACTCCTCCTGCACGTCGTCGAGCAGCTGCATGATCTGTGCCTGCACGGTGACGTCGAGTGCAGTCGTCGGCTCGTCCGCGATCAGCACTCTCGGGTCGTTCACCAGAGCCATAGCAATCACGACCCGCTGCCGCATTCCCCCGGAGAACTCGTGCGGGTAACTCTCCGCGCGCCGCGCCGCGTCCGGGATGCCGACCTTGTCGAGCATCTCGACGGCCCGCTGGTGCGCGTTCTTCTTGGAGACGTCGTGGTGCAGCCGATACGCCTCGGCGACCTGCCAGCCGACGGTGTAGTACGGGTTCAGCGCGGACAGCGCGTCCTGGAACACCATCGCGATGTCGTTGCCGCGGATCTTGCGCAGGTCGTCGTTCGGCAGGCCGGTCAGCTCGCGGCCGTCGAGCAGGACCTCGCCGGTGACGTCGGCGTTCGACGGCAGCAGGCCCATCACGGCGGCGGAGCTGACACTCTTCCCGGACCCGGACTCGCCGACGATCGCGAGCGTCTCCCCCGGCGCGACGGCGAAGTCGATGCCGTCGACGGCCGGCACCGGCCCGTTCTCGGTCGCGAACGTGACACGCAGGTCGTGTACTTCGAGCACCGGCCCATTCAGCTGCTCAGCCATGGCTCACCCTCGGGTCGAGCACACCGTGCACTATGTCCACCACCAGGTTCGCGAGGATGATCAGGAACGCCGAGAACAACGTCACGCCGACGACCACGGCCACGTCCAGCTGGCCGACGGCGCTGATCAGCAGGTCGCCGAGACCCTGCATGCTGAAGACCTTCTCGGTCAGGATCGCACCACCGAGCAGGCTGCCCAGGTCGAGGCCGAACAGCGTGATCACCGGCACCAGGACGCCGCGCAGACCGTGGGTGATCACCACGCGGGCCTCGCCGGCGCCCTTCGCGCGGGCCGTGGTGATGTAGTCGAGGTTCAGCTCCTCGAGCATCTGCGAGCGGGTCAGCCGGATGTACGACGCCGCGTTCAGGATCGCGAGCACGATCCACGGCGTGACCAGGTGCCAGGCCCAGCCGACCGGGCTCTCGGTGAGCGGGACGTACCCGCTGACCGGGACCATGTTCAGCCAGAACCCGAACACCAGGATCGCCAGCAGGCCGAGCAGGAACGACGGCGTCGAGACCCCGAGCAGCGCGACACCGACCGACAGCCGGTCCAGGATCCGGCCCCGGTTCAGCGCGGCGACCACGCCGAGCGAGACGCCGAGCAGCAGCCACAGTACGGCGGCGCCGATCGCGATCGAGGCGGTGATCGGGAGCCGGTCCATGATCAGCGTGGTCACCGGACGGCCGAGCGGGAACGAGTACCCGAAGCACGGGGCGTCGCAGTGCACGGCGGCCGCGCCGTCGCCGAACGTACGGCCGGCGAAGATGCCCTTCAGGAAGTTCAGGTACTGCTGCAGGGTGCTCTGGTCGAACTGCATGAAGTGCCGCGCCTGCGCCAGCCGGTCCGGCGTACAGGGCTTGCCGCAGGCCAGATGCGCCGGGTCGGCCGGGATCGCGTAGAAGACCAGGTAGACGGCCAGGCTGAGCGCGAGCATCACCAGCAGGGCGGCGAACAGCCGGCGGACGACGAACCACAGGAGATCGGGCATCAGCTCGTCCTCCGCAGCCGCACGTCGAACGCGTCCCGGACGCCGTCACCGAGCAACGTGAAGCCGAGCACCGCGAGGAACAGCATCGCGCCCGGGAACAGCAGGAACCACGGATCCGCGCCGGTGTACACCCAGGCGATCGAGTCCGAGATCGAGCGGCCGAGACTCGGTGTCGGCGGTGGTACGCCGACGCCCAGGAACGACAGCGCCGCCTCGGCACCGACGTACCCCGGAATCGCCAGCGTCGCGATCACCAGCACCGGGCCGAGCAGGTTCGGCAGCAGTTCGCGGGTGATCACCATCCAGCCGGTCGAGCCGACACTGCGGGCCGCCTCGACGAACTCGCGGGTGACCAGCGAACGGGCCTGGTTGCGGATCAGCCGCGCCAGGCCGGCCCAGCCGAAGACGCTCAGCACGCCGATCAGCAGCAGCGAGCGGGACACCTTCGCCGGGACGATGATGCCGAGGGCAATCATGAAGACGAGCTGCGGGAACCCGAACAGGAAGTCCAGCAGCCGGGACACGATCGCGTCGAACCAGCCGCCGAAGTACGCCGCGCTGATCCCGAGCAGGGTGCCGATCACGGTGGTGATCAGCGTGACAGTGATCGCGATCACCAGCGACGTCCGGAGGCCGAGCACCACGATCGAGAACATGTCCCGGCCGGTCAGCGGCTCGACCCCGAACCAGTGCGTGCCGCTGATCCCGCCGGCCGCACCCCGCGGCGCGTTGCCGCGGGCCGGATCCAGCAGGTCGATGTGGTACGTCGTCGCGTCCTGACCGGCCAGCCGGACCAGCAGCGGCGCGGCGGCGGCGATCAGGATCAGCAACAGCACCAGGGCGAACCCGACCCGCGCGCTGCGGTCGCGCCGCGCCCGGCGCATCGCTTGCCGGGTGGGCGATACGGTCCCGGCGACCGAGGTACTCACAAGGGCTCCCGACGGGTCAGATTGTTTGGTGATTCACACAGCCGACAAAACCTAGGCCGCATCCTTCCACCACACCGACCGCATCTCGAATCCCGAGAATCTCGGGTTGATAACTCCACATTCGGTTAGCTCTAGCCAGGCGGTTACGCTCCGCTGCATGGAAGGCTTCGTGCGGGTGGGCGACCGGATCGTTCTGTACAACATGTACGGCACCGAGGGCGGCCTGCCCGCGATCTCGTTCGGCGGTTCGCCGAGTACGCGGTGGAAGCGGCCCGATGCGGTCGGGTCCATCGCCGGGTCGGGCGTGTGGCTGGCGCAAGCGGACCGGCCTGGCTACGGCGGGTCGACGCGGCAGCCCGGGCGGACGGTCGCGTCCGTCGTACCGGATGTGGTGGCGCTGGCGGACGAGCTCGGGTGGGAACGGTTCGCGGTCACCGGCGGCTCCGGCGGCGGACCGCACGCGCTGGCGTGCGCTGCCCTGCTGCCGGACCGGGTCACGCGCTGTGCGGTGACCGGGAGCATCTCGCCGCCGATCGTCGACGGTCCCGAGCCGACCGCGGAGGAGGAAGCGGCGGACCCGCGCCGCAACCGGACCTCCTGGAAGGCACTCCACGGCGACCTGCGACCCGAGCTCGAGGAAACCGCCCGCTCGATCATGACCGCGGTCGAGGCCGGTGGCCCGGAGATCCCCCCGGACCCCGGCGCCGCCCCCGGCCCACCCGCCCGCGAGGACCCTGCCGCGATGGCCCGGCTCACTGCCACGTTCGTGACCGGCCACGACGGCTGGGAGGACGACCTCGTCGCGTTCGCCAAGCCCTGGGGCTTCGACCTCGGCGACATCCACGTCCCGGTCACTCTCTGGCACGGCTCGACCGACGACCGCGCCGGCAAGTACGCCGACCACCTGGCCGCCGCCATCCCCGCCGCCGAACGCCGCTTCTACATCGGCGGCCACATCCCGCCGGCAAATGCATACCGCGAAGTCCTCAGGTGGCTGACACTGTCCTGATCGACCTTGCGCGTGAACTTCGGTGCAGCAGCGTGGGTGCGGCGGGTGGAGGCGCGATCGCGCCGGGATCGCGGATTGGACCCGGCAGCGGGGAAAGAAACCGTTGCTATTTGCAAATTTGTTACCCCGCCGGTCCGTAGACGCCACGCCCCCACACGGCAACAGCCGGGCGGCCCGGCTCGGTTTCAGTCCTGTGCATGCACCCCCGGAGATTGTGGGGGCCGCGTATAGGGTCGGGTTCGTGCCTGATATCGACGCAGCGTTCCTCGCTCTCCCCCGGCAGGAGCTGGCCGCGGCCGCCCTGCACCGTGCCCGCGACCTCGGCGCCACGTTCGCCGAGTTCCGGCTGGAGCGGATCCGGTCGGAGTCCATCTCGTTGCGCGACAGTGTGCTGGAGAGCGCGAAGGACGACGAGGACCTCGGCCTCGCCGTGCGCGTCATCCACGACGGCACGTGGGGGTTCGCGGCCGGTGTCGCGCTGACCGTCGACGAGGCGGTGGTGCTCGCCGAGCAAGCCGTCAACATGGCGCAGGTGTCGCGGCCGATCAACGCGGAAACGATCGAGCTCGCCGACGAGCCGGTGTACGACGACGTCACCTGGATCTCGTCGTACGAGATCGACCCGTTCAGCGTCCCGCGCGCCGAGAAGGTCGCCCTGCTCACCGACTACAGTGACCGCGTTCTGAAGGCCGACGGGGTCGCCCACGTCAGCGTGCACGTCGCCACGATCCACGAGTGCAAGTACTACGCGAACTCCGCCGGCACGTCGTACACCCAGCAACGCGTCCGGATCGGCCCGACCATCACCGCGCACGGCGTCGCGGAGGACCGCTTCGACTCGATGTCGTCCACGGCTCCGCCGGCCGGCCGCGGCTGGGAGTACATGACCGGCACCGGGTGGAACTGGGACGACGAGCTCGCCCAGATCCCCGGCTGGCTGGCCGAGAAACTGGCCGCGCCGAGCGTCGAGGCCGGCACGTACGACGTGGTCGTCGACCCGTCCAACCTGTGGCTGACCATCCACGAGTCGATCGGCCACGCCACCGAGCTCGACCGCGCGCTCGGCTACGAGGCGAACTACGCGGGCACCAGCTTCGCCACCCTCGACCAGCTCGGCACGCTGAAGTACGGCTCGCCGGTCATGCACGTCACCGGCGACCGCACCGCGGAGAACGGCCTGTCCACCGTCGGGTTCGACGACGAGGGCGTCGCCGGCCAGCAGTGGGACCTGGTCAAGGACGGCATCCTGGTCGGGTACCAGGTGGACCGCCGGATGGCGAAGAAGAACGAGGACGTCCTCGGTACGCCGCGCTCCAACGGCTGCGCGTACGCCGACTCCTCCGGCCACATCCCGATCCAGCGAATGGCGAACGTCTCGCTCCAGCCCGCCGCGGACGGCCCCTCCACCGAGGAGCTGATCAGCCGGGTGCGGAACGGGATCTACATCGTCGGCGACAAGTCCTGGTCGATCGACATGCAGCGGTACAACTTCCAGTTCACCGGTCAGCGGTTCTACAAGATCACCGACGGCAAGCTCGACGGCCAGCTCCGTGACGTCGCGTACCAGGCGACCACGACGGACTTCTGGGGCTCGATGGAGGCAGTCGGCGGCCCACAGACCTACGTCCTCGGCGGCGCGCTGAACTGCGGCAAGGCCGAGCCCTCGCAGTCCGGCGCGGTCAGCCACGGTTGCCCGTCCGCGCTGTTCCGCGGAGTACGCATTCTCAACACCACCCAGGAGGCCGGCCGGTGACCGCCGTACAGCTCACCCCGCAGGACACCGTCGAGCGGGGCCTGGCCCTGGCGGCGGCCGAAGGCGCCGACGACTGCGTCGTACTCGTCGCCGAGACCTCCAGCACCAACCTGCGCTGGGCGAACAACACCCTGACCACGAACGGCGCGATGCGCGGATCCAGCGTGACCGTGATCGCCACGGTCGGCTCCGGCGAGGGTACGGCGGCCGGCGTGATCGGCCGCTCGTCCGTCACCGAGGACACGCTCCGCGAGATCGTCTCCGCCGCGATCGCCACCGCCCGCGCCGCGGGTCCCGCCGAGGACGCGCGGCCGCTCGTCGACGGTACGGCGTCGGCGGACTGGGCGCTCGAGCCGGAGGAGACCACGGTCGGTGTGTACGAGAAGTTCGCGCCGTCGCTCGGGGAGTCGCTGAAGCGGGCCGCCGCCGAGAAGCGCCGGCTGTACGGGTTCGCGAACCACGAGGTCGTCACGCTGTACGTCGGATCCTCGACGGGGCTGCGGTTGCGCCAGGCCCTCCCCCGTGGGTACGTGTCCTCGACCGGGAAGAACGACGCCCATTCGGCGTGGGTCGGTACGGCGACCCGCGACTTCACCGACGTCGACGCCCTCTCGTTGGACACCGAGCTGACCCGCCGCCTCGGCTGGGCTGGGCGCACCGTGTCGGTCGACGCGGGCCGGCACCCGACGATCCTGCCGCCGGCCGCGGTCGCGGACCTGATGACGTACCTGTACTGGCAGCTCGACGGCCGGGACGCTTTCGAGGGCCAGACCGTGTTCTCGAAGTCCGGCGGCGGGACACGGATCGGCGACACGCTGTCGTCGCAGCCCGTGAACCTGCACTCGGACCCGGCGCTCGCGGGGCTCGAGGCGTTCGCGTTCGCGGTGGCCCGTTCGTCGGGCGGCTCGTCGAGCGTGTTCGACAACGGCCTCACGCTGACCGCCACCGACTGGATCCGCGGCGGCAAGCTCGAGCACCTGATGACCAGCCGCTACACCGCGGACCTGATCGACGTACCGACGGCCACGCCCGGCATCGAGAACTACGTTCTCTCGGTGGACGGCGCGACCGGTACAACCGACGACCTGGTGGCGGGCCTCGACAACGGCCTGCTGCTGACCTGCCTGTGGTACATCCGGGTCGTCGAGCCGCAGACGCTGCTGCTGACCGGGCTGACCCGCGACGGCGTCTACCTGGTCGAGAACGGTGAGGTCACCGGCGCGGTCAACAACTTCCGCTTCAACGAGAGCCCGGTCGACCTGCTGGCCCGCTTCACCGCGGCCGGCGCGACCGTGCCGTCGTTCTCCCGCGAATGGGGCGACTACTTCTCCCGCACCGCGACCCCACCGCTGCTGATCCCGGACTACAACATGTCCAGCGTGAGCCAGGCCAGCTAGAACGACGAACGCCCCGCCGACCGGCGGGGCGTTCGTTCGTACTGCGCCAGTACTGCGTCAGTACTGCGCCAGTACTGCGCCAGTACGGTCAGACCGTCGGGTAGCCCGGCTCGGCCGGACCCGCCTGGCCCGGGCCGCCGAACCGCTCGGCCGCCTTCGGGTCCGGTCCGTACTCGTTCTGACCCGCGGTGCCTTCCTGAGCAGCCAGCACGATGAACCAGATCCACCCGATACACGGAATGAGGTTGATCAGGATCCACCAGCCGGAACGCTTGGTGTCGTGCATCCGCCGGATCGCCACGCCGATCGTCGGCAGCAGCACCGCCAGGCTGTAGATGGTCTGCAGGACGCCGCTGGTGCCGTTGTTGTAGGTCGTCCCGAGGATCCGGTCGATGAGCGACAGGATGATCGAAGCGACGACGCTGAAGAGCACGAACATCCAGTACTCTTTGCGCCGCGCCCGCCCGTCGAACACGGCGTACTTCTTGAGGACGTCGATGTACCACTGCATTGCTATCTCCGATGGTCGAAGGTGACACGCGGTTCAGAAGCCTGTCGGAACCTGCGGGGAACGTCAATCCGGCTCTTCGCTTTGGTGATCACACTGCAATCTGACACCTAGAGCCAGCTTTAGCTTTCGGGTGCCGCTTTCGTCATCGTCACGCGCAGCATCAGGCGCTGCTCCTCCTGGTACGGCGTGACCTCGTCGAGACTCCAGTCCTCGCCGAGCGCACCGACCAGCTCCTTGTCGAAGAAGCGCCCGACGAACCCGTCGTGCCCCGCGAGCCCGTCCTCCAACTGCTGCCAGTGCTCCGCCTGCGGGTCGTCCGCGGACCAGACGGCGTACACGAAAACCCCGCCCGGGCAGAGCACCCGGTGGATCTCGGCGACCAGCGACCGCAGCTCGGACGGCGAGAACGCCATGTTCAGCAGCAGATTCGCGAAGACCGCGTTCACCGTCGCGTCGGCCGGCGGCAGCGGATCCCGTACGTCGTGCAACGCCGCCGTCACCCGGTCGTCGAGCCCCTCCCGCTGCGCCGCGTGCCGCAACTGGTCGAGCGCCGTCTCGCTGAAGTCGGTCGCATGCACGCTGAACCCGTGCCTGGCCAGAAAAAGCGCGTCCCGCCCGTGCCCCGCCCCCAGCTCCAGCACGTCGACGATCCCCGCCGCCCCGAACAACTCCACCGCCCGCCGCACCGCAGCCGACGGCTCCACCCCGTGCAACTCGGGCCGCCGCGCGTACGCCGAGTCCCAACGCTCCTGCTGAGCCCTCGCAAGCTCGACATTCCCAGAATTCCCAGTGTGCCCAGTATGCATTGTGGTGCTCCCCGTGGTCGTCACACCGATCTGGACGATCGACAGACCGCGCCAGCCTACGTCACAACCCGCCTCAGTGGGGCCTGGGTGCGGTGTGCAGCGGGTTCGGCACAGTGCCCGTGGTGGGGATCGGCGGACGGGTGTCCAGGTCGGCGTACCCGAGCGTCAGCCGGTAGCCGTTGAGGGGATAGCGGAGGAAGGACGGTCCGGTGAGGGCAGTGGCGTTCAGCCGGTCGGCGTGCTGTGGGTTCGTTCGGCTGTAGAGGTCCACTTCCGCCCGGACCATTCCCCAGAAGGTCTTGTCGGGGATCGGGGATTGGGCGGTGAGGGGGTTGAGGACCCCGAGGAGGAGGGCGTCGACGATGTACTGACGGAGGATCGGCCAGGGTTTTCTGGGGAGGACCCGGGTATGGGAGTCGGGTTCGGGGCCGCGGGCAACGATGGGGGTGGTGGAGAGGTTGATGTCGTCGACCAGGTCCTTGATGACCAGGCGGGTGGGGAGGCCTTCAGGGGTGCAGATGACGGCGAGGTTCTCGCCGTGGGGGTTGACGGTGATGCCGTAGTGGTGGAGGAGGTGGAGCAGGGGGCGGAGGAGGGTGGCGACCAGGTGGGCGAGCCACGTTTGCGGGTCGGCACCGGAGCGGGCGACCGCGGCTTCGGTGAAGCCCGGGTGCAGTACGGCGGCCAGGGGCCAGACGGTCTCGCCGTCGCGGAGGCGGGGGTCGACGGGGTCGCGCCAGATGCAGCCGAGGGTTTCGGTCCACTGGTACGGGATGCCGGGGTGGGTGGACAGTTGCGGGTGCGGGACGGTGACGGAGGCGACCTCGCCGAGGAGTTCGGTGCCGAGGGTGCGGAACACGTCGTCGCGGGACCAGAGGCCGCGGAGCCACTGGGTGATCATCGGGGCGGCGAGTGTGCAGTGCTCCGGGGTGCCGCGGTAGACGGCGGTGTTGAGGATCTTCAGCGGCAGCTTGACCTGGTACCGGTCCGGCCGGCTGAGGTTGACCACGGTGCGGATCGACTGGGTGGGCAGGTACTCGTCCGGGCTCTCTCCCAGTACGACGATCTCGCCCGTCGCCAGCTCCCGCGCCCACTGCGTCCGTACGACGTGGTCCAGCTGCCACGGGTGGCACGGTAGCCAGACGTACGCGTCCGGGTCGTCCAGCCGCGTCCGGAACGCCGACACGGTGGCCCGGTCGAGCTCCCGAGCGATAACGGAGTGCTCGGAGAGGTCCGGCGTACCGCGGAACTCGGCGAGACCACGGCGTACGGCGAGCCACACCAGGTGCAGCGGCGTACGGGCCTCTGGGGCGTACTGCGCGCTGTCGGCGGCGGAAAAGCCCAGGCGACCCTTGTTGGCGACCAGGAGCGGGTGGCCGGTCAAGTGCCCTTCCAGGCGGCTGTGGTGCAGCTCCAGCAGGTCAGCAGCAGGTACTGCGGTCTCGGCCATCCGTACGTCGGCAGCGAGCGTGCTGGTGAGCTCAGCGACGTATCCGGCGACAGTGGACCCGTCGACTCCCAGTACGTCGGCGGCGTCGACGAAGAACTGGATCGGGTCGGTAGCAGGCTCGCTCTCGTCGTTGCCGAGGATGCCGGCCGTGGTACGTCGGATGGACGCCGGATCGACCCGCCAGCTTCCGAACCCGCCACGGGTCGCCTCGAACAGGTAGGACACCGCACCGAACTCCAGGCGATTCTCGACCGGTTCCAGCAACCCCTCCGTGCAGAACTGGGAGATGAGCTTCGCCAGCAGCTCCGACGAGCAACGCGTCCAGGCGTTCATCCCGGGATCGCAAACGTCGTGTAGGCAGTGGACTTCGGCAGCCGGAACACCTCACGTCCGGCCACACTGTTCAGGATGCCTGCGTTACGGACAGCACCGATGCCGAGGTCCGGTGCGGCAACGCCGTGGCTGTGCAGGTCTGCGTTGGCCAAGAAGACGCGCCCCTCCAACGCACCACGCACACTGTGGTCGCGGTTGATGACCCAGCGGCCGGCAGCGTCGTGTTCGAGCTTGTCCTGCAAAGAATCCATGAACGGCAGCGGACGGTTCCGGTAGCCCGTCGCTGCCACAACAGCATCCGTGGTGTGCTGGAACGTCTTCCCGCTGTCCGCGTGCAGCATCGTCAGCTCCAGCCCGTCAGCACGCGCCACCGCCGACACGACGGCCACGCCACACAGGAGCTCCGCCGCCAGATCCCTTGTGTACAAGACGTCGTGGATGTCGTCCAGGGTCTCCGACGAGATGCCCTTGTAGTGCCGCCACTGCTCCTTCACCAGCCGGTCCCGTACCGGTTCGTCCAGCGCATGGAAGTAGTCGACGTACGACGGTGTCGTCATCTCCAGCACCAGCTTGGAGTAGTCCAGCGGCGCGAACGACGGCGTACGAGTCAGCCACGACACGGCAGGACCGTCAGCGCGCAGCAGGTCCAGCGCGCACTCGGCACCCGACTGACCGGAGCCGACGACCGTTACGCGCCCTGCACGCAGCAGGTCGTCCCGGCGGAACAGGTAGTCCGCCGAGTGCGAGAACCGCTCAGCAGGCAGCCCTGCCAGCGCCGCAGGCACGAAGGGCTCGGTGCCGACACCGACCACCAGGTGTCGCGCCTCGAAGTGCTCGACGGCGTCCCCGCGCTCCACGGTCAGGTCGAACGCCGACCCGTTCCACTCGGCCGACCGTACGTGGTGCCCGAAGTGCAGCGAGTCCAACTGCGCGGCACACCACCGCAGGTACGCCTCGTACTCCCGTCGCGTCGGGTGGAACTTCTCCCGCACGTAGAACTGATACAGCCGGTCGTTGTCCTTCAAGAAGGACAGGAACGACAGGTGGTGCGCAGGCTCCACCAGGCTGACCAGATCCGCCAGGAACGATACCTGCAGCATCGCGTCCTCGAACATCAGCCCGCGGTGCCAGGTGAACTCCGGCCGACTGTCGAGGACGGCCAGCCGTACGTCGTCCACGCCGTCCGCCAGCGCTGCGAGCCCGAGGTTGAACGGCCCGCAGCCGATCGCGATCACGTCGTACATCTCATGCCTCCTGCACGGCCCGGGTACGGACCATCAGTACTGCTGTCTTCTCGGGCAGCCGTAGCTGTCCGTACTGGACGAACCCCGCCGCCGCGAACGCGCGGACGGAGGGCGTGTTCTCGATGTCCGGCTCCGCCACGACCCGGGTGCAGTCCGGCTCTGACCGCAGCACCGTGTCCGCGACCTCCCGGAGCAATTGGCGCCCCAGCCCGCGGCCGACCCGGGTGCCGTCGCCGATCGCGAGGTGAACGCCCCAGTCCTCCTCGTCGTACGGGTAGTACTCAGCCAGCCGGTCGTGCCGGACGCGGTACAGCTCGACGTACGCGAACTCCTCCGCGTCCAGCGTCACCACACACGGCCGGGAGTGCTCCCCCGCCGCCTGCAGCTCGATCTCCTGGGCCCAGCGCTCCACGGACCAGCCCTGGTGCCACCAGCGCCGTACGTGCGGCTGCGCCATCCACAGCGCGATCCGCGGGGCGTCGGACGGGTCGGCCGGGCGCAGTACAAACGACGTCACCGCAGCGGGTTCGGGATGTCGAGGTACACCGACTGCGCGTCCAGCGGGGCGACTACCTCGTCGATACCGCGCAGCCGGGTCAGCATGTTCGCCTTGCACGGCAGGGTTTCCGCTTCGAGCCACCGACGCGCGAGCCGGTCGCCGTCCGGTCCAGCGGCCTTCAGCAGCGGCAGCGCGTACGTCAGCCGGTCGCGTACGACAGCGAGCAGCTCCGCCTCGTCGGCGATCCCGTCCGCGGCCAGGCACCCGACGACGGCGAGCGCCTGGTTGTGCAGCAGGTAGTACGTCAGTCGATCGTCGACAATCCGATCGTCCACAACCGCCAGCGTCGAGTCACGCAGCCCGGTGACGGCGAGCAGACCACGCAGGTACGACGAGGCGAGGTAGTACCCCTGGTTGTCGCGATACGCGCCGCCCTTGATCCGCCCAGCGCCGTCCAGCCGCACCAGTGTGTTCTGCTGATGCGCCTCCAGCCCGATGCCCGTCTCGGCGTACAGGTGCAGCATCGGCACCAGAACGTTGTCGATGTACGACGAGGTCCAGCCCGCCGGATCCTCGGCGGCGAAGGCGCTCAGCCGGCTGACACTGCCCGGACGCGGCGCGACCAGGCCCGCCAGACAGGCGTAGCTGTTGACGTCCGCCGGCACCTCTCGGACCGCGACGTCGAGACCGGTCAGCGTCGGCCCGCCTTCGTCGAGCGCGACCCACGCCGGGTCGCGGACGATGCCGAACCGCGGATGCGCGGTCGCCGTGCCCGCGTTGTACGCCGCGTCCAGCAGCCGGTTGATCTCCAGGCCCCGGCGCAGCTCGGTCGGCGTCGACTCGCGCCGCGAGTTCGTGATCCGCAGGCCGAGCGAGAGCTTCAGCATCACCGGCAGATCCGGGTGGAACACGGTCCGCAGACTCGACGTCGGGTACCACTGCGCGCCGTGCGGGCCGAGCGCCTGCACCCGGCCGGCCGCGATCAGGTCCGCGACCCTGGGCCGCTGCAGCACCGCCGCGGCTTGCCACGGGTGGGCCGGGATCAGCACCCGGCCCGGCGACGGGGTGATACCGGCCAGCGCGCCCATCAGCTGCAAAGCGTCCAGTCCCTGCAGCGAGGGCGCGCCGGCCACCTGGTCCGACGACACCAGCTCGGCGTCGGCCTCGAACCAGTGCACTGCGAATCGGCCGCCGAGCTCCGGCGAGTACGCCGCCAGCTCGGCGCCGCTCAGGCCGTCCCGGCTCTTCGGCGCCGGGTGGTTCAGGTGACCGAACAGCAACGCCTGCTCGGTCTCGAGGAAGCGCCCCGGTCCGCGTTCACCGTCGGCCTGGTCCACGAACAGCTCGACGTTCCGCACCGACTCCGCCGTCCGCGCCGCCAGATCGTCGACCTCCGCCGGATCGGCGTCCGCCGACAGCACCCGCACGAGTTCCGCGGGCGCGGGCGGTACGCCGTCCAGCAGTACGTCGGTGAACTGGTGCAGCCCGGTCCGCGAGGCGTGCTCGACGCGCGCCGTCACGGTCGACTGTCCAATGTCGAATGTCAACAATCCGACGGCGACCGGTACGGACGACTCCCGCGTGTAGCACCGCAGGATCGCGTTCAGATGTGCGGCGACTGCAGTACTCACGCGGCTCCTTCGCCGGTCAGGACGTCGAGGCCGGTGGCCACGACCTGATCGAGCAGGTCCTCGATGTCCGTCACGGTCGCGTTCGGGTTCAGCAACGTCAGCTTCAACGCGACCACGGCCGGACGACCGTCGCGAGCCGGCAACTTGGTCCGGCCGATCAGCACTCGCCCGGAGGTCAGCAGCCGGCGGCGCACCTCGCCCTGAAGCTCGTCCGACGTACCCTGCCCGGCGACGCGGAACACCACCGTCGTCAAGGTCACCGGCGCCAGCAGCTCAAGGTTGCTGTCAGCAACAACCCGGGCCGCGGCCGCGTGCGCCAGCTCGTGGCAGACGTCCAGCATCGCTCCCAGCCCGGCCCGCCCGTACGCCGTCAGCGTGGTCGCGACCTTCACCGCGTCCGGCCGGCGCGTGGTCTGCAGGCTTCGACCGAGCAGCCCGTCCAGCCCGGAGTCGATGTCGTCCGCCGGGTTCAGGTAGTCCACCGAACGGTCGAACGCCGCGAACCGGTTCCGGTCCGCGACCAGCAGCACGCTGGTCGCAGCCGGCTGCCAGCCGATCTTGTGCAGGTCCAGCGTCACCGAGTCCGCCAGCGCCACGTCCGCGAGCAGCGGCGCCAGCCGGTCGGAAAACAGCGCCCCGAACCCGTACGCCGCATCCACATGCAGCCAGGCGCCGTACTCCCGGGCCAGTTCGGCGATCGGCGCGATCGGGTCGACCGATCCGAAGTCCGTCGTACCGGCGGTCGCGATCACCGCCACCGGCGTACGGCCGGGCTTGGCCAGCTCGGCGGTGAGGACGTCGGTGCGCATCCGGAAGTTCTCGTCGGCGGCGATCGTGATCGCGGCCTCCTCACCGAGCCCGAGGGCGGCACAGGCTCGCTGAACGGAGAAGTGGGCGAGTTCGGAGCAGAACACGACCGGGCGGTCGAAACCCTGCAGACCGTTCCGCCGTACGTCGACACCGGCCGCGGCGGCGGCGCTGTCGCGGGCGATCAGCACCGCGAGCAGATTCGAGATCGACCCGCCGGGCGTCAGCACACCGTCAGCCTGCGCGCCGAAGCCGGCCAGCGTGGCCAGTGCCCGAACCACCCACTGCTCGATCGCGAGCGTCGCAGGACCGGAATCGTACGTGTCCAGCGACGCGTTGCTCGCGGACGCCAGCGCGTCGGCGTCGACCGCGACCTGCAGTACCGGCGGTTGCAGGTGCGCTGCCGCGTGCGGGTGGCTCAGGTCGATCCCGTGCTCGTCGAGCAGTCCCGCGATCAGGTCGAGCGCGGCCGACTCCCCTACGCCGGTCGACGGCACCCGCGGCTCACCGAGCACCTCGGCGGCACGCCGCAGTACCGTTCCCGGCGAACCGTGCGGCAACGGTCCCCGCTCACGATCCGCTACCGTCGAGGCCAGCGGCCAGCGGGCGGCGAACGGATCGCGGACGGGTGCGGGCGGTACATGCGTAGCTGTCACGGCGGTGAGCCGCGCGGGCTGCGACATCCAGTTCTCCCGGGAAGTTGTCGAGTAAGGCAACCCTTACTAAGGCAGCCCTAACTTTCGCCGGGAGCACACACCGTGTCAACTCACGCACCCGCGGGAGTGGCGATCCTCACGCTGCCCAGCAGCCTGCGACCGCCGTTGGAGGTGCGGCCGGCGGCGTCGAAGCGCTTCCCGGACGCCACCTCGAGCAGACCGGTCACGGCCGCTTCGAGGTGCGCGGGCCGGCGCAGTCCGCCCAGCGTCCGGCCGGGATCGCAGTAACTGAGGTAGAAGATTCCTTGGCGCCACGCGGACGCCGCGCCCTTCAGCCCCTTGGACGAGGCCGGTTGCCGGAGCGCCCACGCGAACGCTCGATCCGCCAGCTCCGGCGCGGCCTCCCGGAGCCAGTCGGTCAGGTCGAGTGCGTCGACCAGGACGGCGAGGTTGCGCGTGGTGAGGATGTGGCTCTGCTCCAGCATGGCCCCGTTCGCTCCAGCGGCCCGGCGGTTGCAGGCCTCCACGAAGTCGTCGGCCCGGCGCCAACGGATCCGCGTCGTCGGCCAGTCGGCCGGGAGGTCGTAGTACCGGGCGTACAACGACCCGGCCAGCACCCGGCTCGTGACGACTGCCGCCGCACGCCACGTCCCGGTGAACCCGGCAACGTCCTCCACCAACGGCAACTGGAGTCCCGCCGTCGCCGCCAGCTCGCCGAACTCCCGGACCAGCTGATTCGGCAGGACCCGCTCCGGGAACGCCCCGAGCGCCACGGTCGTTGTCTCGCGCAACGTCTGCACGGCGGCCCGCGTCGCGTGCGGGCTGTGATCGCGGTACGGCACGATCGCATCGACCCACGGCAGCTCCCCGAACTGCGGCCCCGCATACCCCAGGTCGAGCCGCCGCCGGAACGCCGCGCAGGTCTGTGCGTACACCAAGGCCAGCGCCGGATCCCCGATGTTTGCCGCCAGCAACTGTGCCGTGACCTGCGGGATCACCTCGGCGAGCACCTCGCCGGAGCCGATGACGCCGCGCTCGACCAGCTCACCGATCGGCGCCTCGAGTGCCCGCGCCGCCTTTGCCAGCAGGTGTGCCGGGATCGCCGCACCGGCCGCCGCCGGCGCCTCCGTGCAGTCGACGGGACCCGCGATCGGCGCGAGCTCCGGCAGCCCGCCCGCACGCGGAAACGCGTCGAGCCGCGCGCTCAGGACGTGCGCCAAGGTCGCGTACGCCGGTTGCGCCGCCGCCTCACGCTGACTCCTGCGTAAGGCCTCGCGGTCGGCGGATCCCGGCGTACCGCGGGCGCTGATCGTGTTCGCCAGGGCGCGGCGGATCCAGCCGACCGCTCGCCCGTCGAGCGCCGAGCTGTCGTCGGGGCAGAGCTCCAGCGCCATTCGCAGCCGGGTGAAGTTGCTCCTCCAAGGCCGGGGCTGGTGCAGCTCGGCCGCGAGCTTGTAGTCCTCCAGCCACCGGCGCCGCCGTTCCACCCAGTCGTCCGGCCACACCCGGCACGGCCAGCCGCCCTCGACCGCGCCATCGGTCAGGTAGGGCAGATCCCCGTCGACCGTGTCGCACCAGAGCGCGACCAGCCGGTCGTACAGTGGGTTCCACACCTGGAGCGTCTCCCGCGTCGCGGCGATCTGCGGCCGTACCGTTGCCTGCCGCAACTGAGCGCGTACCTCGTCCACCGTGTTCCGCCGTACCACCGCCCCTGACGGCGTGGTGCTCCACGCGGGCGTGAACCGCAGCCGGTGCATCAGCGGACGGAGCTCCGCCACCAGGTCGAGGGCCGCGGCGTCGTGCCCGTGCTCGAGCAGCCAGGCGACCACGAGCAACGCCGAGTCCTCCGGTACGTCGACGCGGTAGCGACCGGTGCGCAAAGCCTGCCCGAGCTCCGCGAGCCCCTCGTCGCCGAGATACCGGAGGTTCAGCCGCTCGGTCTCCCCCGGCGCGGTCCGGCCGGAGGTCATCGCGTCGAGCGCCTCGCGCCACGCATCCACCCGCGCCGCCGCGCGCCGTCGTACCGCAGGGTCCTCGGCCACCAGCGCCCGCTCCAGCGCGCGCTGCAGCCGACCCGTCGCGTACCCCATCCCGAACCCCCGTCCGTCGGACAGCGCTCAGACATGGAGGCAGGATTCGAAACCTGCGCCCTCCCGGTAGTAGCCGGGCGATCTACCCCTGATCTACTCCATGCGGTCCGCTACAGACTACCGTCCGTAAGGCGTTCTGGTGAGGACGAACGTGGCGATGTTGAGGTGATCGATCCTGTCGCTGTCGCGGAGCACGTGCAGGGTCTCGCCGGCCAGGTAGCCGTCGCGGCCCTCGTAGCGGTCCGGGCCGAGCGGTGCGAGCCGGGTGGTGAGGCCGCCGGAGAGCTGCAGGATGCCGCCGCAGACCGTGATCGTGAGCGGCGTGTTGCCCCAGTACCAGTGGCCGAGCAGATCGGTGCCCTGGGCAAGCGGCGGCTCGGGCACCCACTCCTGCGTGACCGGCGGCTCGTACTTCGCCAGGATCCGGATCAGGTCCGGCGCCAGCGACGCCACCCGGCCGTACGTCGCGTTGCCGAGCGTGACCGCACCGATCCGGCGGACCCGGTCCACGAACAGCCCGGCGAGGAATCCCGGCATCGACCCGGTGTGCCCGATCAGCAGCCGCGGATCGTCCGCGATCAGCCGCAGCCCGAGGCCGTACGACGCGGTCAGCCCCTCGCGCGGATCGGCCGCGACCGGCGTCGCCATCTCCTCGACCGTGTCCCGGCTGAGGATCTCGTGCACCGGGTCGATCCAGAACGCCGCGTACCGGGCCAGGTCCTCGAGCGTGCTCCACAACTGCCCCGCCGGCGCCATCGCGCCCGAGTCGTACACCGGCTCCGGGTCCAGCTGCCCGCTGAACGGGTGCACCGAGAACCCCTGCGCCGCCGGCGCCTCCGGGAAGTACGTCGTACGCCGCATCTCCAACGGCCCGAGAATCCGCTCCTGGACCAGGTCCCGCCAGGCAGTACCGCGCAGCCGCGCGACGATCTCGCCGAGCAGCCCGTACCCGAGGTTCGAGTAGTGGTGCCGCCGATCCGCCGGCCCGACCGCCTGCGCGTCGTTCATCGCCGCGGTCAGCTCGTCGAACGACACCCCCGGATTCCGCTCCCACCAGGGCCCCTCGGGCTCCGCGTTCATCCCGCCGCTGTGCGCGAGCAGGTGCCGGATCGCCAGGTCCCCGAACGCGACGCCCGGCAGATGCTTGCCGACAGCATCGTTCAGCGACAGCAACCCGTCGTCCCGGCACTGCATCACCAGCACCGCCGTCAACGTCTTGGTGATCGACCCGATCCGGTACTGCACATCCGCCCCCGGCAACCCACCATCCACCGTGGCAAACAGCCCACGCGCCCCGGTCCACACCAGGTCGCCGCCCCGAACCACCCCGGCATTCACCGACGGCAACTTGCTGTCCCCCTGCGCCGCCGCGACCTCGGCGAACAGAGCAGCAGCAGTATCAGGACGTACGGAAGTCACTCGACGGCCTCCAGAGCAGCAGGTGGACAAGTTCCAGACATATTAGTGTCCTGCTTCCGAGGTCGGGCCATCAGTTCGCTGGAGGCGGTACCCCAGTGAGGCAATCGCGGTGGTCCGGGAGTGTTGTAGGCCTCCCCAACCCAGTTTGGGGAGCTTTACGCTTTGAGAACCCACCAGCCGTATCGCGTCGCGAAAAGCGGTTGGTGGGTTCTCAAAGATGCCCGGGGCGGCAGGAACGTGGACTGGTCCGGCCCCGACCAGCAGGCGGCCGCCGTCGCGCTGGACGTCCCCGTCGGCACGGTCAGGCCTCGCGATCGGCCTACCGGATCTGCGCGGCGAGACGGCTCAACCACAGGTGTCCGGACCGGCCGCGGGAGTCCGGCTGCCTTACTGGACAAACCACTTCCCGCTTGCCTTTACTCGAAGGCCTCCGGGGATGGGCAGGAGCAGATCAGGTTGCGGTCGCCGTAGGCGCCGTCGATGCGGCGGACCGGTGGCCAGTACTTCGAGGTGCGGTCCACCGAGCGCGGGAACGCGGCCTCCTCGCGCGTGTAGGCGTGGTCCCACTTGTCGTTGATCACCGACTCGGCGGTGTGCGGGGCGTTCACCAGCGGGTTGTCGGTCGCGGGCCACTCGCCGGCGACGACCCGGTCGATCTCGTGGCGGATCGCGATCATCGCGTCGCAGAAACGGTCGAGTTCCCCCAGATCTTCGGATTCCGTCGGCTCCACCATCAGCGTGCCGGCCACCGGGAACGACATCGTCGGTGCGTGGAAACCGTAGTCGATCAGCCGCTTCGCGACGTCGTCGACGGTGATGCCGGTCTCCTTGGTCATCGGGCGCAGGTCCAGGATGCACTCGTGCGCGACCAGGCCGTTCTCTCCGGTGTAGAGCACCGGGAACGCGCCCTCGAGCCGCTTGGCCACGTAGTTCGCGGTCAGTACGGCGGCCTTGGTCGCGTTGGTCAGACCGGAAGCGCCCATCATCCGGATGTACGCCCACGAGATCGCGAGCACGCCCGCGGAGCCGAACGGCGCCGCGCTGATCGGGCCGACGCCGGACTCCGGGCCGGCCTGGTCGAGCAGCGGGTGGTTCGGCAGGTACGGCGCCAGGTGCGCCGCGACCGCGACCGGGCCGACGCCCGGACCGCCGCCGCCGTGCGGGATGCAGAACGTCTTGTGCAGGTTCAGGTGGCTGACGTCGCCGCCGAACTCCCCCGGCTTCGCGAGCCCGAGCAGGGCGTTCAGGTTCGCGCCGTCGACGTACACCTGGCCGCCGTGGTCGTGGACGACCTGGCAGACCTCGCGCACGCTCTCCTCGTACACGCCGTGCGTCGACGGGTACGTGATCATGATCGCCGCAAGCCGCGAAGCGTGCTCGGCGGCCTTCGCGCGCAGGTCGTCGAGGTTGATCGTGCCGTCGTCGTTGCCCTTGACAACGACGACCTTCATCCCGGCCATCACCGCGGACGCGGCGTTGGTGCCGTGCGCCGACGCCGGGATCAGGCACACGTTGCGTTCCAGGTCGCCCTGAGCGCGGTGGTACCCGCGGATCGCGAGCAGACCGGCCAGCTCACCCTGCGAGCCCGCGTTCGGCTGGATCGAGACCTTCGCGTACCCGGTCACCTCGGCCAGCCAGCGCTCCAGCTGCCCGATCAGCGTCACGTACCCGGCCGCGTCCTCGACCGGCGCGAACGGGTGCAGGTCCGCGAACTCCGGCCAGGTGACCGGCTCCATCTCGGTGGTCGCGTTGAGCTTCATCGTGCAGGACCCGAGCGGGATCATCCCGCGGTCCAGCGCGTAGTCGTAGTCGGACAGCTTGCGCAGGTACCGCAGCATCGCCGTCTCGGACCGGTGCGTGTTGAAGACCGGATGCGTCAGGTACTCCGTCGTCCGCGGCACCGCGATCGCGGCCGCGCCGAGCGTGTCGTCGTACTGCACACCGAAGGACTGGCAGACCCGGGTGAGCGTGGCGACGTCGGTCTTCTCGTCGCAGGAGATGCCGACGTGGTCCGCGTCGACGAGCCGCAGCCAGATCCCGTTCTGCCGGGCGGCGTCCACCACATCGGCGGCCTGACCGGGCACGCGGGCGAGCACGGTGTCGAAGAACTCGTCGTGCACGACCTCGACCCCGGCGGTGCGCAGCGAGGCGGCGAGTTTGCCGGCGTAGTCGTGGACCCGCTCGGCGATCGCGCGCAGCCCCTCCGGCCCGTGGTAGACGGCGTACATCGACGCGACGACCGCGAGCAGGACCTGCGCGGTACAGATGTTCGACGTCGCCTTCTCGCGGCGGATGTGCTGCTCCCGCGTCTGCAGCGCCAGCCGGTACGCCGGGGAGCCGTCGGCATCGACGGACACGCCGACCAGGCGACCGGGCAGCGACCGCTCGAGACCGGACCGTACGGACATGAAGCCGGCGTGCGGGCCGCCGTAGAACAGCGGTACGCCGAAGCGCTGCGAGGAACCGATGACGATGTCGGCGCCGGCCTCACCCGGCGCCTCCAGCACCGTCAGCGCGAGCAGGTCGGAGGCGACGGCGACCAGGGTGCCGCGCTCGTGCGCGGACTCGACGAGCGGCTTCAGGTCGCGGACCAGACCGTTCGAGCCCGGATACTGCACCAGGAAGCCGAAGAAGTCGCCCTCGGGCAGGCCGTCGGTGGTGTCCGCGACGACGACCTCGATCCCGAGCGCCTCGGCCCGGGTCTTCACCACGGCGATCGTCTGGGCGAAGGTGTCGGCGTCTACCAGGAACCGGTCGGAGGCACTCTTCTTGTTGGAGCGGTGGGCGAGCGTCATCGCCTCGGCGGCCGCGGTGCCCTCGTCGAGCAGCGACGCGTTCGCGGTCGGCAGCCCGGTCAGGTCGGAGACCACGGTCTGGAAGTTCAGCAGGGCTTCGAGCCGGCCCTGGGAGATCTCCGGCTGGTACGGCGTGTAGGCGGTGTACCAGGCCGGGTTCTCGACCAGGCGGCGGACGATCACCGACGGCGTGAACGTGCCGTAGTACCCCTGGCCGATCATCGAGGTGGCGATCGTGTTCCGGCCGGCCAGCTGGCGGAGCTCGGTCAGCGCGTCCACCTCGGACGCGGGCTCCGGCAGCCGCATCGCCTCGGTCGAGCGGATCGACGCCGGGACGGCGGCGTCCACGAGCGCGTCGACGTCGTCGTACCCGAGGAGGTTGACCATCCGGGTGATCTCGTCCGGACGCGGACCGATGTGCCGGTCGGCGAACGTCGCCGAAAGTCGAGGGGTGTCGTTCACTAGAGGCTCCGATGCTGATGTCGCTGCCGGTGGCCTCCCCCTCTGTCACGCCGTGCCGATTTCAGCAACGTGCGCTTCAGAGTCGCCTGTGACACTCGGTCCGTGGGCCTGAGAGGTTCCGGGGAGGAATTGCCCCTTCGGCGCCCGCTGACGCGGGTCTCTCCCGAGTGCTGTGAACGGCTGAGTCGAGGCTACCAGGAATCCGGGAACAGTTCAGAACAGTTCGGGCAGCAGCCTCCGGGCGACCGGCCGCGCCGCCGCCACCTGCTCGTCGGTCGCCGCCTGCATCGGCCAGCGGACGCGCGTACCGGCGTCCGCCCAGCCACCGACCGCCCAGCCACCGACCGCCGAGCCGCCGACCGCGGCCAGGAACTTGTCCAGCGCCGGGTTCGACAGCCCGGCCTGCTGCAGCGGTACGACGTGGGCCGCGAAGAACTCGGCGATCCGCCGCTCGACGTCGAGATCCTGCGCGGTGGCGACCGCACCGTTCGGGGAGAGCGCTGCCACGTTCGAGTAGCTGCCGTGTGCGCCGAGTAACGACATACTCGCCAGGAAGTGCCCCGGCACGAAGATCGCCAGCCCCGACCGCGTCGCCTCGTCGAACCACGCCTTGTCACCACCGGCCGTCTTCAACCCGATGAGACTCGGCACAGCCTCGGCCAACTGGCACAGCTGCTGTGTCGTGACAGCCGTCTTCGCATGCGGCGGGTTGTACAACACGAGCGGCACGTCCCCCGCCGCCTCGGCGATACGCCGCAGGAAGTCCAGCAGCTCGGTGGGGTTCAGCGGCAACCAGTCCGGGGCTATCACCTGGATCGCTCCGGGCGCGAGTTCCGCGGCCCGCTCCACCCGCGACAGTTGGACCTGGGCCGACGGATGGCTCGCTCCGATCTGGAACGGTTTTCCGGCGGCGGCGAGGATGTGGTTGATCCGGTCGTACTCGCCCTCGGTCAGCGTCTGGAACTCCCCGGCCGTCCCATGGGCGTACAAGCCGGCGACGGAGGTCTCACCCAAAGCCTGAGCCTGAGACTCGAGGCGGTCGAACGAGATCGAGTCGTCGGCGTTCAGCGGTAACAACAAAGTCGCCCACACACCGCGGAGCGAATCAGCAGTGAGTGGGCGCACAGAGAAGAACTATGTCAGCCGGTCATGCGGGCGCGGCGCCGGGCGGCGAGCTCGTCGCCCGCGTGGCCGCCGGAGCCCTCGTCGTCGTGGCCGTCGGCGCGCTCGGTCGGCAGCTCGGACAGCGAGCCCTCGACTTCCCGCCAGACGCCGCCGAGCGCGATCCCGAACACGCCCTGGCCGCCGGCCAGTAGGTCGATGACCTCGTCGGGCGAGCTGCACATGTACACCGACGCGCCGTCGCTCATCAGCGTGATCTGGGTCAGGTCGTCGAAGCCGCGCTTGCTCAGATGCGCGATCGCGGTCCGGATCTGCTGCAGCGAGATCCCGGCGTCCAGCAGCCGCTTGATCACTTTCAGCAACAGGACGTCGCGGAACCCGTACAGCCGTTGCGTCCCGGAGCCGGTCGCCGGGCGGACCGACGGAGAGACCAGCCCGGTCCGGGCCCAGTAGTCGAGCTGCCGGTAGGTGATCCCGGCCGCGGCGCAGGCCGTCGGACCCCGGAACCCGACGTCCTCCGGCATCGGCCGCAGGTCGTCGTCGAACAGCAGACCCTGGACGCCGGCAGTCTCAGCTGCCGCGGCGTGCGCGTCGGAAGCCGACTGCGTCAGATCCGTGTCCCCGGTGCGTGTCACGCCTGAGCCTCCCTGGATACCGACTGGAACGAGCCATCTCCGTGGAGTGACAGCACCCCACGACTCCTTCACGGTAAGCCGCCGCCCGAACCGGGTCAACGACAACCGCACCGAGCCGGGAGCGTGTCGCGACCGCCGTACGAATCGTTACCTAGTGTCTCTTGTCCGGCGGAGCGGGCGCTCAGCTCTTGTCGAAGTCCTCCGGGGTGACCTGATCCAGGAACTCCCGGAACCGCTCGACCTCCTCTTCCTCCTGCACCTCGTCGGTGCCGTTCGCCTCACTCTCCGGAACCGGGATGCCGGCCTCCGCGAGGATCTCCTCGGTGCAGAACACCGGCGTACCGGTCCGCAGCGCGATCGCGATCGAGTCCGACGGCCGCGCCGAGATCTCGGTCTGGTCGTCGAACACGAGAATCGCCTCGAAGATCCCGTCGGTCAGGTTCACGATCCGGACCTGGCTGAGGGTGTGCCCGAGGACCCGGATGGTCTCCGCGAACAGGTCGTGGGTCAGTGGCCGGGGCGGCTCCATGCCCTGCTGGGCGAAAGCGATCGCACTCGCCTCGGCCGCGCCGATCCAGATCGGCAGGTACCGCTCACCTCCGACCTCCCGGAGCAGCACGATCGGCTGACTCGAGGGCATCTCCACCCGGACTCCGACCACATCGACTTCGCGCACTACTCCAGCCTACTCCGAGCCGAAGCCCCAGGCAGGCCCGCGGGTTCGGCCTGTGGACGAGCTACGGACGAGCTACGGACGGGGCAGGCGGGAACGGACCAGCGCAGTGTGCAGACGCACAGTAAGCGCAGCCAGCTCGGCGGTCTGTTCGGTACGGCGCGGGCCGGTGACCTGTTCGATCAGGCCGACCTCGCGGTCCGCCGCGGTCCGGAACGCCCGCAGGTGCCGCGGCTCCAGGCCGTACGCCGCCAGCTCGGCCGCGACCTTCGCGATCACGATCGCGTCGCCGCCGTAGTGGTTGCCGACGGCCACCACCAGGCCGTGACCCTCCAGCTCGTCGAGCAGCCCGGCCGGTACGCCGGCGGCGGTGCGCAGCTCGTCCCGGGTCAGCCGCAGTTCGGTGCCGGTGGCATCGAAGTCGTCGGCGACCGGTTGCCCCGGGGTCTGCGGCAACGACGTGGGTGCGACCGGTGGACCCGCCGCGGCCGGCTGCAGGCCGCGGTCGATCGCGCCGAGGTGTTCCTTGATCACCTTGAGCGGCAGGTACTGGTCGCGTTGCGCGGTCAGCACGTACCGCAGCCGGTCGACGTCCGCGGCACTGAACTTCCGGTAGCCGGACGCCGTCCGGGCCGGCGTCACCAGCCCCTCGGCCTCCAGGAAGCGGATCTTGGAGATCGTGACGTCGGCGAACTCGGCCTGCAGAAGCTGCAGCACCGCACCGATGCCGCTACTGCCGCCGGACGGCTCAGGCCTGGCCACTGGCGTAGTACACCAGCCGGTACTTGCCGATCTGGACCTCGTCCCCGTTGTTCAGCTGGACCTCGTCGATCCGGTCCCGGTTCACGTACGTGCCGTTCAGGCTGCCGACGTCGCGGACCTTCACGCCGTGCGGGTCGCGGCGGAACTCGGCGTGCCGGCGGGACACCGTCACGTCGTCCAGGAAGATGTCGCTGTCCGGGTGCCGGCCGGCGGTGACCACGTCGACGTCGAGCAGGAACCGGCTGCCCGCGTTCGGCCCGCGCTGGACGATCAGCAGGGCGGACCCGGCCGGCAGCGCGCCGACGGCGGCCTGGTCGTCGGCGGTCAGCGGCTCACCGGTCTGCTCCGGCTCCGGCTCGGCGCCGATCGGGGTCAGCATCGCGGTGTCGGTGACACCCGGCTGGACAGGCTGGGGCGCCGGTGCTGCCGCCGGGCGGTCCGCGCCAGGCAGCATCGCTCCGCACTGCGAGCAGAACCGGCTGCCCTCGGAGTTCTCGTGCCCGCACTGGTTGCAGAACGGCATGCTGTGATCCTCCCGATCGCCGGTGGTCCGGCGACGTTTTCGATAGACCCCGTATTGACAGTGTGACGTGCTGGAACAAGATGAGGGACCTCAACCCTCGACCAGCAGTTGAGGTCCGGTAACGCTATCAGTCGACGGTCAGCCTTGGTCGAGCTGGCCCTGGTACGCGGCGGCGTCCATCAGCGCGGCCACCTCGGCGGCGTCCTCGACGTCGATGTCGAGCAGCCAGCCCTCGCCGTACGGGTCGGTGTTCACCAGGTCCGGCTGGTCGGCCAGCGCCTCGTTGACGGCGGTCACGGTGCCGTTCACCGGGGCGAACAGGTCGCTGACGCTCTTCGTCGACTCCAGTTCCCCACAGGCGTCGCCGGCCCGCACCGTGGTGCCGACCTCCGGCAGCTGCACGTACACGATGTCACCGAGCTGATCCTGCGCGAAGTCGGTGATGCCGACCCGCACGGGTCCTTCCTCGCCGGCCTTCAGCCACTCGTGCTCGGCCGTGTACTTCAGGTCTTCGGGGTACACCTTTGTCCTCGTTTCTACTTCGTCGGGCTGGGCGCCGGGCGAGCGTAACGATGCTCCTGCGGCGCGTGCAAGGCGGTGATCGACAGGCTGCTCAACTCGTTCACCTCGGCGGTGCCGCCGATCTGCGGACCGGTCACCTCACTCACCAGTCCGCCCGGGAAGTTGGCCGCCTCGGCCAGGTTGTGGGACTCCCCGATCGCCTCGATGACGTACGGCGAGGTCAGCTTCTGGCCGTCGACCCGGATCCCCGGGGCGTCGTCCACGAAGTCCGTACTGGCCACCACGCGGACCGACCCGTTGATCTGGATCGCCTCGGCACCGGCGTCGCGCAGTTCCTCGATCGCGTCCAGCAGGTTGCTCGAGGTCATCTTGCCCTGCGGGTCGTTGAGCGTGATCCGGACCCCCTGCCCGACCGCGGCCATCGTGCCGGCCAGGATGCCGAGGGTACGGATCTGGGCCTCGGCCTGGTCGCGGGCGGTCTGCGCCTTGTCGGCGCTGGAGGACAGCGTGTTCTTCCGCGCCTCCAGGTCGGCGATCTCGCTCTCCAGCCGGCGGGTGTTCTGGCCGAGGCCGTCGAGGATCGCGATCAGGTCCTCGCGGCGGGCGTTCTGGTACCCGGCGTCGGCCCGGTTGACCCGGACCTGGACGACCGCGACGCAGCCGACCAGCGCCAGTACGATCGCCACGATCGCCTGCCCGCGGGACGGCTTGAACCCGGCCCGCAGCCGGCGCAGCGCCAGGTTCGGCGTCTTCGGCTTCGGCATCGGCGTGGGCACGTCCGGCTCGGGCTTCGCGTCCGGCTTCGCGTCCGGCTTGGTGTCGGGCTTGGTGTCGGGCTTGGTGTCGGGCTTGGCGTCCGGCTTGGCGTCCGGCTTGGCGTCCGGCTTGGGGTCCGGCTTGGGGTCCGGTGTGTCGTCGCTCATGATCAGGCCCGGAAGATGTGCCGGCGGATCGCGGCCATGTTGGTGAAGATCCGGATCCCGAGCACGACGACCACGCCGGTCGACAGCTGCGAGCCGACGCCGAGCTGGTCGCCCAGGTAGACGATCAGCGCCGCGATCAGCACGTTGGACACGAACGAGACGACGAACACCTTGTCGTCGAAGATCCCGTCCAGGAACGCCCGGAGCGCGCCAAACACCGCGTCCAGCGCGGCCACCACCGCGATCGGCAGGTACGGCTGCGCCCACTCCGGGACGTCGGGTGCGACCAGCAGGCCGACCACGACCCCGATCACGAGGCCGATGACAGCGATCATCTCGGCCTCACCTTCGCGTAGCGCAACGCGATCGTCGCATCGGCCGGCACCAGCAAGGAATCCTCCGTCGTGATCGTGCTGCGGACACCGAAGTTGCTGACCAGGTACTGCACCCACTGCCCTCCGGAACTCTGCGCGAACCGGGCCGGCATCGTCGCGGTGTCGCCGATCGCGAGCACCGTGTACGGCGGGGTCAGCGAACTGTAGTCAACCGTGATGGCACTGCCGGCACCGCGGATCGCGGTCAGCGCCGTGAGCCGGTGACCGTTCACCGAGATCGCCTCCGCGTCGGCCGTCCACAAGCCGTTGACCAGCTGCTGCAGGTCGACGTCGAGCAGCCGGCCCTCCTTGGCGTCGGCGTTCTTCGCGTCGTCGATGACCGCCTTGATCCCGGGGCCGGTGACCGCGATCGCGCCGGTCTGCAGCTCCAGGTCGTCGAGCTTCTGCTGCAGCGCCGTACCCGTACTGTCGTTGCTCAGCCCGCCGGCCTGCAGGCCGCGGACCTCGTCGGACAGCTGGGACTGGTGGTTGCGCAGATCGGTCTGCCGGTTGCCGGCCTGGTTGATCCGGTCGATCAGTTCCTTGCGCTGCTTCTCCGCCGCGGGTGCGCCGCGGTAGTTCTGCGCGGCGGCGATCGCGAGCAGGAAGCCGAGGACCGCAGCGGCGACCACGAGCAGGATCCGGTGCCGGGACCGGGTGTCCTTGCCGCCCTGCTTCGAGCGGGTCCTGGCGGCGACGGCGTACCCCTCGTCGATCGGGTGCGCCATCAGGTTGTTCAGCAGTGACATCGACGCGTCGACGCGCCGAGGGGTCGTCTGCCCAGGAGGCTGCTCAGGGGCTTGCTGGGTCACCCGGCCGAGTCCTTGATCGGTTTCACCGTCTGGACCAGGTGCCGCAGCTGGGCGAAGTACAGCGCACCGGCCCAGTAGTAGAGGCCGGTCCCCCAGATCGCGAACGCCCAGCCGATCACGCGCGCCAGCAGGTTCAGCGTGGTGTCGCCGTCGCCGAGCAGGAGCAGCGGGAACGCGTACAGCAGGCAGAACGTGGCGGACTTGCCGAGGAAGTGCACCGGCAGCGCGTTGAAGCCGCGGCGGTGCAGCGCCGGCAGGGTCAGTGTCAGCAGCACGTCCCGCAGCGGCAGCGCGATCGCCAGCCACCACGGGATGATGTCGCGCAGCGCCAGGCCGATCACGGTGGCGAAGATGTACAGCCGGTCCGCGACCGGGTCGAGCATCTGCCCGAGCCGGCTGGTCTGGTTCATCCGGCGGGCGATCTGGCCGTCCGCCCAGTCGGTGAACCCGGACACCGCCAGCACCAGCAGCGCCCAGCCGTCCGCCTTCGGCCCGAGAATCAGCCACAGGAAGAGCGGCACCCCCAGCAACCGCAGGAAGCTGAGCGCGTTCGGGATCGTCCACACCCGGTCGGACACTTCCAAGTCCGGCACGCGACCCCTCCCTCTCTCCACCCTGGATACCCGTCGTAACTCTACTGGGGTGTCCCGACAGGTTTACGCCCGGCCATGCCGGGGCATGCCCGCCTTTCTCCAATCGATACTTTCCCAATCGATACCACCGGTGATGCTTACTCTGGGCAAATGAAGTTCCTGGTACTGATCTACGGCAACCCGGAGTCCCGCGCGGTCTGGGACTCGTTGACGGATGAACAGAAGAAGGAAGGCATGGCGGGGTACGCCGCTCTGCACGAAGAGCTCGGCGTCCGTCAGGAGCTGGTCGCGTCGGAGTCGCTCGACGACCCGGCCCTCACCAAGCAGGTGCTGGTGCGCGATGGCAAGCCGCTGACCACCGATGGGCCGTTCGCCGAGGTGAAGGAACAGCTGGCGGGTTTCTACCTGCTGGACTGCGACTCGATGGACCGGGCGGTGGAGATCGTCGCGCAGATCCCGGAGGCGCCGTTCAGCGTCGTCGAGGTCCGGCCGGTGCGTGACCTCGGCGCGTACAGCTGATGCTCGAGGAGCTGCTCCGGGAGCAGGCGCCGCAGGTGCTGGGCGCGCTCGTCCGGCGGTACGGCGACTTCGACGCGTGCGAGGACGCCGTACAGGAGGCACTGCTCGCGGCGTCGCTGCAGTGGCCGGGTGACGGCGTACCGGAGAATCCGCGGAGCTGGCTGATCACGGTCGCGTCGCGGCGGCGGATCGAGGTGCTGCGGAGTGAAGCGGCGCGCACGCGGCGCGAGGAGACCGTGTCGTTGTGGACTCCCCCGGAGCCGGCGTCGCCGGACGACGACTCGCTGACGTTGCTGATGCTGTGCTGTCACCCGGCGCTGACGCCGCAGTCGCAGGTGGCGCTCACGCTGCGCGCGGTCGGCGGGTTGACGACCGGCGAGATCGCCCGCGCGTTTCTGGTGCCGGAGGCAACCATCGGGCAGCGGATCAGCCGGGCGAAGGCGAAGCTCCAGGGCGCGCGGTTCGCGTTGCCGCCGGCGGCCGAGCAGCCCGAGCGGCTGGCCGCCGTACTGCATGTGCTGTATCTGATCTTCAACGAGGGCTACACGGCGTCGTCCGGTACGTCGCTGCACCGGGTCGAGCTGTCCGCGGAGGCGATCCGGTTGACCCGGCTGCTGCGCGAACAGCTGCCGGCCGAGGGCGAGGTGGCCGGGTTGCTGGCGTTGATGCTGCTGACGGACGCCCGCCGGCCGGCGCGGACCACGGCCGAGGGTGCGTTGGTGCCGTTGCCGGAGCAGGACCGGTCGTCGTGGGACACGGCGTCGATTGCCGAGGGCACCGAACTGGTCGAGGCGACGTTGCGCTCGGCGCCGGTCGGGCCGTACCAGTTGCAGGCGGCGATCGCGGCGGTGCACGACGCGGCCGCGGACGCCGACGAGACCGACTGGCGGGAGATCCTGATGCTGTACGAACTCCTGGAGTCGACGGCGCCCGGGCCGATGGTGACGCTGAACCGGATCGTCGCGGTCGCGATGGTGCACGGGCCGGACGCCGGGCTGACGTTGCTCGCCGACGTGGATCCGGCGCTCCGCGACCACCACCGGCTGGCCGCCGTCCGCGCGCACCTGCTCGAGCTGGCCGGCGACGGTGCGGCAGCCCGGGAGGCGTACGAGCTGGCCGCACGGCTGACCCAGAGCACTCCCGAGCAGGCCTATCTGCTGGGCCGTGCGGCTAGTGCTGGATCTTCTGGCTTGGGATCTACTGGCTTGGGATCTTCGGCCGCCCCCAGCTGAGCTCGGCCTCGATCGTCAGGTCCAGTACGCCGTCCTTCGCGTACGGACGGAGCGCTTCCGCGACACCGGCGTCGAACGCGGCAGCCTCGTCAGCGGGCATCAGGTCGCGGGCCAGGCTGGACGTCGAGTGCAGCCGCTCGATGTAGTCGGCGACCGTCTGCCGGTAGCCGACGCGCGTGGTGCGCGCCGTACCGGTGAGGTCGAGCAGGCCGCGTTCCACGATCGCGTCGACGACGTTGAACTCCGGGTCGTGGTTCGGTTTGCGCGAGTGCCGCAGGATCACCGGGACCAGCTCATCCATCCACGGCTGGTCGACCGGGCCCGTGCTCGACCACGACGAGCTGGGCGTTCGGTGTCAGGTGCGGGACGATCCGGGCGAACGTCTCCTCCCACGGCATCCAGTGGATGCTCGCGCCGGCGGTCACCAGCGCGTACTGGCCGTCGAGGTCGGCGGTCTCGATCGGGTTCACCTGCCAGCTGAGGTTCGGGTGGTCGCCGCCGGGACGCTGCCGGCCGGCGTCGACCATCGGCTGCGAGAAGTCGATCGCGTCGACGTGCTCGACCCGCGGCGCCAGCGGGCGGGCGATCGCGCCCTCGCCGGCACCGATGTCGAGCACCCGGCGCGGCGCGTCGGCGATCAGGTCCACGAGCCGGTCGAACACCTCGTCCGGGTACGGCGGCCGATGCCGGTAGGCCTCCGCCACCGCCTGCTGCTTGAACGTCGCCGCGAGTTCCGTCATGCGTCGGAGCGTAGACCGGGGTGAGCCACCCGATCACGGATTTCTGCTGCCGGCCGACGTAACCTGCCCGTCTCCTTCGGTCACGCGCCTGAAACACACTGTTCTTACGTTGAGAGTCCACTTCAGCCGCGTGAGGCGGTGAGCCCCATGTACGAGCACGTCGACCCGTTCATCGGTACCGGCGCCACCGAGCTGCCCACGCCCAAGGGCCTGGCCGCGACGTGGTGGTGGCCCAAGCCGCAGGTCGGCAACACCCACCCGGGCGCCATGCACCCGTTCGGGATGGTGTCGGCCTGCCCGTACTCCGGGGCCTACCCGACCGGTTACGGGCTGTACGACTTCAACACCGAGGGCGTGCCCGACCTGTTGTACGACCGCCCGGTCGCCTCCGGCTTCACCCACTTCCAGCAGTCCGGTACGGGCGCGATCCGCAAGTACTACAACTACTTCCGGGTCACCCCGATGCTCGGCCCGCTGGACGACCTGGGCACCACGTGGGACCTGCTGGAGGAGGTGGCCGAGCCCGGCTACTACGCGGCGACGCTGAGCTCGGGGGTGCGCTGCGAGCTGACGGTCGGCCCCAAGTCGGCCGTCCACCGGTACACCTTCCCGGCGCATGACGCCGCCCGGATCGTCATCGACGCCTCGACCGGCGGCCTGGCGATCCCGCACAGCCGGACGGTGCCGCTGAAGGCGCACCTGGCGATGCTGGAGCCGGGCGTGGCTCAGGGGGAGATCCACGTCGAGGGGGTGCCGCTCGCCGTACACCTGGAGGTCGACGCGCCCGGCTGGCGGCAGCTGCTGTGGTACGACCGGCGCCTGATGCCCGGCGGCACCCGCCTCGACTTCGACTACATCCGGCCGACCACCTTGCGGCCGTTCGGGCTGATGTTCATGGGCCCCTCGCGCGCCGAGCAGACCGTCGAGGTGCGGCTGGGGTTCTCGCTGCGCGGGTGTGAGGCAGCCCGCGACAACCTGCACACGGACGTCGGGCGTACCCAGGCCGCCTTTCCGGGGCGGCGCGACCGTACGGCAGCTACCTGGCGCGACGACCTCGGCAAGGTCGAGATCCAGGCCGGGTCCGCTGACCAGGCAACGGTTTTCGGCACCGCGCTCTACCACTCGCTGGTCAAGCCGTGCTTCGCCCCGGACGAGAGCCCGTCGTCGACGACCGAGGGCCCCTACGCGTTCGACATCTGCACCATGTGGGACATCTACCGCACCCAGCTGCCGCTGATGACCACGCTGTTCCCAGAGCGTTCGGTCGCGCTGGCCAACTCGCTGCTGTCGATCTGCGAGCAGGAGGGCAACCTGCCGATCGGCTACCGGATGGCCAAGGGCGCCGACCGGTTCTCCCGGCAGGGCAGCGCGCTCGCGCACACCTTCCTGGCCGACCTGTGCCAACTGGATCTGCCCGGTATCGACTGGGACTGGGCCATGGTGCACCTGGAGATGGACCTGCGCCGCACGTACGGCGAGGACTACCTGGTGCACGGTGTCGCGCATCCGATCAGTCATACCCTCGACCTGGCGTACGCCTATCACTGCACCGCGGCGATCGCCCACAAGGTTCGCGACCGGCCGCTGGCCAGGCAGATGCGCGACCTCGCCCAAGGCTGGCAGGCGGCGTACGACCCGGGCACCGGCCTGCTGCGCGACTCGACGTTCTACGAGGGCGGCCGGTGGAACTACTCCTTCCGGCTGCTGCACGACATGCGCGCCCGGATCGCGCTCGCCGGCGGCGACGAGGCGTTCGTGGGGCTGCTCGACCGGTTCTTCGGGTACGACGCCGGGCCGGTCACCCAGCCGGGGGTGGCGCCGGGCGTGGCCGAGATGAACGCCGGGTACGACCTGTGCCGGTTCGAGGGACTGAACAACGAACCGGACTACGAGGCGCCGTGGTCCTACCACTACGCCGGACGGCCGGACCGGACCGCCGAGGTGGTGCATGCCGCGGTCGCCAACCAGTTCGGCACCGGCCGCGGCGGGCTGCCAGGCAACGACGACTCGGGTGGGCTGTCCGCTTGGTACGTGTGGGCGACGCTCGGGCTGTTCCCGGTGGCTGGGCAGAACCTGTTCCTGGTGAGTGCGCCGGCCGTGGCGGAGTCCACGACCCGGCTTCCGGAGGGCGACCTGTCCATCACCACTACAGGATTCGAGCCCGTCGAGGCGGGCGGACCGGTGTCCTACGTCCAGTCCATCGCGGTGAACGGCAAGACACTCGAACGCCCCTGGATCTCCGGCCGGGAACTGCGGCACATCCGCAACCTGCACATCGAGCTCGGCCCTCGCCCCTCGGGCTGGGGCACCCGGATCAGGCCACCATCCACATCCGACCCGCTGCACGCCACTGGAGGTGAGGCATGAACATCACCGACGACACGCTCGCGCCCAGCCGCCGCCTGGTCCTCGTTGTCCGCGCCGACCCGGTGATCTGCGGGCACTCCGGTGAGGCACGGTGCCTCGCGGAGGTGGCGCTCACCCGCGGGTTCGACGACGTACGGATCGTGACCTGGCCGCTGGATGCGCTGGAGGCGGCCGGGCTGCCCTTGAAACCAGTCGATCGCGTGCTGCCGTACAGCCCTGGCATCACCGTGGAGCGGCCCGATCCCGTCGGTGACTACCGGGTTCCGGACGGGCGCTACCTGTCCGGGCTGACCGGGCGGCTGGTCGAGCTGTTCAGCGACGGGGTACCGACGGTGGCGATGTCGCTGTACCTGAGCCCGCACGCGATCGCCGTACAGGATGCCGTCGAGGTGGCGCGCCGGATCGGGCCCGCGCGGGTCGTCACGGTGGCTGAGGCGGTGGGCTCCGACATCACCAACGTGGTGCGCGAGTGCGTGACCACCGGCCGGTTCGGGGCGGCCGCGCACATCCTGTCGGTCTACCTGGCGGCCGACCACTGCGTGGCGGTGTCGCAGTACACCCGGGACCTGATCGTGGCCTCCGCGGCGACCCTCGACGACATGCACGGCACGACGTTCGCGCAGCAGTGCCGCGAGCGGATCGCCATCTCCTACCCGGCCGTCGACTCCTGGTCCTACGTGTCGCTCACCGATGACAGGATCGCCGAGACTCTTGCCCGGCGTGGCCTGTCGCGGGACGGGTACGTGCTGTTCCTGTCACGGATCGCCTCGGCTAAAGGGGTCGACGACCTGATCGACGCGTACGCCGGGTCGCGGTCGGCCGAGCGGGTGCAGCTGGTCCTGGCCGGACGCGGGCCGCAGGAGGACGAGGTGGTGGCGAGGGTCACGGCAGCGGGCCTGGGCGAGCGGGTACGGGTGCTGACCGACGTGGAAGACGCGGAGAAGCCGGCGCTGATGGCCGGGAGCGCGGCGTTCGTGCTGCCGACCCGCGAGCAGCCGGAGTTCGTCGAGACGTTCGGGATCGCGCTGGTCGAGAAGGCCCTCGCCGGCGGCGGGCCGATCATCACCTGTGCGACCGGCGGCGTACCCGAGGCGGTCGGAGACACGGCCCAACTGGTGCCGCAACGTGACCCGGCCGCGCTACGGACCGTGCTCGACGAAGTCGTGTGCGACTGGACCTACGAGCAACGGGCGTCGGCCGAGCGGCGCGCCCGGGCGCACGCGTTGCAGTTCGACCGAGTCGCGGTGTTCGACCGCCTCTTCACCCTCGCCGAGCCTCCCACCGTCCACGTCGCCTGAGCTCGATGGCTTACTCGCCGCCCCAGACGGTCGCGTGCTGCTCGAAGTACGCCGGGTCGCTGTGCACCGGGATGACGCAGAACAGATGACCGCCGGGCGCTTTGAGAGTGTGGCAGCCCTGCCAGCTGGCGATCTCCACCGCGCCGAGGTCGGTCAGCCGGGCGACCTCGGCCGGTACGTCGTCGGTCTCGATGTCCAGGTGGTACCGGGCCTCGTCGTCGACGGACTGGATCGCGGTGACGTAGCCGGGGACCGCGTCGTGCAGGCTTATGAACTGCGGCTCGCCGTCGGGCGACGACGTACGAACGCCGAGGGCCTTCGACCAGAACGCGGTGGCGGCGGCCACATCGTCCTTGTGGGTGTCGATGAGGAACGTGGACACGCGGCTGCGATGCATACGGATCAACCTAACTTCTTCGCGGGTTCCGGAAGATGCTCATCCGGAACCGGGGTTAGCGTGCTGGACATGGTGATCGACGAGTCGCAGGTGACCGCCGTACCGGCGAACGAGGCTCCGTGGGACGACCTGCAGGCCGTGTTCGGCACGGCGGACGCGGGGCAGTGCCAATGCCAGCGGTTCAAGATCCGCGGGGTGGATCTGGCGGGACTCGACGCTGGACGAGCGGATGACCCGCCTGCAGGACCAGACCGCATGCGGCACCCCGGACGCCCCGTCGACGAGCGGCCTGATTGCGTACGTCGACGGCGAACCGGCCGGGTGGGCCGCGGTCGAGCCACGCACGGCGTACCCGAAACTGCGGACCTCGCGGGTGCCGTGGACGGACCGCTCCGAGGACAAGGACGACGAGAGCGTCTGGGCCGTCACCTGCATGGTCGTCCGCAAAGACTTCCGCAGCCGTGGCCTCACGTACCACCTCGCCCGCGCCGCCATCCCCCACGCCCGCACCCGCGGCGCCCGCGCCCTGGAGGCCTACCCCATGCTCACCCAACCCGGCAAAACCATCACCTGGGGCGAACTCCACGTCGGCCCCCACCAAGCCTTCGAAGAAGCCGGCTTCCACCAGATAACCCACCCAACCCTCCGCCGCACGGTCATGCGCATCGACTTCGCGTAGTCACTGAAGGAGGGCTGGGTGCCGGCTGGCGACCAGAGCGCCGAAACCTGCCTAGGTACACGGTTGCCGGTAACCCTGTCTGACCGCCCGGCACCCGACACCTACCGATAACCAACGGACACACCACCCGGCACCACCGCACCTGCCCATAACCAGCCGACACACCACCCGGCACCACCGCACCTACCCATAACCAGCCGACACACCACCCGGCACCACCGCACCTACCCATAGCCAGCCGACACAGCAGACGCCCACGGCCAGCGCCCAGCACGTGCCAGCGGCCAGCCACCTCCGCATTCAGCGCGCGCCAGCAGCCAGCGGATACCCGGGATACCCGGGATACCTGGGGTGCCTGGGGTGCCTGGGGTGCCCGGACGACATGGAGGCGTGGCCTGGCGAGGCGTTAGGCGCCACTGCCTCCCCGTTGGCCAGCGCCCTCTTCGGCGCGCTCGAGCGCGGCGCGTTCCTCGTCGCGAGCGCGGCTGTTGGGTCCCTGATCTGTACGCGGTCACGTCATGACGAAGAACGGCGGTCCGACGCCGGGCTCGTCAGCCGGGCTTCCGTCCCAGACCGCGAATCGAGCAGCTTCGGCATAGGTAGCGGCATCCGCACGCCAGCGACTCGCCGCCCCACCCACCACAACAGTCCCGGACGCATCCGTCCCAGCCATACCCGCCCCGCTCATGGCCGTGCCGGACGTACCCGTCCCGGGCATACCTGTCCCGGGCATACCTGTCCCGGGCATACCCGTCCCAGACGCACCCGTCCCGGGCGTGGCCGTCCGGGAGAGAGCCACGCCTGGTTGAGCTGGTTCGTTCCCCACGGCGTCTGCTGGGGTTGTCGTTCGTGGTGGGCTTGCCGCTGCGAACGGTTCACCCCATGGATCGGCCTTCGGGTGCGTGGTTCGCGAAGACCTATCCGCCGCAGGACGCTCGCCCCGCGGATCACCTGCCGGAGACGCGGAACGCGCAGGCTGCTGGGTCGAGCCGTCAGGCCGTGCGGGACTCGCACCCGGTACTTCGGATGTTCCGGGCGGTTGGGCTGCACCGGCTGCACCAGCTGCACTGGGTGGACCGGCTGGACCGGCTGGGCCGGGTTGGCCGTCTCGACCGTCTCGACCGGCTGGACCGGCTGGACCGGCTGGACCGGGTGAACCGGGTGAACCGGGTGAACCGGGCGAACCGGGCGAACCGGGCGAACCGGCTGCGCGGGCCGCACGGGCTGGTCTGGTTGGACTGGGTGGTTGCTGGTGGAGGGGTGGTGGGTTGGCCCAGGTGGGGCGGGCGACGTGGACTTGGCCGTGGGTGATGGTGATGGTCCAGCGGCCTTTGTGCAGGTCGGTGTGGTGCCGGCGACAGAGCAGCACGAGATTGTTCAGGGCTGTCGGACCGCCGTCGATCCAGGAGGCCAGATGGTGTGCGTCGCACATGATGGGCGGGGCGGCGCAGACGACGCAGCCGCGGTCGCGGGTGTTCAGGGCGCGGCGGATGGGTTTGGTGACGAGGCGTTCGGAGCGGCCGACGTCGAGGGGTTCGGAGTTCGAGCCGAGGACGATCGGGAGGATGTTCGCGTCGCAGGCGAGGCGGCGGATGGTGGCGGCGGACAGGCCGTTGCTGTAGACGGTGTGGCCGATGGTGTCGGCGGTGGCGGCTTTGAGGTCCTGCAGGTCGATGGTGACGGTGATGTTCGCCTTCGCCCCGTACCCCGGTACCGGTGCACCCCGTCCGGAGCCTCCGGCCGTACGAGTCTGCCCGCGTGGTGCGACGTCCGCAGCCGGGCCGGTGGCCGGGCCGGTGGCCGGGGCGGCGCCTCGTGGGCCGGGCGCCGAGCTGCCCGGCAGGCTCGTCGGTACGTCGGCCGGCCAGTTGCTCGGTGCGCCGACCGGTCGGGTGGCCGGTGGGATGGTCGGGGCGTTGCCCGCTGGGTCGGCGGGCGAGCTGCCCGGCAGGCTCGCCCGTACGTCGGCCGGCGAGCTGGCCGGTGGGGTTGTTGGTGGGGTGGGCGGTGCGCTGCCCGGTGGGGTGGGCGGTGTGCTGGTCGGCGGAGTGGCTGGTGGGGTTGCTGTGTTGGTGTCCCAGGTGGTGGCGGCGATGGTTAGGGCGGTGGACAGGGCGTCGGCTTGGCGTTTGTCGCGGGAGCGTGGGTCTGGTTCGCCGTCGATGGTTTTGTGGGGGCGGGCGCCGGCGTGGACGATGGCGCGGAGGAGTTCGGCGTTGTCGTTGGCCAGGTAGCCTTTGAACTTCACGCCGCGGTCGGCTGAGGTCAGTGTCAGTGACTCGCGGGCGGCGGCTTTGTGTTCTTCGGGCTCGGGGCCGTCGGAGTCGAGCAGGTCGCAGACGTCTCGGGCGGCGGCGCGGAGTTCTGCGGGTGACAGGTGGGCTGCGAGGGCGACGAACTGTTCCTCGACGACGTCCAGGTCCTTGACCGGTACCCGGGGACGGACCCGTTCGAGCTCGGACACGATCGCGGCCGCCTGCGCGGTCCGCAACAGCCGCACACCCCCTACACCACGCACACCACGCACACCACGTGGCACGCCACCGGGCGGCACGCCATCGGGCGGCACGCCATCGGGCCCGTCGGCCCGGGCGTCGTTCCCGGTGCCCGCAGCGTCCCCGGTGTCCGGGGTGACGGTGCCGTCAGCCTCGCCGGTGCGGCTGCCCTCGCCGGCGCCATTGCCCTCGCCGGCGTCGGTGTTCGTGTCGGTGTTGGCGTCGGTGTTGGCGTCGGTGTTGGTATCGGGGTCGGTGTCGAGGTCGGTGTCGGGGTTGGTGGGGAGTTGGATGCCGTTGGTGAGTGCGGTGGCTATCGCGTTGTATTTGGGGAGGGCTTTGGCCAGGCGGACGTCGCGCCAGACTTCGGCGCGGTCTCGGCGGTGGCGTTTGGAGACCAGTTCGACGGCGTCGCGGGCGCCGAGTTCCTGGGCCTGGCCGGTGTCCTCGACGCGGGCGATCAGCTGTAGCCGGACCTCTTCGAGATAGGTGATCGTGGCGTCGACCGTGTCGAGGGCAGGCAGCACCTCGCCGTCGCTCAGCGACACCACCGATCGCCCGTCGAGAACATCCATGCCCACAACGGTACCCGCGGCCTCCGACAGTTTTCAAAACCGGAATCGCCTTGTTTTCAAGGGACATTTGGGATCTGAGGTTATCCACAAGCCCGAACTGATGCATGAACCCTGTGGATCTTGCCTAAGGCAACCATTCGGTCACTGGTGCGTGAATAGGCAGTGGGGCCACGGGACAGGAAGCAGGAGTGCGAGGCATGGGCATGCTGACTCGGTGCGCAGCTCCGGTTTGGTCCAGTGGGTTGGCCCAGTGCGTTGGCCCAGTGGGTTGGGCCGGTGGGTTGGGCCGGTGGGTTGGGCCGGTGGGTTGGGCCGGTGGGTTGGCCCGAGTGAGCTGGGCAGGTTGCCTCGGGTTGGGGACTGCCCCGGGTTTAGTTGACTCGCGGGGTTTGGTGGTTCAGGCCGCGAGTGCGACGGGTTGAATTGTCTCAAACTCGATGGGTGTGAGTCTGCCGAGGCGGCGTTGTCGGCGCCTTCGGTGGTAGCTGGTTTCGATCCAGGAGACGATCGCCAGCCGTAGTTGGTGCCGGCTGGTCCAGCGTTGCCGGTCCAGGACGTTCTTCTGAAGCAGCGCGAAGAAGGACTCCATGGCGGCGTTGTCGCCGCAGGCTCCGACCCGGCCCATCGAGCCGCGTAGTTGGTGGGCTTTGAGGACCCGGACGTACTTCTTGGACCGGAACTGGCTGCCGCGGTCGCTGTGAACGATCAGCCCAGCTGCAGGCGTTCGCAGTGCGACCGCGTTACGCAGGGCCGCGACGGCCAGGGACGCCTTCATGCGCGAGTCGATGGAATAGCCGACGATCCGGTTGGAGTAGACGTCCTTGATCGCGCACAGATAGAGCTTGCCCTCGGCGGTGGCATGCTCGGTGATATCGGTCAGCCAGACCAGGTTCGGCGCCGGCGCGGTGAACACCTTCTGCACGAGATCGTCGTGCACGGGCGGACCGGCTTTGCGGTTCAGGCCGCGTTTCTTGGAGTGGATCGACCAGAGCCGTTCTTGTGAGCACAGTCGGGCGACCCGGTTCTCGCTCGCGGTGATGCCCTTGCCCGGGAGTTCGTCGGCGATGAACCGGTAGCCGAAGCCGGGGTCGTCGCCGTGGATCTCGCGAGCGGCGTTGATCAGGTGGGCATCGTCGTAGTCTCGTGGTGTGACAGGGTTTGCACGCCATTTGCAGAAGGCTTGCCTGCTGAAGCCGAGCACCCGGCAGGTCACCGCGACAGCGATACCGTCGGCGGCAAGGTCAAGGACCAGCGGGTAAGTCATTTTGGGTTGATGTCACGGGCGAAGTAGGCCGCGGCCCGGCGCAGGATCTCGTTCTCCTGCTCCAACTGCCGGTTTCGTTTCTTCAGTTCGCGCAGCTCGGCCGACTCCTGCTGGGTCGCGCCCGGGCGGTTGCCGTCTTCGATGTCGGCCAGTTTCAGCCACCGCGTCAGACACGACTGGGAGATCCCGAAGTCCTTCGCGATCTGTGTGATCGGTGCCTCGCCCTTGTGGGCGACTGCGACCACGTCACGACGGAACTCCTCGGGGAACGCTTTCGGCATGACAGACATCCTTCCAGCAAGGACCGAAGTCCTCACAGGTCAGGAGTCAACCGAACCGGGGGCAGTCCCTTGAGCTCGGTGGGTTGGCTCGGGTTGGTCTGGGAGGTTGGCTGAGTTTGTAGAGGTGTTCGGCTTCTTCGGGCGCCCGTTCAGGAGGCTCTCGTTCGCCTGTCCAGCAGCGGTCGTGGAAGTTCAGGCGGGACGGGGTCAACTGCTCAGTCGTAGGTGGCCTGGGCTTGCCAGGTGTTGTTGTGGAGGGTGAAGAGCCAGGCCCGGGTGTCGGCGGTCTGGAACTGGAAGCGGGCATGGCGGGATTCTGTGGACGGGTCCCACCAGCGTTCGGTGGTCAGCCAGGGGCCGGCCCAGGCGGTGATCGGGTGGATCTTGTTGCTGTCGGCAACTTGAACGCGGGCGCGCTGACCGGCTGGGCCTCGCCTTCCGTACGGCGCACCGCTGGCTGGGCTGCCGGTGCGGCCGGTGGCGTCAGTAAGGCCGGTGAGGCCGGTGGCGTCGGTGCGGCCGGTGGCGTCTGGGTCGCCTGGGTCGTTGGATGGGTGCAGGGTGAAGGCGGTGGGGGTGCCGGATAGTTTGCCGCGGGCGGTTACCGAGACCTGGGTGCCGTCGGCGGCGAACACCTTTGCGGGGATCGGGTCCGGGAAGATCGTGGTCGGGGCCAGGGTCGGCCAGCGCTTCGGGTCCGTGCCGGTGATCGCGCCCGGCCACGGCTGGTCCGGCGGCCGGGCGGGCACCGCCGGGTCACCCCACGGCACCAGCGTCTGCCGCTCGGCGAATCCGCGGCCGCCGCCGATCACCACCGATACCACCGCGCCGTGCCCGAGCATGCTCTGCACCCGCGACAGCGCCCGGTGGATCCGCTCGTCCGGGCCGCCGCCCCACAGCCCGTCGGCATGCGTACCGACCGGGTCGGCCTGGCCCGGGATCAGTCGCACCCGGACCACGGATGAGGTCAGCTCGCTGGTCGCCGTACCGCTCCCCTGCAGTTGCCAACGCACCCGGTCCACGACGTCCGCCGCGGTGAACCAGCGCGGGTGCAGCCACTCCCGCTCGTGGACCCGCCCGGACTCGGTGCCGACCTCGACCCGCAGCGTCGTACACACCAGCCCGAGCTCGGTCAGCCGGACGACCAGCTCGTCGGCGATCGACCGGACCGCGAACGCGACCTGGTCGACGCGGTCCACGGCCGGCTCGAAGTCGAGCGTCCGGGTGAGCTCCGGCGGGATCTCCCGGCCGGTCACCGGGCGGTCGTCGGCCCCGCGGGCCAGCCGGTGCGCGAACGCGCCGTCCGGACCGAAGCGGGTCAGCACCTCGGTGCCGGACAGCCCCGCGAACGCGCCCAGCGACCGCAGCCCCAGCCTGCGCAGCAGATCGGTGAGCGCCGGCTGCTCGAGTACGTCGACCGACAGCGGCGCGAGGAACTCCGGCGAACCGCCCGGCGGCACCACCCGCACCCGGGTCCGCGCCGAGCTCACCCGGGCCGCCTGCTCCGCAGCGAACGGGCCGTCGGCGATCCCGATCCGGCCGCCGTGTACGTCGTACGTCTCCAGCCGGTCGAGGAGTTTCTCCGCGGCCGCCTCCTCGCTGCCGTAGAACCGCGCCGGGCCGCGGGCCTTCAGCGCGCACATCCCCGGGCGGATCACCTGTACGCCGGGCGTGATCGCCTCCAGGCAGGAGATCACCGGGTCGAACGCGCGGGCGTCGAGCACCGGGTCGTACTTCAGCACGACCAGCTCCGGGCACCGCGACTGCGCGTCCCGGGCGCGCTGGCCGCGGCGCACCCCCTCGGCGCGCGCGGCCGCGGACGTGGCGAGCACCTTGCCCTTCTCAAGCACCGCGATCGGCTCGTCCGGCGCCCGCCCCACCGCCACCGCAGCCGCCGCCACCGGCCAGTCCGGCACCCAGATCACCATCGACCGGGTCAGTCCCCGATTGCCCATCGCCCCGCCACTCCCGCCATCAACCAACCGCCCCGGCTCACCATCAACCCGCCGCCCCGACCTGCTCGGCCCACTCGTCCACGAGGACCGGCTCCTCCCACCGCCCTGTGCGGCACACTTCCACCCACGACCCCGCACGGGCTGCTTCACCCCGCCCATCCGCAGCGGCGGTTCCGGGGCGGTCGTCCGTCTGGCTCCCCACCAGCTCAGCGGAGCGGATCTCGCCGTCCGGTGCGGGCAGCCAGAGGTGGTGTTTGCGGGCGTGGACGGCGGCGCGGCGGCCGGAGACCGCGACCGTCGCCCGGCGCGCGGTGAGCAGACCTTCTCCTTCACCCAGGCCGGCCCACGCGCTGCTCTCGATCTCGAAGCGGGCCGCGCTCCCCGGCCAGGACCCGTACGCGATCAGCATCGCGCCGCGGGTCCGGAGTCGCGCCGCCAGCCGGGACGCCTCCCCCGGCGTCACCTCACCGGGCGGCCGCACCACCACCACGGTCAGCGCGTCGACGAGCGCGGCGACCACGCTGAGCCACTCGCGTCCCGGATCCGGGACCAGGACCAGCCGCTCCAGGTCCACCCCGAGCCCACGCGCCGCCTCGGCCCCGAACGACGGCACCCCGACGACACCGCACCAGGCCCCGTCCGCGGACGGCCCCGCCATCAACGCCATCACCAGCGCGGCGCTCCCACGCACCGAGTACGCCGAGCCGCCCCGCAGCGCCGCCCCCGCCAGCAGCTCCCGCACCGCCGGATGCGTGGGCAGCTCCCGCTCCACGCCCGCCGTGTCCAACGCCTGCTGCACCCGCGCCACCGACGCCCGTCCACCCTCCACCGGCTCCAGGCGGGAAGCGCCAGGACGCAGGGTGATCGGGCGAGCGTGCCCCGCGGAGGCGGAGGCGGAGGCGGAGGTGCCGAGGCCGGAAGGGTGACCGTCCACGTGGGCGAGATCCGCGTGGGTGGGATCCAGGTGGGCGAGATCCGGATCGAAGCTCGTAACCGCCGCCAGCCGGGCGGCGCCCCGGTCGGTCTCCGGCCAAGCGGCGGAGTGGTTGGGGTGGTCGGAGTGGTCGGAGTGGTTGGGGTGGTCGGAGTGGTTGGGGTGGTCGGAGTGGTCGGGGTGGTCGGGGTGGTCGGGGTGGTCGGGGTGGTCGGGGTGGTTGGGGTGGTCCGTGGAGAGATGTGCGGGCGGACTGTGAGCTGCCTTCCGGGCCTTTGCCCTGGCGAGGAGCGCGCGCGCCTGGTCGAGTGCTGTGACTCGACTCTCCGGCGCCGCATTCCCCGTCATAACCCCATGTTCGAACACCTGTTCGAACATGTCAATCCGGTCGTCCACAACCCCGAAGCTGACTAGAGTCCGGGGCATGCGACGCGTCGATCACTCTCGGTTCACCGCCGCCGTACAGCAGGTCGAGGACAGTATCGACGCCGCCTGGGACAGTTTCCGCGTCGCCTCCGGAGTGGCCCCGGAGGAAGCACGCGAGCTGGCCGAGGTCGTACTGCAGGACACGTCCGAGTTCGACTGGCGGGTCGTCGACGGCGCACTGAAGCAGCTGACCTGCCCGGACTGCGGCGCCCAGCTCGGGGCGGGCAACCTCGGTTGCCGGAGCTGCGACCTGGCGAACGGCTTCCGGTTCGCGGCACGGGAGACCGACCGCCCCGCTGTACCGCCCGGGAACGAGCACGCGATCCGGGTGTCCTCGGCCGTGGCCCGCACCCGCCACCGCTACACCCCGCGCGCCCGCGCCGGCTACGAGTTGCTGCTCCCCGACCTGCTCGCCGGACAGCTCCCGAGCACGGCACAGGCTCAGCACGCCAAGCACCTCATCAACCAACTCACTGACGACCAGCTGGAGTGCCTTCTCACCCCGGCGGACTTAGGGTAAGAGACATGCCTAGGACTATTGCCACCAACACGAAGGTCGAGCTGGACGGGCTGCTGGAGTTCGTGCGGCCGCGTCACCATATGTTGCTGCTGACAACGAGAGCGGACGGGACGGTGCAGGCGTCGCCGGTGTCCGGTGGGGTGGACGAGCAGGGGCGGATCGTCATCTCGTCGTACCCGGAGCGGGCCAAGAGTACGAACGTGAAGCGGGCCGGCAAGGCCAGTGTGGTCGTGCTGTCGGACGAGTGGAACGGCGCCTGGGCGCAGGTGGACGGCAGCGGTGAGGTCATCGAGCTGCCGGCCGCGGTCGAGCCGCTGGTCGACTACTTCCGGGCGATCTCCGGCGAGCACCCGGACTGGGACGAGTACCGCGACGCGATGGTGAAGCAGGGCAAGTGCCTCATCCGGATCACCCCGGAGCGCTGGAGCCCGATCGCCACCGGCGGGTTCCCGGCGCACCTCGCTGATTGATGCGTACCGCTCTGGTCGTCCATGCGCACCCCGACGACGAGGTGTTCGCCACCGGCGCGGCCACCTCGGTCCTGAGCCAGCAGGGCTGGAACGTCGTACTGCGTGTTGCCACCGCCGGTATGCACGAAGCGTCCGACCACCTCAGCGCGTCCTGTGCACTGCTGGGCATCGCCGAGTGGGACTGGCTGGGCGCACCGGACCAGTGGATCGACGACGGCGCCCGCAACGGTCCCCGCACGCTGACAGCCGCGCAGCCGGAAGCCATCACAGCAGCAGTCAAAACAGCGATCGACAAGCTCCAGCCGGAGCTCATCCTCACTGTGGGCAGTGACGGGCTGACAGGCCACCCGGACCACATCGCCATCGCACAAGCGGTCCAGCGCATCCAGTGCCGCGCGCTGGGAGCACGCCTCAGAGCGGAGGACGTGCGTGCAGGTGAGCACCTGGTGCAGCAGTTCGCTCCAGGTGAGCAAGTGGGCTCAGGGCACGTCAAAGGCTGCGACGTGCCGCTACAGCAGATCGGTGGAGCCTCCGAGCAACTAAGAAGGCAGGCACTGGACGCGTACTACGACGGCCTCGGCAGCAGACCGCTCGCGGAGCTCATCACGACCCACCGGCCGAGCAGTGACGGCCTGCTGCTGCGTGCGGTGTTCGACGCGACCGGCTGGCAGCAGGACCGGTTCGAGGAGCTCACTGCTTCGAGCGACGCTCCATCGTCTCGGTGATGCGCTGCATGGCCCCTTCGAGGTGCTGCCGCAGCGCCGCCTCGGCGCCTTCCTCGTCGTGGGCCAGGCACGCGTCGAGGATGGCCTGGTGCTCGCGCCGGGTCTGCTCGATCCGGGCCTTGGTCTGCCGGGAGCCGAACCGGTAGCGCTCGCTGTTCTGCCAGACCGGCTCGATCGCTCGCGGCAGCCAGCGCGAGCCGCCGGCCCGGTAGATCGAGAAGTGGAACTCGGTGTGCGCCTGCCGGGAGGCGATGTTGTCGCCGAGCTTCGACAGCCGGACGTGCTCGGCCAGCGCCTTCTTGGCCGCGGTCGCGTCCGCGTCGGAGAACCGGGTGGCGGCCGCCCGGACCGCCAGCGACTCCAGCGACAGCCGGGTCTCGTGGGTGTCGCGCAGGTCCTCCATCGACAGCTCGCGAACCCAGGCGCCCTTGTGCGGGACGATCTCGACCAGCCCGAGCGCCGCCATCCGCCGCAGCCCTTCCCGGATCGGCATCTGGCTCATGTCCAGGCGCTTGGCGAGCTCCTCGAGCCGGAGCGCCGTACCGCTGGGCAGCTCGCCGGACAGGATGAGCTCGTGCAGCTCGGCGGCGGCTTCCTCGGCGAGCGTACGGCGTCCGGTCGGTCCCCCAGGCGTGAGCTCGAGTCGTCGGATCATCAGTAGCGGGCTGCCTCTCTCCTGTTCACTTCTGGAGGTACGGTAGCCGCCGACCGGGTATCTGGCGGCCTTCGACGACAGATTGCCCAGTAAACGCAAGTGGTCTAGCCCACCGAGAGGGCTGTCAGGTCCAGCAGCACCCGGCCCGCCGGCCGCTCCAGTACGTCGCTGACCCGGTCCGCAGGTACGACGTCGTAGTCCGCTCGCCAGGGCACCGACGCGATGTCCGCCAGCGCCTGACCGACCGCATCCGGAGCCAGCGTCGTGCGCTGCAGGTTCACCGGCAGCAGCCGCAGGTCCCGGCCGATCAGCTGGTGCAGGTCGATCGTGGTGAACTCGCCGGCCCTGTAGCCGAGTACGGCGATCCGTCCGCCGGGCGAGACGTGTCCGAGCACCCCACCGGTCACCGGACCGCCCATGGTGTCGATGACCGCGTCGCACCACGGCAGCTCCCGGCCCACCTGCCCCAGCCCGTCCACACGGACGACCTGGTCGACAAGTCCGCCGGCACTGGCCGCAGAATCGTCCAGCGACACCAGCCCGATCACCCTGGCTGCTCCGGCCGCCCGTGCGATAGCAGCACACATCCGCCCGATCAGCCCGGTCACACCGGTGACCACTACGGTCTCACCCGGCTGTACGTCGGCCACCCGGCGTACAGCGGTGTGCGCAGTCAAGGCAGGCGTCAGCAGCGCCAACGCCGCAGCAGGCTCCAGCGACGGCGGCAGTGCGTGTACGGCGGCGTTCGGTACGACGGCGAACCGTCCCCACACGCCCTGTCGCGTCACGCCGACGCCCGCGCCGCGAACGACGACGGCCGCACCGGCTGCCGCCACGTCCGAGCTCAGCACCACACCGGCGCCTTCGGAGCCCGGGACGAACGGCGCGCACGGCTGCTTGCCCGCCAGCGTCGACCGGTCCAGCGGAGTCACCGCGGCCAGCCGCATCTCCACCAACGTCTCGTCCGGACCGACGGTCAGCTCGACCTCGTCGGCCTTCAACTGCTCCCCCGGTCCGTGACTGTGCAGCACAGTCCCCCGTGTGATCACGCCGCTACCCCGTTCCCCACGATTTGATATCTGATCACAACCACGACCAGACCGAAAACCCATCTCACTCCGCGGAGACCTCCGTCGCCAGCGGCCGGGTCAGCACCTCGACCGCCGCGGACAGCTCGGTGGCCCGCGCAGTGGACACCTCGTCGCTGCCCATCGGGAACGGCCAGTCACTTCCGGCCAGCACCCGCTCGGCACCGAACGTCTTGGTCAGCAGTTCCAGTACGGCGTCGTCGTGCACCAGATCGTCCACGTAGAACCGGCGCAGCGCCTCGGCCACCGGCAGGGACACCGGCTCGATCCCCGGCCGGGCCTGGTCGATCCCGCGCTGCCATCGGCCGGCGACGGCCGCCGTCACACCACCCCCATGACACAGACAGAACCGGATCCCCGGAAACCGCCCCGGCACGTCCGCGAAGACGAGCGAAGCCGCCGCCACTCCGGTCTCGTACGGATTCCCCAACAGGTTCGACAGGTAAAACGAATCAAGCCGCTTGTCGTCACTGGCACCCGGGTGAATCAGCGTGAAGGCCCCGGCGGTGTCCAGCACCCGCCAGAGCGGATCCAGCCCCGCATAGCTCAGCGTGCCGAGTGCGAAGCCGCTGAAGACGCCCTCACCGGCAAGACGCGCTGCCACCGACGGGGCGGCCGGGTCGAGCAGTGGCAGGTGCGCCAGCACGCGCAACTGCGGTGTGGCGAGCTCCCGGAGCCCCTGGTTCACCAGCTCGGCCCACTCGGCGCCTGCGTCGTACCGGAACAAGGGCGGCGGCACCGACACCACAGCGCCGTCCAGGTCCTGCTCGGCGATCCAGTGCAGCAGGGCCGCCGGGTCGGCGAGGCGCCGGAGCGGCACGCGGCTACCGTCGACGATCAGCGAGCCGCTGTCGACGGACAGCCCGAACTCGCCCCGATGCGCTGCCGCCAGCACCGTCGGCGGGATCAGATGGGTGTGGACGTCCCAGCCGGCCATGTCAGCGGGCGTCCTCGTCGTTGTCGTAGAAGTCCGGACGCTCCGGGTAGTGCGGACCGTCGTACACCTCCAGCAGGACCGAGGTCTCCTCCGCCCGCGTCGGCCCGTGCACCACGCCCTTCGGGTTCCAGTAGAAGCTGCCCTTGGTGAGGGTTGTCCCGGTCGGCAGGTACACGTACCGGCCGGACAGGCAGAACATGAACTGGTTCGAGGCGTGCTTGTGCTCCGACGGGATGCCGGAGCCCTTCTCGAAACGCACCAGGGCGATCGACGCCTCGGTCTCCGGGTCCCGCCAGAGCATCTTGTGGGACAGGCCGGCCAGCGACTTCTCCACCCACTCGAGGTCGTCCGTCTGCAGCAGGATCTCCCGCAACGGCTCGTCGACGGTCATGGGGCCTCCTGGTCTGGACTGAGGAGCGGCGGGAGCGAAGCGACCAGAGCGACGAGGGAAGACCAGGAGCAAGAGCCCCATGACCCGCACGCCGGAGGCGCGCATTCAATACAGTTCATGGCGCCTCCCGGCCGGTTACGTGCTTGTACAGCTCCTCGGCCACACCGGTACCCATCGGAGACACCCCGGCGATGTGACCGTCCGGCCGGATCAGCACGACGCTCTCGGCCGGTACGCCGTACCTGTTGGTGGCAACGCTTCCCGGGTCGAACAGCGCCCGGTCACGCAGACCGGAGTCGTGCGGCGCGTCCCACCGGGACACCGCGTAGTGCTGCAGTGCGGGCGACCCGTTCACCGGGATCTCCGGCCGCCGGCGTACGTCGGTGAAGTACAGCGCCACGAACGAGTCCCGGCACAGGTCGTGGATCGTCGTACGCCCCGTCGGGCTCTGCAGCACCAGGTCCGGAGCCCTGTCACCCGCACGGACAGCAGGCGGCGCAGCGGACGTGGCCACCATCGACCAGTCGCCCACACCCTCCACGTCGAGCCGCACGCTCAGCAGCGTCCGGTTGTACGCCGTGGCCCAAGCGCCGGTGTTCTCCGTGACAGCACCGCGCTGGAAGGACATGTACTTCCGAGCCGCCTCGGCCATCTCGCCCGAGCCTTCGATCGCGACAGGCCGCTGCTCCTGCTCGTACCCGTCCAGCAGCTCGGGAGAAGCCCAGCCGCGCAGCACCCAGGCCAGCCGCCACGGCAGGTTGGACGCGTCCAGCGCACCGGTGTTCAGCCCGAGCGCCCACATCGGCGTGATCAGGTGCGCCGCGTCGCCCATCAGGAAGACCCTGCGATCGGCGGTCCACTGCTCCGCGACCCGGTGGTGCACGTTGTACACGACCGAGCCCAGCAGCTCGATCCGGTCCACCTCGCCGATGAACTGCTTCACCTTCACCAGCAGGTCCTCGTCGCCCGGCACGTCGGCACCCGGCGCCAGCGGGAACAGGAACCGCCAGTTGTCCGGCTGCCGGATCAGCACCATCCACTCGGACTTGTCCGCGAAGTACGCGAGGTACGGGTAGTCCCGGGCGTTGTCGACGTCCAGGTCCACCACTACGTCGATCAGCATGTACCGCTCGGGCAGGGTCTCCCCCACGACCTTCACACCCAGCGCGTCGCGGATCCGCGACCGCCCGCCGTCACAGGCCAGCAGGTACGACGCCTCCAGCTCCTGCGGGCCGTCCGGCGTCTCCAGTTGCAGTACGACGCGGTCGGCGCGGATCTCGAACGACGTCATCCGGTGCTGCGTCCGTACCGGCTCGGTGAGCGCCGCCGCGAGCAGCGGCTCCATCTTCTGCTGCGGCAGGTTGATCACGTACGGGAACTGGGTGTCGTTGACCAGCTCCGCCAGCTGCACCGAGGCGCGCGGCGTGTTGGTGGCCCGGTCGATGTCGCCGATCTCGTCGATCCGCAGGGCCGCACCGAGGATGCGGTCCACCGCGCCGTACCGGTTCCAGATCTCCAGCGTCCGGCTGAGCGTCGTACCGGCCTTGGTGTCGGAGGAGAGCGTGGCGTCCTCCTCCAGCAGCACGTACGGGATGCCGTAGTGCTGCAGACCGAGTGCGGTGGTCAGACCGATCGGTCCGGCTCCTACTACCGCAACAGGAAGCTGTTCAGTCACAGATTCACTCCGTACAACTAGATAAAGCTCGTCAGCTTGGCAAAGGCACGTTCCCTCGCCAGCACCGACCCGGTCATCGCGGCCGCGTCCGACAGCAGGAACAACAACGGGCCGACCACGTCGTCGGGGTCGCCGATACCTATGGTGTCCTGCCAGTGCTCCCGGTCCGCACCGGCGTTCGCTCCCCGGAACTGCTCGGTGTCGATCACCCCCGGTGCGACCACGTTCACCCGGACCCGGTCCGCGGCCACCTCCGCCGCGAGCGTCTTCGCGAACGCCACCAGCGCCGCCTTGCTCGCCGCGTACGCCGCAGCGCCCGGGTACCCGCTGGACGCCATCCCGGAGGTGAAGACCACCACCGAGCCCGTCCGCCGGGCGACCAGGTGCGGTACGACGGCCTGGCACGCCCAGACCACACCATCCAGGTTCACCTGCAACGTCCGGGTCCACTCGGCCGCGTCCAGCTCCAGCACTGTCGACCTCGGCTGCACCGCCGCACCGGCCACCAGCCCGTCGATCCGTCCGTACTGCGCCTGCACCTGAGCGACGGCCTCGAAGACCTTGGCCCGGTCCGCGACATCGACCTGGATGTGCGCGACGCCCTCAGGGGGTGCAGCCACGTCCAGGACCACCGCCGTACCGCCGGCAGCGTTCACGGCCGCGGCGAGCGCCGCACCGATGCCCTGGGCGCCGCCTGTGATCATCACGACCTCACCGGTCGCGTCGAAGCTCGCCCTCATGGCGTTTCCTTCTGCTTGGACGTCCCTGATGTCCCTGATGTCCCTGATGTCATGGTCTCGGTGATCCGCTGGAACGCGCCGGTCAGGTGACTGCGCAGCGCCTGCTCGGCCGCGTCCGGATCGCGGGCTTCGCAAGCGTCCAGGATCGCCTGGTGTTCCTGCCGGTTCCGCTCGATCAGGAACGCGGTCTGGCGGCTCCCGAACCGGTAGCGCTCGCTGTTCTGCCACACCGGCTCGATTGCCCGCGGCAACCACTGGGAGCCGCTGGCACGGTAGATCGTGAAGTGGAAGTCCGCATGCGCGTCACGGGCACCTGCCGAGTCCTCGGCGCGCGACAGCCGCAAGTGCTCGGCCAGTGCAGCAGCCGCCTTCGACAGGTCCTCTTCGGTGAAGTGAGCAGCAGCAGCCCGTACGGCGAGGCTCTCCAACGCCAGCCGGGTCTCGTGCGTGTCCCGCAGATCCGACAGCGACAGGTCACGGACCCAGGCGCCGCGGTGCGGGATGATCTCCACCAGCCCCAGTGCTTCCAGCCGGCGTAGGCCTTCACGTACGGGCATCTGGCTCATCTCCAGCCGGCTGGCCAGCTCCACCAGACGCAACGGCGTACCGCTGGGCAGCTCCCCGGACAGGATCAGCTGGTGCAGCTCCGCGGCCGCGTGCTCGGCGAGCGTACGGCGACCGCCCTTGCCGCCACCCGGCAGCAGCTCCAACGGCCCGCTCATCCGCGGGTCACCTTGTTGCGCAACTCCCCCAGCTTGTCGGAACGCGTGACGACCACGTCGCCGTCCTGCAGGAACACCTGCGGCTCGCGGGCGTTGCCGATGCCTGCGGGCGTGCCCGTCAGCAGCAGGTCACCCGGGCGCAGCGTCATACCGAAGGACAGCTCACTGATCAGTGTGGCCACGTCGAACGCCATCTGCCGCGTCGACGCGTCCTGGCGTACTTCGTCGTTCACCAGGCACTGCAGGTGGATGTCCTGCGGGTCGCCCACCTCGTCGGCGGTGACGATCCACGGGCCGAGCGGCATCGTGTCGTCGATGCTCTTGCCCTTCAGCCACTGCCCGCCGTGCGCACGCTGCAGGTCCCGCTGCGACACGTCGTTCGCGAGCAGGTAGCCCCAGACGTGGTCGAGGGCCTCTGCAACGGGGATGTTCTTGCCGGTCTTGCCGATCACCAGCGCGACCTCGGCCTCGTAGTCCCACTTGGCGGAGATCGCCGGGTCCCAGGCGATGTCGTCGTACGGCCCGATCACCACGTCCGGTCCCTTGGTGAAGAACGTCGGGTGCTCCGGCCGGTCCACGTCCTGGCCCTCGCGCTTGCCCTTGCTCTCCTCGAAGTGGTCCCAGTAGTTCCACCCGGTGCACAGGATGTCCCGCCGGAAGCGCCGCAGCGGCGCCCGCAGAATCTCTTCCCGATAAGGGATCTCACCTACTACCGAAGCGCCCTCGGTGATCGCCTCGGTCAAATCTGTTGCTGCGAGCAACTGCACCGATTCACCGGAGAGCACGCCGGGGACGACAGCCCCGGCGTGCTCCACCATCACGTATCTCATCTCAGGTCCACTCGACGCCGCGCACAACATCACCCCCGGTTATGAGACCACCGCGATCGCGTTGATCTCGATGAGATAGTCAGGATTGGCGAGCTTGCTGACCTCGACCATGGTCGAGGCCGGCAAGGGTTCCTGGAAGTACTGCGCCCGGACCTCGTGGATCTTCGCGAAGTCCTCCATGTTGCGGACATACACGTCGACCCGGCAGACGTCCGCGAGCGTGCCGCCGGCCGCCTCGACGGCCGCCTTCACGTTCTCGCACACCTGGCGGGTCTGCTCCCGGACGTCTCCAACGCCGGCGATGCTGCCGTCCGGCGTCCGTGCGGTCATCCCGGAGACGAACACCAGCCGCCCGGTCGCCTCGACCGTCGTGGCCTGCGAGAACACCCCGTTCGGGCTCCGCAGCGCCGCGGTGGAAACCTGTGTCTTCGGCATCAGTTCAGCACCCCTCCCGCCGGTACGACGGCACCGACCGCACGCGCGGCGGCCAGCAGCCCGTCGAGTCCCGACCTCTCGATCAGTACGCCGTTGCGCTGTTGCTGCCCGGCGCGCTCGGCCTCTATCTCCCCCGGCAGGTACAGCCGGTTCACTCCGGGCGCGGTCGCACTGCCGCGGACCCGGGCCGCCAGCCCGGACGACCGGCGCTTGAAGTCCTCGACGCCGCCCATCAGCTCCGGGTCGATGGCCAGGAACAGGTGCGCGCAGTCGTTCGGCCGGTCCGGCTCGCGGTACAGCGGCCGGACCTGGTCGCCCCAGCCGCCGCCGCTGAGCACGCCGGTGAGCACGTCGATCATCAGCGCCAGCCCGAAGCCCTTGTGGCCCGCGGCCGGCAGCAGCATGCCCAGGACGGCCTCGTCCGGGTCGGTGGTCGGCGTACCGTCGCGGTCCGTGGCCCAGCTGTCCGGGATCGTCCGCCCGGCCGACGCGGCCAGCCGGATCTTGCCCAGGGCAACCGCCGACAACGCCATGTCCAGCACGATCTCGACGCCGGCCGTGGTCGGTACCGCGATCGCCAATGGGTTGTTGCCGACCAGCCGTTCCGCACCGCCCGGAGCGGGCATCAGCGGTGTCGTGTTCGACATTGCGATACCGATACACCCAGCTTCGCCTGCCTGCATCGCCCAGCGGCTCGCGGCCCCGAAATGGTGCGCGTTCCGCACCGACACGATGCCGATCCCGTACCGCCCGGCACGCTCGACCGCGTGGCCCATCGCCTGCGGGCTGGTCAGCTGCCCCATCCCGCCGCGGGCGTCCACCGCCATCGCGGCCCCGGCGTCGAACAGTACGTCGAGCTCGCGCTCCCGGGTGACACCGCCGGCGTTCAGCCGTTCGACGTACATCGGGACCAGCATCACGCCGTGCGAACTGACGCCGCGCAGGTCCGCCTCGACGAGCGCCGACGCGATCTCGCCGGCGTCGGCGGACTCGAACCCGACCGCGGTGAACACGGCCGCCACCGTGGCCTCGAGCCACTCCGGCCGAACCAGGACACGACGATCCGCATCCGAAGCTTGTGCGGTCATCGGGCCTCCCGGTCTGGACTGAGGAGCGCAGAGAGCGAAGCGACCGGAGCCACGAGGGAAGACCGGGAGCCAGGGCCCGATGACCCGCCGCGCCGGAGGCGCGGCATCAGTACAGTCATCGCTTCTCCTGTGCCCAGGGAAGGAGCAGGTGCTCCAGCAGGGCGAGGCCGTAGAACAGGACGACGCTCATCACGCTCAGGAGCATGATCGCGGCGAAGGCCAGCGTGGTGTCGGCGCTCGCGCCGGACTGCTGGATGACGTACCCGAGGCCCTTGGTGGCACCAACGAACTCGGAGATCACCGAACCGATCACCGCGAGCGAGATCGCGACCTTGAACCCGGTGAAGATCTGCGGCATCGCGTACCGCAGCCGGAGCTTGAAGAACTCCTGCGCCCGGCTCGCCTTCAGCGACCGCATCAGCTCGACCAGCTCGGTCGGGGTCGACTTCATCCCCTCCGCGGTCGAGATCACGATCGGGAAGAAGCACAGCAGCAGCACCATCACGACCTTCGGCCACTGCCCGAAGCCCATCCAGATCACCAGCAGCGGCGCCACCGCCACCTTCGGGATCGCGTTCACCATCAGCAGCAGCGGGTACACCAGCCGCTCGAGGATCACCGAGCGGACGATCACCAGCGCGATCGGTACGCCGATCACGATCGCCAGCAGGAAACCCTCGATCGTCTCCAGCAGCGACGTACCGGTCTCGGACAGCAGCTGTCCGGGCTGCTCGAAGAACTTCTGCAGCACGGCCCACGGACTCGGCAGCAGGAACGGCTCGATCGCGAACACGACCGTCGCGCCCCACCACAGCCCCATCACGGCCAGCAGGCCGACGATCGGCAGGACGACGGCCGAGACCGGGGACGAGGTCAGCCAGGATCGCCTGTTCGTCACGGCCGCACGTCCTGTACCGCCCGGACGTCCGTCTCGGCGCTGTCCTTTCGGGCGCTGTCTTTTTCGGCGCTGTCTTTTTGAGCGAGCAGCGCGTGCAGCCGGCCGCTGATCTCCGCGACCTCGGTGAGGTGCGCGTTCTGGCCGAGGCTGCGCGGCCGCGGGATGCCGATCTCGACGACCTCCCGCATCCGGCCGGGCCGCGGAGTCAGCACCACCACCCGGTCGGCCAGCACCACGGCCTCCTCGATCGAGTGCGTGACGAACACGATCGTGGTGGACAGCTCCATCTTGATCCGCTGCAGCTCCTCGGACAGCTCGGTCCGGGTGAGCGCGTCGAGCGCGGAGAACGGCTCGTCCATCAGCATCACCTGCGGGTCCCGGATCAGCGACCGGCACAGCGACACCCGTTGCTGCATACCGCCGGACAACTCGTGCGGCAGCCGCCGCTCGAACCCCTGCAGCCCGACCAGCTCGATCAGCTCGTGGGCCCGATCCCGGTACGACGCCTTGCTGCCGGCGCCCTTGTCGATCTCGACCGGCAGCATCACGTTCGACAGCACGGACCGCCACGGCAGCAGGGCCGGCCGCTGGAACATGAACGAGACGTCCCGGCGGGGTCCGGTGACGGGTTCCCCCGCCACCCGGACCGCACCGGACGTCGGCGGCAGCAGTCCCGCGATCAGCCGGAGCAGCGTGGACTTGCCACAGCCGGACCGGCCGATCAGCGTGACGAACTCGCCGCCACGAACGTGCAGGTCGATCTCCTCCAGGGCGGTCACCCGGCCCTCACGTCCGTCGAAGACCTGCCCTACACCGTCCAGGCGAATCATCCGGTTCCAGTACTCCTAACCGCAGCTCTTCGTCAGCTCTTCGGGGCGAGGCTCATCGTCACGATGTCGTCGGGCGTGATCGAGCCCTTGCCGATCGCCTGCGACTCCTCGAGCAGCGAGATGATCTTCTGCACCCGCGCCTGCGTGACATCGCCGAGCGGGCCGTTGAAGCCGTCCGGCTTCACATACTTCTGCATGATCTGGAGTTCCTTGGTGGCAACGTCCAGATCGACGTTCGGCACGTACTTCTTCATGATCGCGGCGGCCCCGGCCGGGTCGTTCACGGTGTCCTGCAGACCCTTGAGCAGGGCGTTGGTGAACTTCTTCACCTGGTCCGGATGGTCCTTGGCCAGGTCCGACCGGGTGATGATCGTGTTGCCGTACAGGTCCGGCACCTTGTCGCCGTACGGCAGCGTGATCACCTTGCGGTGCTTGCTGTCGGCCTTCGCGATCAGCGGTTCACCGACCACGAACTGGCCGATGCCCTGCACCTTGCCGGACGCCAGCAGGGCCGGCAGGCCGGGTGGCGGCGACGGCAGGAAGGTGACCGACTTCGGGTCGATCCCGACCGCCTTCGCGTAGACCGGGAACATCACCGTGTTGGTGGAACCCGGCTGGTCGCCGATCGTCTTGCCCGGCAGGTCCTGCGGGCCGCTGATGCCCAGGCCGTCCAGCGACATGATCGCGGCCATCGACCGCTGGTGGATCATGCCCACCGACGTCACCGGGAGCTTCTGCTTGGCGAGGGTGATCGCGAACGCGGTGAAGTCGCCGATGCCGTAGTCGGCCTGACCGCCGGCCACCAGCTTCATCACGTCCACGGTCCCGCTGCCAGGGCTGATCTTGACGTCGAAACCGGCGTCCTTGAAGTAACCCTTCTCGAGCGCGACATACGCGTACGCCTCGCGACCGAAGGTGTTGAACGACGTCAGGTAGCTGACCTTCTGCAGGCCACTGTCGCCGCCGCTCGACGCCTTGTTGTCACCGCCGCCACACGCACTCACCACGGCGAGCCCCAGGACCGCCATCAGGGCGATGACGGAACGCCTCAACCTCATATCGACCTCTCTCGTCCCGATATTTGATCAAACATCAAATGCAGAAAGGTGGTCAATCGGTCCGCGCGGACTTCACGGGGACTTAACGTCCGCCGCACCGGGTCCTCGCATCCTGCCGGCCACCCGTTCCTGGAGCTCCCCCATGCCTGTCCGTAGCCAGACGGGCACCCGCCCCGACCACAGACCGTACCTGCCTGGGCAGCAGATCGCGACGCCCGCGAGGACCGAACCCGGCGGCATTGCGTCAAATTTACGTAAACCCTCAACTTTCTGGTGACCGAGCCCACGTCACGGGTCCGGTCGGCACGGGTTTCCCTGCGCTCACTCCGGGGAGGGAGGTGGCGCTCCCCCGGCTTTGACACGATGTCACCGTGAGAACGACGGCGCGGTGGGTGTGGCAGGCGATCGGTTGCCTGTGGCGTCCGTCGACGTACCTGCGCTGGGTGTACCTGCTGCTCGGCGCCGCGCTGGTGCTGGCGTTCATCCTGGTCGACAGCGCGCTGGGCGCGGTGGTCTCCGGCCTCGGACTGCCGAAGGTTGCCACCGGCACCCTCTACGTGGTGCTCGGGCTGGTGCCGCCGCTCGTGCTCGGGCTGCTGCCCGCGGTCCGCGAGGTCGAGGGCATCGCGGTCGAGTCGCTGCTCGCGGTGCGCTTCGAGGAGCGGCCACTCGGCCCGGCGCGGACCTGGGCACAACGCCGCCGGACGACGGCGTGGTTCTGCCTGCACCTGCTGGGCGGCGGCGTGGTCGGCGTCCTCAGTACCGTCGTGTTCGGCCTCGGCGCGATCTGGCTGGCCGCCCCGTTCCGCTCCGCCGGCACGCACGACGCCGTACCGGGACTGTCGTACGCCGTGCGCGGCAACTGGACCGACCTGTGGATGCCGGCCGCCGCGATCGGCGGGCTCGCCTCCTTGTTCCTGCTCTCGGCCGCGGTCGGCGCCCTGCTGGCGTACCTGGCGCCGCAGGTCCTCGGCCCGACCGCCGCGGAGCGCATCGAGCTGCTCGAGCAGCAGACCGCGACGCTTGCCGAGCGCAACCGTCTGGCCCGCGAGCTGCACGACAGCGTCGGGCACGCACTCAGCCTGGTCACGATCCAGGCGGCCGCGGCCCGTCGGGTGCTGGCCAGCGACCCGGAGTTCGCCAAGACCGCGCTGGCCGCGATGGAGACCTCCGCGCGGGCGGCGCTGGCGGACCTCGACCACGTCCTCGGGCTGCTCCGCGACGACCGGCGTCCGGGTTCCCGTACGGCGCCACAGACCACGCTCGGCGGGCTGGACCGCCTGGTCGAGGCGACCCGTGCGGGCGGCATCACGGTCGAGGTCGAGCACCGGGGCGAGCTGGCGCAGCTGCCCGCGGCGGTCTCCCGGGAGGCGTACCGGATCATCCAGGAGGGCCTCACCAACGCGATCCGGCACGCGGGCCGCCCGGCCGGCGAACTCGCCGTAGGAATATCCATCCGCCTGGACGCCTCCGGCCTCGAGCTGATCGTGGCCAACCCGGTCAGCGGCAGATCCGATCACACGGGCGGCGGCCGCGGCCTGGCCGGGATCCGTGAAAGAGTCGCCGTACTGCGCGGCACCGTCGACGCCGGGCCGGTCAGCCGCCCGGACGGCCCGGGCTGGAGACTCGCCGTACGGCTGCCGGTGAACGTGACGAAGGGATGAGATGAACCTGTCCGTGGTCGTGGTCGACGACGAGCCGCTGATCCGTAGCGGACTGCGCGCCATCATCAACGCCGAGGAGGACCTCACGGTCGTCGGCGAGGCGGGCGACGGCGCGGAGGTGCTCCCGCTGGTCCGCCGTACCGGTGCCGACGTCGTACTGATGGACGTCCGGATGCCCGCGGTGGACGGCATCCAGGCGACCCGGCTGCTGCTGGACAGCCTCGACCCGGCGCCGCGGGTGCTGGTCGTCACCACGTTCGAGAACGACGACTACGTGTACGACGCACTCCGCGCGGGCGCGTCCGGATTCCTGCTCAAGCGGACGCCGCCGGACGACATCGTCGCGGCGATCCGGACGGTCGCGCGCAGCGAGTCGCTGCTGTTTCCGGAGGCGATCCGCGCGCTGGCACTCGCCCACGCGGGCGCGCCGGCGCCGACCGGGCTCGACGAGTACCAGCTCACCGAGCGCGAGCAGGAGGTGCTGCGGCTGATGGCGCGCGGGCTGTCGAACGCCGAGATCGCGGCCGAGCTGATCCTCGGCCTGCAGACCGTCAAGACGCACGTCGCGAACGTGCTCTCCAAGCTGAACGCCCGGGACCGCACCCAGGCCGTGATCCGCGCCTACGAATCCGGCTTCGTCCCGCTGCGTTAGGTCTGCGGTCAGGTCTGTGCGGGGTCGTCGGCCTCGGCGAGGGTGCAGGCGTTGTGCAGTGGGTCGATCGCGTTGGCCTTCATCGCCAGCCGCTGCAGCAGCATCCGGAAGCTGGCGCGCTCCGAGTCGTCGAGGATGCCGAGCATGTGGTCCTCGGTCGCGCGCAGCCGCCGCTCCAGGTCGCACATCACCTCGTGGCCCTGCTCGGTCGGCGCGATCAGCCGCGCCCGGCGGTCGGCCGGGTCCGGGCGGCGCTGCACGAGGCCGGCCTTCTCCAGGTCGTCCAGCAGGTACGTCATCACGGTCCGGTCGACGCCGAGCTGCGCGGCCAGGTCCAGCTGCCGCTTCGGGCCTTCGGAGCTGGTCGTCGCCAGCACCTGATACCCGCGCGGCCCACCGGGAAGGCCCTCCAGGGCCGCCGCTGACGCCTTCGCGTACTGCCGGAAGACAACGCCCAGGGCCCAGCCGAGATCGGCCTCCACCGGCGCACCACCGGCGCTCTGGGGCTCGATCCCGCGCGCTCCACGGGCGGCGACGTCGGCCGGAGTACTGGACATGCGTCCATCCTACGTGCGTACGCCACCTGGAATACGATCTGACTTGAATATGTTCTGCCTTACAGATTATCTTCGGAACAGCTCAAACGAGCTCGCCCTCTCAACTCGATGGAGACAGAACATATGAGCACCCTGCTACGCGTCGACGCCAGCGTCCGGCTGGACGGTTCGGTGTCCCGCGCGCTGGCGGACAGCGCCGAGGCCGCCTGGAAGGCGGAGCACCCGGACGGTGTCGTCGTACGGCGTGACCTCGGTCAGCACCCGCTCCCCTCGACCGTGTGGCCGACGCTGGTCGCCGCCCAGCTGGGCCAGGAGCCGGCCGCCGGCGCCGACCGGATGCCGCTCGCGGACGCACAGGCGATCGCCGACGAGCTGAAGGCCGAGATCGTGACCGCCGACGCGGTCCTGCTCGCCGTCCCGATGTACAACTACGGCATCGCGCAGAACGTGAAGACCTGGATCGACGTGCTGGTGATCGACAAGGACCTCGCCTTCGGTTCGCGCCCGCTCGCCGACAAGCCGGCGATCTTCGCCCTCGCCCGGGGCGGCGGCTACGGTCCCGGCTCCCCGAAGCACGGCTGGGACCACGCGACGCCGTACCTGGAGCGGATCTTCGGTGACGTGTTCGGCATGAACATCCGGACCGCGGCCGCCGAACTCACCCTGGCCCCGGTCACCCCGGGCATGGAGGAGCTGATCGACGCCTCCAAGGTCTCGGAGTCCGAGGCCCACGTCGACGCCGGCAACCACGGCACGGTCGTCGCCCGCGAACTGATCGGCAACGCGGCCTGATCCGGGACTCGCTCAGTGGTGCCGAGCTCGAGCCGGCATCACTCTGCTGTCAGTACGGCTCCCACGTCGACAGCGTGACCGACAGCGTGACGATGCTCGGCTCCGGCAGCAGCGCGATCCGCTGCAGGAGCTCGCGGTAGTTCAGGTGCCGGGCGCTCGGCGTCATCAGCACCAACTGCTCCACGGCCGTCCGGTCCAGGGGCATGACCTCCTCGACCACCTCGCTGCCGGTCCGCGTGAACTCCCCGTTCAGCGAGTCCTCGAGGCGGCGTTCCTTGTCCTCGTCGACGCTGACCATTCCGAGTACGTCGACCAGTTCGGCGAGATGCTGCTGGTTCGGCGTGACGACGAGCAGCCGGCCGCCCGGCGCGAGTACGCGCGCCATCTCCCGGGCGTTGCGGGGCGCGAACACGTTCAGCAGCAGCTGCGCGGAGCCGTCGACGAGCGGCAATTCGCGCCACGCGTCGCACACCACGGAGGCGATCCGCGGATCGACCTTCGAGGCCCGGCGGGCGGCGTACTTCGACACGTCCAGGGCGACACCGCGCCGATGCTCCGACAGGCCGAGGACGCCGGACAGGTAGTACGCCGTACCGGCGCCGACCTCGACCACCAGGTCGTCGTCGCCCAGGTCGGCCGCGAGGATCAGTGCGTCCCGGATCGGTGCGTAGTGGCCGGTGCCGAGGAAGACCGTACGGGCGCCGACCATCGCGGCCGAGTCGCCCTCGATACCGTTCGACGCCGCGGGCAGCAGGTTCAGGTACCCCTGCTTGGCCAGGTCGTATGTGTGCCCGTGCGAGCACCGCGCCGTACGGTCAGACAGGGCGAGCGAATCCGCACAGACCGGGCAGCGAAGTACGGCGACGAGGTCGGCTTCCACCCGGCTTAGGTTATGTCGCGGCTCGTGATGCGTGCCCAGGCGGCCGCGTAGAAGACCACGACGTACCCGGCCTGGAGCAGCAGGTTGCGGATGATGTCGTGGTAGTACGGCGGATCTCGGAGCAGGTCGGCGAACGACTGCCAGTGGTAGATCAGCAGCCACGGGTGGATCGCGTGCAGCTGCGGGATCGCGGTCAGGATCCCAAGGATGACGAACGCGCCGAACGTCGCCGCCATCGCGGCCAGCGGCGTCGAGGTCAGCGACGACACGAACAGACCGATCGCGGCCAGCCCGAGCAGCGACAGCGCGACCAGCACGGCAATCCCCAGCGCGCGGACCAGGCCGTCGCCGAGCGAGACGGTCGAACCGGACAGCAGCAGCACGTCACCGACCGGGAACAGCACGAACCCGACGATCAGGCCGGAGATCCAGATCACCATCGTCGCGACCAGGCAGAACACCGAGAGCGCGACCATCTTGGCGGCGAGCAGCCGGGACCGCCCGGCCGGCGCGGTGAGCATGGTGCGGAGGGTGCCGAGGCTGGCCTCGCCGGCCAGCGACTCGCCGGAGACCACGGTCACCGCGGTCGGCAGGAAGAACGGCATCGACAGGCCGAGGCTGCCGACGATCAGGAACAGCCCGTTGCCGGCGATCTGCCCGAGGAACCCGTCGGTGCCGCCGTCGGTGCCGGAGACCTTGATCGCGATCCCGATCAGCAACGGGACCGCGGCCAGCACACCGAGCCCGACCAGGGTCCGCGCCCGGCCGAACACCAGCCGCAGCTCGGACCCGAACAACGCCAGCGTGTGCCGCCCGGCGCTGGGCACCACGGCAGCCTCAGCTGCCTCAGCAGCCTTGACGTCGGCGGTCGCTTCACTCGGCGACATCGAAACCCTCCCCGGTGAGTGCCACGAACGCGTCCTCCAGGCTCGGGCGTTCCAGGCCGAAGCCGTGGATCCGGACGTCGGCGGCGACCAGGGCGGCCGCGAACTTCTCGATCGGGAGCTCGCCGGGGTCGCCCTCGACGGTCTCCTCGGTGGTCTTCAGGTCCGTGACACCGAGACCCTGCAGCGTGTCGGCCGCCTGGGTGAGATCCGGAGTACGGACGACCAGCCGGGGACGGAGCTCGGCGCGCAGATCCGCGACGGTGGACTGCCGGACCAGCTTGCCGCGGCTCATCACCGCGGCGTGCGTACAGACCTGCTGGACCTCGTCCAGCAGGTGCGTCGACGTGAACACCGTCGTACCGTCGTTGGCCAGCTCACGGATCAGGTGCCGGACCTCACGGGTGCCCTGCGGGTCCAGGCCGTTCGTCGGCTCGTCCAGCACCAGCAGCTCGCGGCGCTGCATCAGCGCGACCGCGATCGCGAGCCGCTGCCGCATACCGAGCGAGTACGCGCGGACCTTCTTGCCGGACGCGTTCGACAGACCGACCCGCTCCAGCGCCTCCCCTGCGCGCGCCTTGCGGGTCTTCGGGTCTGCCGTCCGGTCCGCGGCGTCGAAGCGCAGCAGGTTCGCCTGACCGGTCCAGAACGGGTAGAACGCCGGGCCTTCGACCAGCGCGCCGACCCGCGGCAGCACCCGCAGGTGCGCCTTCGGCATCGGCTCGCCGAGCAGCTCGACCGACCCGGACGTCGGGGCGATCAGGCCGAGCAGCATCCGGATCGTGGTGGTCTTCCCCGACCCGTTCGGGCCGAGGAAGCCGTACACGCTACCGGCCGGCACCTCCAGGTCGACCGCGTCGACCGCGATCTGTCCGCTGCGGAACCGTTTGGTCAACCCGTGGGTGACGACCGGCGCGCTCGCCATCTCGCTGCTCAGCGTCTCGTCGTTCAGCGCGGGGCCTTGGCCGCGGCGGCCTGCAGGGTGTCCGGAGTGACCAGACCGGCGAAGACCCGGCCGTCGTCGGTGATCAGCACACTCACCATCTTGCTGGTCAGCACCTTGCCCTTACCCCACGAGCCCTGCACGGTCGGCGCCTTCGCGAGCAACTGCGCGAGCTGGCCGTTCCCGGTCAGGCCGGCGGTCTGCGCGCCACCCTTGAACATCACGACGCTGTCCCAGCCCGTACCGATCACGGTCGGCTTGTCGGCCGGCGTACCGGACTTGCGGGGAAGGACGCCGCTCGGCGGCTCGACCTGCTTCGGCGCGATCTGCTTCGGGGTGACCTTGGACGGCACCTTCTGGTCGGTGACCTTGACACCCTTCGGCGGGGTGAACGTGAAGGTGCTCGCGGACGGTACGGCGAACGACACCGAGGTGAAGCCGAGCTCGACCGCCGGGCTGCCGCCGCTGCGCGGCATCACGGTCACGTCCAGCGGGACCCAGGTCTTCGAGTCGATCGCCAGCGTCACCGAACCGACCGTCGTCTTGTCGGTCTTCGGCACCAGGCGGAGCTTGTACGCGTCCCGGCCGGCGACCTTCTCGGTGCCGCTGACCTGGACCGTGGTGGTCGGGTCGATCGCGGCCAGGAACTGCTTGGCCACGGTCTGCGGGTTGTAGTTCTCCGGTGCCGTCTTCTCAGGCTTGGCGCTCTGGTGCGCGGGCAGCGTCAGCTTGGTCGCCTCGCGGTTGCCCGAGTCGTACGCCCACGCGGACGTGCCGTCGGTCGTCCAGACCCGCTCGGCCTGGTTGTCGAGCACCGACACCCGGGCCTTGTCCGGGCTCGCGAACGCGACCCGCGCGGTGTGCTGGCCGCTGAGCATCTGGGTGATCTGGCTGGTGGTGCTGTTGCCGCCGCGGTCGCCCATCCCCGGGATCGCCGGCAGCCCGAGATCCGCGGTCGAGCTGACCATGCCGCTCAAGCCGTCCACCTTCGCGGACTGCACCTTGGTGAGCAGATCCTGTGCGGTGATACTCGGCAGCTTCGGCGAGGCGTCCGCGACCACCGGACCGAGTGCCCCTACCGCTGCCACCACTGCAACCGCCGTGACCGGAACCAACCATCGTCTGTTGCGCTGCGCTACGCCCATGCATACAGCCTCGCACCGTGTGCCGACGGAACCAAGGCCCCTCCGGGCAGGTTCACCCGAAAGAGTGAGTCCCACGTACGACCCTGGTAGTACGTGGGACTCAGAAACGTCTCAGCGGGACACTTTCAGGCCACACGCGGACGCGCCGAGCGTGAGCCCTTCCGCCAGGGCCTTCGCCGTCGCCGAGTCGGTTGCCAGGTGTACGTCGAGGTGGCCGGCGCCCTGGAGAGCGAGGTCGCGGGCGATTTCCACGCCGTACTCCTCGGCTTCCGCGGGGGTGCGCGCCGGGCGCCACAGTACGCCGAAGTTGTGGTCCGGCTTGGTGGTGCCGAGATCGACGACCAAGGACTCGGGCTGCTCGAGGTGGGCTACGTTCCCGCCGACGATGACGTGGATGCGTTGGCCGGTTGTGCGTACTGCGTTCTGTGCGGCGTGCAGGGCGTCGTCGACGATCGAGGTGTCGCGGCGGCCCCATTGTTCGTGGTGGATCGCCCAGGACAGCGGGCGGCGTTCGGCCCAGCCGGAGCGGACGAGCTCGGGGGCCGGGGCGAACTCGTCGACGTACCCGACGCAGAGGTAGCCGATCAGCTCGAGGTGGGGCGGGAGGCCGAGTACTTCCGCGACCTCCTGCGGACCGAAGAACGAGACCCAGCCGACGCCGAGTCCTTCGGCGCGGGCGGCGAGCCAGAGGTTCTGGATCGCGATCGCGGCCGAGAACCAGGTGGTGCGCGGATCCGCGTGCCGGCCGAGGACGTGCCGGCCGCCGCGACCCGGGTCGCAGGTCACCGCGATGTTCAACGGGGTGTCGAGGATCGCCTCGATCTTCAGCCCGTCGAACGCCTGCCGCCGCTGCTCCGGAAGCGATCGCGCGAACGCGTCCCGCTGCCGCGTCGCCAGGTCGTGCACCTTCCGCCGGGTCGCGACGTCCCGGATCAGCAGAAAGTCCCACGGCTGACTGAGCCCAACACTCGGCGCCCGGTGCGCCGCCTCCAGCACCCGCGTCAGCACCGTGCCGTCGATCGGCACCTCCAGGAACCCCCGCCGAACATCCCGCCGCTCCGCGATCACCCGATGCACGGCGCCGCGATCCCGCGCCCCATAACCAGGCGCACCACGCCCGCGGCCGACGGCGACGGTTGTGTTGGAGGTTTTGTGCTTCGGGACGAGGAGTTCGGCACCGGTTGCCTGTACTGCGGCTTCGGCCACGCTGGGGGTGCCCTTCAGGTGGGCGACCTGGTCGCTCGGGGTCGGGGCGGGCTGATCGGCCAGCTCGTCTTTGGTGAAGGTACGCAGCTCCACGTCGAGGTGGTCGGCCAGTTGTCGCAGGGCGGGCTCGGACTCGCGGCCTGCGAGCGTGACGAGTAGGCGGATCTCGCCGGGCAGGTCCTTCACGGCGGCCGCGACGGCGTCGGCGAGTTCGGCGTACGGCGTACCGGATCGGAGGCCCACTCCGACGACGAGGCTCATCCGGCGTACTCGCGGGCGGCAGCGACGAACCTGGCCGGCACGTCGGGAGTGGCGGTCCAGTGCAGGTGCAGGTACGACGCGTGCACCTGCGGGAGCGTGACGCCTTCGACACCGCCGGGGAGGTGCCAGGCGGGACGTATGTCGTGGTCGAGCTCGACCGTGGTGCGGTGGAACTCGTGGCCGCGGACCCGGCGGCCCTCGTCGAAGAACGCGGTCGTGGTGGCGGCGACCGCCGTACGGTAGCCGAGCGTCAGACGGGGCGTCATGGTGGCGGTGGCGGGGAGTACGCCGGTCATTGTGTGACCGTCCAACTCGCGGCACAGGTACAACAACCCGGCGCATTCGGCAATCACCGGCAGTCCGCTCGCCACCGCGGCTGCTACCTGGCGGCGCAGCTCGGCATTCGCGGACAGGCCCTCGGCGTGCAGCTCGGGGAAACCACCACCGAGGTACAGTCCAGCAGTTGCTTCAGGCAACTTGTCTGTCAGTGGGTCGAAGGTCACCACCTCGGCACCGGCAGCAGTCAGCAGCTCGGTCGTCTCCGTGTAGTGGAAGGAGAAGACCGGACCACCTGCAACGGCAACCACCGGCCGCCGTCCTGCCGACGACGTGGTCTCGGTGCTTGGGGTCCAGGGGGTTGTTTCCGTGGGTTGGGCGGCGTGAGCTGCCGCTACGACTGCCTGGAGGTCTACGCCTTGGTGGACGAGTTCCGCTGCGGCGGCTACTGCTTTCTCCGCTTGGGTTTGCTGTTCGTTGGCAGGTACGAGGCCGAGGTGGCGGCTGGGGACTGTCAGACGGGTGTCCCGGCGGAGGACACCCAGGACCGGTACCCCGGTGGGAGCGACACCGGCTCGTACTTCGGCATCGTGACGGTCGGAGCCGACCTTGTTCAGGATGACGCCGACGATGCGTACGGCGGTGTCGTAGGCAACGAAACCCTGGACGACGGCGCCGACGCTGCGTCCGGCCGCAGACGCGTCCACCACGAGGATCACGGGTGCCTCGAGAAGTTTCGCGACGTGGGCGGTGGACGAGAAACCGTCCGTCCCGAGCGCACCGTCGTACAGGCCCATGACGCCCTCGACGACGGCCAGGTCCGCGCCGGCGGAGCCGTGGGCGAACAGCGGCGCGACGCGTTCCTCCCCGGACAGCATCGGGTCGAGGTTGCGGCCCGGCCGACCGGTAGCGATCGCGTGGAACCCGGGATCGATGTAGTCCGGCCCGACCTTGAACCCGGCGACCGTATGCCCGGCCCGCCGCAGCGCGGCCATCAGCCCGACCGCGACCGTCGTCTTCCCGGCACCGGACGACGGCGCGGCCACCACCACCCGCGGGATCACCACTCGATGCCCTTCTGACCCTTCTGGCCGGTGTCCATCGGGTGCTTGAGCTTGGTCATCTCGGCGGCGAGGTCCGCGGCCGCCAGCAGTTTCGGATCCGCGTCCCGGCCGGTGATCACGACGTACTGATGCCCCGGCCGCCCGGTCAGTGTCTCGACCACCTCGTCGACGTCGACCCAGCCCCACTTCATCGGGTACGTGAACTCGTCCAGCACGTAGAGGTCGTGCGTCTCCGCGGCCAGCCGGCGCTGGATCTCGCGCCAGCCCTCGAGCGCGTCGGCGGCGTGGTCCTCCTCGGTGCCGGCCTTGCGGGACCAGCTCCAGCCCTCGCCCATCTTGTGCCACTCGACCGGCCCGCCCTGCCCGGTCGACGCGTGCAGTTCGCCGAGCGCCTTGAACGCGGTCTCCTCGCCGACCTTCCACTTGGCGCTCTTGACGAACTGGAAGACCCCGAGGTTCCAGCCCTGGTTCCAGGCCCGGAGCGCCATCCCGAACGCGGCGGTCGACTTCCCCTTCATCTCGCCGGTGTGCACCATCAGCAGCGGGCGGTTGCGGCGCTGCCGGGTGGTCAGGCCGTCGTCCGGTACCGCGGCCGGTTGCCCCTTCGGCATCTCAGGCCACCTTCCGTTCGGTGACCGTCCGGATGAGGTTGCCGGCGGCAACGTCTCCGAGGTCGAGGTACTCCGCTCCGAGATCCCCGGCGAGCTCCGCGGCGAGGCCGAGCCGGATGCCGCGGCGCGGTTCGCAGTCGACCACGACGGTGGCGATCCCGCGCTGCGCGAGGTGGCCGGCCGCCTGCCGGGCACGGCCGAACGCGTTGTCGCCGTACGTCGCGCGGCCGTCGGTGACGAGGACCAGGAGCGGGCGCCGGCGCGGGTCCCGGACGGCGGCGATCCGCAGTACGTCGGCGGCCTGCAGGAGGCCTTCGGCGAGTGGGGTACGACCGCCGGTGGGGAGGGATTCGAGCCGCCGTACGGCGGTCTCGACGCTGCCCGTCGGCGGGAGCGCGACGGTCGCGGCGGGGCCGGCGAAGGTGACGAGGCCGACGGTGTCGCGGCGCTGGTACGCGTCGAGCAGGAGCGAGACGATCGCGGTCTTCACCTCGCCCATCCGCTTCTTGGTCCCCATCGAGCCGGACGCGTCGACGCAGAACAGGACGAGGTTCCCTTCGCGTCCTTCGCGGACCGCCAGCCGTACGTCGTCCGCCCGCACCACCAGCCCGGGGCCACTGCGCCCTCGAACTTTCTGGTACGGCGCCGCACTCCGCACCGTCCCCAACACATGCGGCCGCCCCGCCTCACGCCCGACCCGGGCCCCGCTCCCCCACAACCCGCCCCACCTCGGTCAGCGCCCTCGACCGCCGCCCAGCCACTCCGGCCCCGGCAGTCTGCACACTCAACAACCGCGCCTTGTAGGGCTCGGAACTGCCCGCGACGTTACCGCTGGGCGCGGGACCTGGGACTGCGTCCTCCCCATCAGGGGACGATGGAGTGGAAGCGGCCGATTCATCCGTTTCGGGGCTCTCCGCCGGCGCGTCACCTCCTCCGGATCCGTCCGGGCCACCTGGGGTTGGGTCGTCGTCCGGGTCTTCCGGTGGGGTGCTGTTGTTGATGGCTTCTTCCAGCTGATCCTGGTCGAGGCCGGGAGCGTCGAACGGGTTCCGGCGGCGGCGGTGCGGGAGGGCCAGCTTGGCGGCGGCCCGGACGTCCTCGACCTCGACGACCGTACGCCCCGACCAGGCGGCGTGCGCCACCGCCGTACGAGCGGTGACCAGGTCCGCGCGCATCCCGTCCACGTCGAACGACGCGCAGATCTCCGCGATCTGTCGCAGTGCCGCGTCGGTCAGGATCACCTCGGTCAGCAGGTCGCGCGCCTTCACGATGCGTTCGGCCAGCTCCCGCTGCGGGCCGTCGTACCGCGCCACGAACGCGTCGGGATCCGCCTCGTACCCGAGCCGCGCCCGCATCACCTCGACCCGCACCGCAGGATCCCGGCTGGCGACCACGTCGACGGTCAGCCCGAACCGGTCCAGCAGCTGCGGCCGCAGCTCCCCCTCCTCCGGGTTCATCGTGCCGACCAGCACGAACCGCGCCGGATGCGTGACCGACACCCCGTCCCGCTCCACGGTCGCCCGGCCCATCGCGGCGGCGTCCAGCAGTACGTCGACCAGGTGGTCGTGCAGCAGGTTCACCTCGTCGACGTACAGCAACCCGCGATGCGCGGCCGCCAGCAGCCCCGGCTCGTACGCCGTGATGCCCTCCGCGAGCGCCTTCTCCAGGTGCAGCGACCCGAGCACCCGGTCCTCGGTCGCCCCGACCGGCAACTCCACCAACCGCGCCGCCCGCGGCTCCCCGTCCCCGGTGTGCGGCCCGTCCGGGCAGGTCGGGTCGGGACGGCCGGGGTCACAGGAGAAGCGGCAGCCAGGTACGACGTCCACCGGCGGCAGGATCTCGGTCAGCGCCCGGACCGCGGTCGATTTCGCCGTACCCTTCTCGCCGCGGATCAGCACCCCGCCGATCGCCGGCGAGATCGCGGCCAGGGCCAGGGCGAGCTGGAGCTCGTCCATCCCGACGACCGCGGTGAAAGGAAAGGAGTTCGCAACTGCAGCCCGCATCGGCGGCCCTTTCGTCGAGCGGGTGTCCACGCCCGCTACGGCTGGTACGCCGTACCGCGAGACCGCGACCCGGCGGACGGCCGCGGATGCCCTGGCTTCCGGGACCTTCTTCACGCAGGCCCTGGTCACAGTGGCGGGACCGCCCCGGACTCTCACCGGGTTCCACCACAACCGTCGGCCCGATCATGGCACACCCGTCCACCCCACAGCGCACCCCGCCCAGCTGTCGCCACGGATCCACACGCAGACACAACTCAACTGGAGGACGATTTCCCGCTGTCCCGGGGCGGGTTCTGCCTGCGTGGGGATCCGCCTAGGACGACCGCCCGGTCATCCGCTTCGCGAGGGCGGTGGCGGCGGCGTCGTCGGGGACCTCGCGGATGCCGACGATCGGGGTGACTGTGACGAATCCCTCGGCCAGCAGGGCCTCGTCGGTGCCGGGGACGGGCGGGGTGCCGGGGCGTTCGATCGCGACCATCGGCTCACCGGTCGGGGCCTTGGTGCCGACCAGCCGGGTGCGCTGCGGGACGGCGAGGGACGCGTGCCGGACACCGGCCAGCTGGTCCAGCGGGCGGTCGGGCACGTTGATCGTCAGGACCGTGCCGACGGGCTCCTCGGCGATCCAGCCGAGGGCCTCACCGGCGACCGTCGCCGCGGTCGGCCAGTGCGCCGGGTCGTCGGAGTCGATGCTGACGGCAACCGCCGACAGTCCCATCCCGGCCGCGGTCAGCGCCGCCGCGACGGTGCCGGAGTGGAAGATCGGTACGCCGATGTTCAGCCCGCGGTTGATCCCGGACAGCACCAGGTCCGGCGCCGGGCCGAACGCGCCGACGCAGGCCAGCGTGACCGCGAGCGCCGGCGTCCCCTCGATACCGGTGAACGTGACGCCGTGCTCCTCGTCGGACACCGTCCGGATCGGCCGCCCGACCATCCGGGCACGGGCCGA